>NZ_CM183454.1:0-345369 GCF_059512505.1 Candidatus Pelagibacter sp. uisw_098
ATGTCTATCAATAATACAACACAAAATTTAAAAAATACCTCTTCTGAAACTCTAGATTGGTCCCTGATTCAAAAAGATATGAAGAGTAAACTTGGCAGTGATATATATGAAAGTTGGCTTCAAAAAATAGACTTTGTTGAAGAGATGAATAATTATATCTTACTGTCTGTTTCCACTAGATTTATAAGAGACTGGATTACCTCAAGATACTTAGATCAAATCTTACAAGTTGTTAAAATGTATAAAAAAGATTTAACAAGAATAGAGTTTAAGATTGTTGAAAAAAGTATTGATAATGATGTTGAAAATAACCTTCAATCAAGTGCAAATAATGAAAACGTATCCTTCATTAAAGATACATACTTACAATATAACAGAATTGACCCTAACAAAAGGTTTGATAATTTTATAACTGGTGCAAGTAATAAATTAGCATACGAAGCATCGCTAAAAGTTTCAGAAAATATTTCACACTATAACCCACTTTATATCTATGGAGGTGTTGGAATGGGTAAAACTCATTTATTAAATTCTATTGGCCTTTCATTAAAAGACAAAAATAAAGTGATGTTTATTTCTGCTGAAAGATTTATGTATCAATTTGTTAAGTCTATTAAATCTAATGATATGGTAAAATTTAAAGAATATTTTAGAAATACAGATATTTTGTTAATTGATGATATTCAGTTCATGAATGGTAAGGAAGCAATGCAGGAGGAGTTTTTTCATACATTTAATGCATTGCTCGATAAAGGCTCACAAGTAATAATTTCTGCAGACAGAGCTCCAAACAAACTATCTAGAATTCAAGATAGAATTAAATCAAGATTTGCAGGTGGTTTAGTTGTTGATATTCAAAAACCAGATTGTGAACTTAGAATTAAAATTGTTAAACAAAAAACTGAAGAGCTCAATGTTTTTTACTCTAATCAAATAAATATTTCTGAAGAAATACAAAAATTTATTAGTACTGAAATTACAACAAGCATCAGAGAGCTAGTTGGTGCAATTAATAGAGTTGTTTCTTTTTCAAGGATATACAACAAAGTTCCAAATTTATCTGAGGTTAAAGTTGTTTTAAAAGACTTACTCAATATAGGTGAAAATAAAGTAACAATTGATTTAATCCAATCTACTGTTTGTAAATTCTTTAAAATAAGTAAAAATGAGATGCTATCTTCAAGAAGATCAAGATATCTAGTCAGACCAAGGCAGACTGCGATTTATTTAACTAAGATACTAACTTCTAAATCTTTACCAGAAATAGGTAGGGAATTTTCTAATCGAGATCATACAACAATCATACATTCTGTTAAAACAATTGAAAAATTGAAGGAAAAAGATCCAGAAATGACCAACAATATTAATAACTTAAAAAATCAGATACTATATACTAAAGAAAATGAAATTTAATGTTAACCAGCAAGATTTACAACAGGCACTGAATTATTGCCAGGGTGTAATAGAAAAAAGAAGTACGCTACCAATTTTATCAAATGTTTTATTAACTGCTAGTAATTCAAATTTAACAATTACTGCAACAGATTTAGATTTAATATTCATCCATCAAATTAATAATGTAGAGGTTATTGAAGAGGGAAATACAACTACAACTTCATCAATCATGTATGATATTATAAGAAAGTTCTCTTCAGGAAAAAAAATTAATCTATCTTTAACAGATGTTAGTAAGCTTCAAGTTGAATCAGAGAAATCTGTCTTTAATTTAAATTGTATTAGTGCATCTGAATTTCCATTAACAGATGAAAACTTTAATCAAAATGAATTCTCTATAAAGTCTAAGCAATTATTAAAATTACTAAATAAATGTAAATTTTCAGTGTCTAGTGATGAAACAAGACATTATTTAAGTGGAATTTTTTTTCATCAAACTGAAATTGAAGATAAAATTTTTTTAACAGCAGCGGCAACAGATAGTCATAGAATGTCTATATCCAAAATAAGATTAGATAAGAAGGTAGATTTTGAACCAATTATATTGCCTAAAAAAACAATATTTCAATTATGCTCTTTGCTAGAGAGTTATGATGGAGATGTAAAAATTTCAAATGTTAAATCTAAAATTAAATTTGAACTTAACAATAGTATTTTAATCTCTAAGCTAATTGATGGAAAATTTCCTAATTATATTCAAGTGATACCAAAAAATAACCAAAAAAAATTAGAAATAGATCTAAAGTTATTTTTGGACTCTGTTGACAGGGTTGCTTCAGTTTCATTAGATAAAAAAGACGGAGTAAAATTTAATTTGTCAAAAGATGTTTTAAATTTATCAGTTAACAACACTAACAGTGGTGATGGAAAGGAAAGTCTAAGCGTAAAATTTGAGCATGATTTGGAAATTAGTTTTAATTCTAGATATTTGATTGACGTTGCCTCACAACTTGATGGGGACAAAATTGAAATCTTTTTTAATGACACTGGTTCTCCAGCTTTAATTAAAGATCCGGGTGACTTCGATAGTATTTTTGTTGTAATGCCTATGAAGGGCTAATTTAAAACATCTAGTTCAGAATAAATAACATTCTCTAATTTTCTTAAGAAAACTTTTTTTTCTAATCCAGGCTCAATAGATTTTAAAATTGAAATAGTTAAAATTGTATTAATTTTTTTTGAACCTTTTTTTGGCCAGGTTTTCCCAGAGTTAATTGCTACTGGTTGGCATGAAATTTTTAATTCCTCATAGATTCTGCTGGAACCTTTCTTAAAAGGTGTTCTATCTTCAGGTGGTAATCTTGTACCTTGTGGAAAAATTATTATAGGTCTCTCTGATGCATTTATTTTTTTTGATATATCATTAAAAAAACCAAGATTTTCTTTTGATACCTTATTTCTTTTAATCGGTATTGAACCAATTTTTTTAAGGTACCAGCCAAATATAGGTATGGTTAGTAATTCTTTTTTAAGAATAAAAACTGGAGAATTAAAAATTGTCTGTAAAAAAAAAGTTTCAAACATTGATTGGTGAGATGATGCTATAAAAAACTTTCTATTTTCAATTATATTTTCCTTACCTTTAATTATTATTTTAGTTGATAAAAAAATTTGTAAACAAAAAGAAGTCCAATAACCCATAATTTTTCCACCAAATAAAACTATCTTTTTAGGTAAAAAAATTGCTGGAAGGAATATTAAGGAAATAAAAACAATACCAGTAAAAAAAAATAGTGAAAATAAAAAGTTTCTTATCATTTTTATCAAAAACTAAATTAGCTCTTTTAGGTTTTGTCTTTTTTTAATGATATTAATTTTAGAACCCTTGATTAATATCTCAGCTGGTTTTGGCCTAACATTATAGTTTGAACTTAATGACATTCCATAAGCCCCAACATCGCACATAACTACTAGGTCTTTTTCTTTTAGTTTTTGGAATTTTTTTAAAGTTGTAAATTTGTCAGTGCTTTCACAAATTGGTCCAACAAATTCATAAACTTTTTTTGAGGTTTGATTTGTTTTTATTACAGGTAAAGTTCTGTGTTTTGCGCCATATAATGCTGGCCTCATAAGGTCATTCATTGCAGCATCCAATATAATAAAGTCTTTTTTTTCATTCTCTTTTATATAAATAACTTTTGAAATGAGTGTGCCTATGTTTCCAACTATTGATCTACCAGGTTCAAATATGATTTTAGAGTTATGATTTTTTAAAAATTTCTTTATGGCGATATTATATTTTTGATAATTAAGTTTTTTATTATTTTTTTCATAAGATATTCCCATACCACCACCTAGGTCAATGAACTCGAATTTGTAATTACTTTTTTTGATAATCTTATCCAACACCTTAAGCATTTTTTCATATGGTTTATGATCTAAAATTTGACTTCCTATATGAACGCTTAAACATTTAAGATTAATATTCTTTGAAAATTTAGAATAATTAACAAGATCAAAAAATGTTTTTTTATCTACACCAAATTTATTTTCTTTTTTACCAGTTGAAATTTGTTTTAATGTTTTCGCATCTGTATTTGGATTTAATCTAATGCCAATATTTATGATTTTTTTTTTAAATTTAGCAATTTTTTCAATTTCATTAATCTCACTTTTAGACTCTGCATTTATTAATAAAATTTTTTTATCAATTGCATAGCTTATTTCATTTGATGTTTTTCCAACCCCTGAAAAAACTATTTTTTTTGGATCTATTCCAGCCTTAAGCGCCATCATCAATTCTCCCATTGAAACCACATCTGCACCCAATCCAAATTTTCTAATTTCTCTAATTAGCTTTACATTTGTATTAGATTTAATAGCGAAGCAAACTAGTGGTGCAAAAGAGCTGAAGCTTTTTTTAAAATGGCTTATATTTTTTTTTAATTGCTCATATGAGTAGCAATATGTGGGAGTGCCAAATTTTTTAACTAAATTCTCAACTTTAACTTTTTCAATTATTAAGTTTTTATTAATGTATTTCATTAATCAGTAAGATTTTGGGAAGGTTTGTTCATTTCCGTCATATTTTGGTTCTCCTTTTTTGCCACATGAGAATAACAAAATACAAAATGTAGAAATTAAAATTAACTTTTTTATCATTTTATGCTTTTTTATATTTTATTATCATTTTTTTAATATTATCAAAAGATGTTCCACCATAAGATCTTTTTGAATTTACTGAGTTTTTTACATTAAATACCTTTAATACTTCAGCTGTTAGTTTGGGCTCAATTTTTTTTAACTCCTCAATGCTAAGCTCATTTAATTTCTTTTTTTTCTTTTCTGCAAAATTAACAATCATGGCTGTCGTTTGATATGCCTTTCTAAATGGCATTGAATGGTTTTTAACAAGATAATCAGCTAAATCTGTAGCTGTAATATAACCAAAATTTGCAAGGTCTAACATTTGTTTTTTATTAGGCCTCAAGTTTTTTAAAACCTCGTTAAGAATTGAAATACAGTTGTTAAGAGTTTCGTTAGATTTAAATAATATCTCCTTATCATCCTGTAAATCTTTGAAATAAGATATTGGCAAACCCTTAAGTATCGTTAACATTGCAAATAAATTTCCATAAGTTGTGCCAGTTTTTCCTCTTAGATATTCTAATAAATCAGGGTTTTTCTTTTGAGGCATTATAGAAGATCCCGTAACGACTTTGTCTGAAAGAGTAATCAAATTAAAAGCATCTGAATTCCAAATAATTAACTCCTCCGCAATTCTTGAAATGTGCATAGAGCATACTGATGCGCTATATAAAAAGTCTAGAACAAAATCTCTGTCAGCAACAGTATCTATTGAGTTATTTGTTGGTTTTTTAAAGCCTAGTTTTTTTGAAGTAAAATTTCTATCAATATTAAAAGAAGTTCCAGTTAATGCTGCAACACCAAGAGGACATTCGGATAAACTTTCTAGGTTATATGAAAATCGCTTTTTATCTCTACTAAACATCTCCACATAAGACATTAAATAATGAGCAAATGATACTGCTTGAGCATTTTTTAAATGTGTAAATCCAGGCATTATTGTTTCAATATTCTTTTCAGAAATTTTAATGATCGTTTTTATAATATTATCTAAGCTTTTATTAATCTGTTTAGTAGCTGACATAGTCCACATTTTAAAATCAGTAATCACTTGATCATTTCTAGATCTTGCAGTGTGAACATATCCTGCTTCTTCACCTATAATTTGAAATAATCTTTTTTCGATATTCATATGAATATCTTCATACTTCTTATTATATTCAAATTTATTTTTTAAAATTTCTTTTTCGATTTTGTTTAGTCCATAAATTATTTTATTTTTAATTTTAAAAGAAATAATTTTCTGTTTAAATAACATTTCAACATGTGCGGTTGATCCCAAAATATCTTCTTTAAAAAGTTTTTTATCTATATCTATTGAATTACCCACTTTTTGAAACAATGTGGAGGCATCTTTTTTTATTCTTGAGCCCCATATTGCGTTATTGTTTTTATTTTTTACCATGATAACTAATTATACATATTTAGTATGAAATTATTAATAATATTTATTTATCTAATAACTACCAATTTCAGTTATGCCTTAGAAAAACCTGACTTAAAAAATTTAATTTTAATAAAAAATCCAAAAATATATGAAGAGGTAATCTTTAAGGATATAAATCAAAAAAACGTTAATTTAGATGATTTTAAAGGAAAACTGGTGATATTAAATTTTTGGGCAACGTGGTGTGCTCCTTGTAGAGATGAGATGCCATCTTTAGATGATCTTCAATCAAATACTAAATTAAATAACCTAAAAATCTTCCCAATAAATATTGGTCAAGAAGATGTATCCAAAACTGAATCTTTTTTTAAAGAACTAAATATTAAGAATTTAGAAATTTATTTTGATGCACCTATTACCTTGGCAAAGAAATTTTCTTTAAGAGGAGTTCCTACAACTATTATATTTAATAAAAAAGGAAAAGAATTTGTCCGGATTATGGGATCTATTGATTTTAATGATGAAGAATTTATTAATTGGTTAAAGCTTTATAATTAATTTTTAAAAAAATAAGCAAAACAAACTAAAACAATTATAGCTATAAATTGAAAAAGCACTCTGTACTGCATTAGTTTATTTGAATATTTTTTACTAGTCTCTCCACCTTTAAATAGAGTTCCAATTCCTAAAATTAATACAACAGCAACAACTATTAAAAGTACTATACCAAGAATTTTTACTAAGGTTCCAGAAATCATAATTATACTGTAGTATATTTTTTAAATAAAAAAACATAATAAAACATCTATGACATTTTGTCTAACAACTACAATTATAAAACCAGAAAAAAATATAGCAATTAAGTGTGCAATTATTTTACTTCATGGATATGGTGGAGACGGAAAAGATATAAGTATGTTAACCTTAAATTGGAAAAGATTCTTACCTAATGCTGTTTTTTTATGTCCAAACGGACATGAAAAATGTGAAATTAATCCAGTTGGTTACCAATGGTTTGACTTAACCAGAGATGATCCGGAATATATTTTAGCACAGTCTAAAAAAGCTGAAATAAAACTTAAACAATTTATTGAAGAAGTTAAAAATGAATATGATTTAAAAAATTCACAAATTTGTTTATCAGGCTTTAGTCAAGGGTGTATGATGTCTATAAATCTAGGACTAACAAGCAGTAAAAATTACAACTGTATTGTTGGTTTTTCTGGAAAAATAATAAATCAGGAAGACCTTATTAAAAGAAAAATATCTTCAACAAAAATGCTTTTATTACATGGAGATAAAGATGAAGTTGTTCCACCAACTTTTTTATTAGAAGCTAAGGATTTTTTAATTCGAAATGATATTGAAATTGTAACAAAAATAATAAAAAATTGTGGACATCATATTCCAGTTGAAGCTTCAAGCGCAGCATTAGATTATATAAAAAATAACTTTCAAATTTAATAGAATTCTATTTATTGATAAAACAATTTTTTTCAGTTAGAATTTTGTTAATGTTCTTTGCTAATCAAAATCTTTCTTTAGAAAAATGTCCTGCATTAGTCTTGAATGCTGACTATAGACCATTGAGTTACTATCCACTTTCTTTATGGAGCTGGCAAGACTCAGTGAAATCTGTTTTTTTAGACAGAGTAATTATAGTAAGTAATTATGATAGAATTATTAGAAGCCCGTCATTTAAAATGAAGTTACCAAGTGTAATTGCTTTAAAAAGTTTTATAAAACCCCAATCTAATCCAAGTTTTACAAGGTTTAATGTTTTTTTAAGAGACAAGTTCTTATGCCAATATTGTGGGAGCAACCAAGAGTTAACATTTGATCATTTACTGCCAAGATTTAGAGGAGGACAAACAAATTGGGATAATGTTGTGACTGCTTGCTCTTCATGCAATGTAAAAAAAGGTGGTAGATTGTTAAAAAATTCAGATATGACGCTCAATCGGGATCCTTTTCAGCCCACCACTGAAGAACTGCATAAAAATGGCAAACACTTTCCACCAAATTTTCTTCACAAGAGTTGGATGGATTATTTGTACTGGGATGTTGAGTTGGAAGCCTAATTATATCTTTTCAGATATATTTATTGCAATTTTTGAGCCTGTTTTAATTATTTTATCCAAAATTGAGTACATACCCTTTTTTGTTGCCCCTTCTGCATAAGCTATATCTTTATGGAGCAATTCGTCTTCTCTAAATTTAATAATTTTTTCTTTCAATTTTTTTTCATCATTCTTTAGCTCTTTAATTTGATTTGAATAATGTTCGTCTATAACTTCTTCAACTGAAGCAGTACAAAGCATAGCTGCTTTTTTCCCCAATATAGTTGAACCAAATCCTAGTCCTACACCAAGAATATCCCATAAAGGTAAAAATTTTGTAGGCTTGATATTTCTTTTTTTGATTTCATTTTCAAAATATTCACAATGTTCCTTCTCATGAATTTTCATTTCTTCAATTTTTTTCTTTAAATTATCATCTTTTACAAATGTGTTGAGAGCTAATAGCTGACCTTCATAAATTTTAATTGCACCACGTTCTCCAGCATGATCAACTCTAATAAATTCTTTTACTTTGTTTTTATCTGTTTTTTTCATAAGTTAAAAAAAGTTTTGTTGTTATAACACTCAATATCAAATTGATAAAAATATTAAAAGTCGCAAGGGATAAACCAAAAATTTTAAAAGTTACATCCTTACAGCTCACAGGCAACGCTTTTAGTTGATTCAAAAGAGCTTCTTTAGTTAGTTCATTGTCTGGATTATTTAAATCGCAAACTAAGGATTCCTTAATAAATCCTTGCTCAATTCCAAAATGGTAAAAGGATAATAAAGTTGCAGTAAAAAATGTTAAACTTAAAATTATTAAAAAAACTTTTTCAAATTTTTGAGAAAATAAACAAACTAAAATAATTATTATGGAGAAAATATAAGGTATTCGTTCAATTAAACACAAATTGCAGGGTTGATGACCCAATACATACTGAATAAAATATGCCGCTATGATAGCAAGAATATTAAATAAAAGAATTAAGTTTAATGTTATTTTATTTTTAATTTGAGACATATTATTTAATAGTAAAATATATCACACTAAAAATTATAACAATTAAAATTCCTAAAATTGTAAACCAAATTGCAACTTTTGTTTTCATGAATTTATTAAATGTATCGCCAAATTTAAATGATAGATAAGAAACAATAAAGAATCTTAAACCTCTAGAAAATAGGCAAATAATAAGAAATATGAATAAGTTAAAACCAATCATACCACTAGTTATTGTAAAAACTTTAAACGGTAACGGTGTAAACCCAGCAAGAAATAAAGTAGCCAACCAAATATAAAATCCAGTATCCTTTGTTAGATTATCTTTAAGACTAAGAACTTTATCTTCATAACTATAAAAACTTATTACAGTCATTGCAAAATCTAAAAAATATGAACCAATAAAGTAGCCCAATGCTCCACCTAGAGTAGAGAAAAGTGTAGCGATTGTAAAAATCTTTAGATAATCATTTTTCTTTGCAACAACCATTGGTACAATCATAACGTCAGGCGGAATAGGAAAAAAAGAACTTTCCACAAAAGACACAATTGCTAAAAATATTTTTGAACGCTTGTGAGCAGCTAAGTCTAAAGATTTTTGATATAATTCATTAAACATTTTTTGGTTTTAATATAAATTAAGTTCTTATACTATTTAATTTAATAGTTATAATAATGAAAAATTAGGGCGAATGGCGGAACTGGTAGACGCGCACGACTCAAAATCGTGTTTTGCAAGAAGTGAGAGTTCGATTCTCTCTTCGCCCACCAATATTGTATGCAAATAAACAAAATTAATAATTTATTAGAGTTATTTTATGATCAATATCAAAGACAGGATAAAGAAAGTATTTTTTTACAATCCTTAAAAGAACCTAAAAAAAAATATTCATGGGAAGATGTTTATTTTAATATCAATAAATTATCAGAAGAGGTATCAAAATATATTAAAAAGGGTGATAGATGCTTGTTAATATCTGAAAATAGACCTGAGTGGATGATAGCTGACCTTTCTATCATGCTTTCCGGGGGGATAACAGTTCCTGCCTACACAACCTACTCAGAAAGAGACTATGAATACATAATCGATGACTGCACTCCAGCAATTCTCATTATTTCAGACAAAACACAATTTGAAAAGATTAGAAATATTATTCCTAACAAAAAATTTATTAAAAAAATAATTTTTTTCGAGCATATTGATAATTTTAATAAAGAATTATATTTAAAAACTAATGAAATATTTAAGAAAGAGAACTGTAATTATTTAAATTTTTTTGATTTAAAAATTCAAAGAAAGGATGTTGCTTGCATAATCTATACTTCTGGAACTCAGGGAAATCCAAAAGGTGTCATGTTAAGTCATGGAGGGATTCTAAATAACTGCGAAGGTGCTTATGATTTGCTAAAAACATTTATTTCAAATAAACCAAAGTTTTTGACTTGGCTTCCACTTTCACACTCATACGAACACACTGTTCAGTTTGTACAAATAGTAGTTGCAGCGAGAGTATTTTATGCTGAAAGCATAGAGAAATTAATTCAAAATATGGGCGATTGTTCGCCAGAAATAATGACTGCAGTACCAAGGTTTTATCAAAATTTATACCAAAAAATTAATACAACATTTGATAAAGCCAAAGGGTTAAAAAAATTATTAATTAATCAAACAGTTAATTTAGGCAGAAAAAAATTAGATAAAAAAAAACTTTCACTAATAGAAAATTTCATTAATTGGATATGCGAAAAGTTGGTAAGAAAAAAAATTAAAAATCAATTTGGAGGGAGCTTAAAGGCATTTATTTCTGGAGGTGGAGCTTTAGATAAAGAAGTAGGTTCATTTTTAAATGCTATTGGACTACCAACATTGCAAGGGTATGGTTTAAGCGAAGCATCTCCAGTGGTAAGTTGTAACTCCATAGATGAAATTAAAGTTGAGACAGTCGGGAAGCCATTTAAGGGAAATTCAGTTAAAATTGCAGATGATGGTGAAATACTTGTTAAAGGAGAAAACGTTATGCTTGGTTATTGGAAAAATGATGAAGAAACAAAAAAAGTTTTAAAAAATGGATGGTTGTATACTGGTGATATTGGAGAATTTGATGGAGAATTTTTAAAAATAACAGATAGAAAAAAAGACATAATAATAACTCCTGGCGGAGATAATATTTCACCAATTAAAATTGAGAATGATCTAAATAAAAATGATTTTATTGAGCAAAGCTTAGTTTATGGTGATAACAAACCATACTTAGTTAGCCTAATAGTTTTAAGCCAGAAATATAAAAATATTACCCAAGAGCAAATTCAACAAGAGATAGACAAAATAAATAAAAATTTATCCAATATAGAAAAAATAAAAAAGTTTTTTATAATTAAAGATCAATTTACAATTGAAAATAACATGATGACGCCTACTTTAAAATTAAAAAGATATAAAATTATAAAAGATTATAAAAAAGAATTTGAAAAACTTTTTTAATTTTATTTTTAAGCAGATTATAAGTCGCATAAAATATAACTTTTTTTACTTAATAAAATATAAAGAAAAAAAACTATTATAGAAAAAAAAACATTAAATTGTTCTTTAATTAAAGATTTGACATCACTTGTATAAAAAAATAAAAATAAGTTAACAACGAATCACTTTGATTCGTTTAACTTAAACAGGGAGCTAAAGATGGCTACAAAGAAAAAAGCAAAAAAAGCTGCAAAGAAAACTAAGAAAAAAGCTAAAAAAGCTAAAAAAGCTAAGAAAAGAAAAAGATAGTATCTTAATCTTTTCAAAAAACGCTTCTCATAAAATTTTGTGTGAGAGGCGTTTTTTTTTGCCTAATTTTTAGTCTTCAGTATCAGTAATTGGCTCAGCTTCAGATGTTTCTGTCTCTACAAGCTTGGTAGGAGCGACAGTAGCTTTTGCTTGCCCCTCCAGGTTTCTCTTTAATGCTTTATCTAATTTTTTTTGTGTATCTTCTAATGACACTCCCATTACTATTTGGAATTCTGATAAGATTCTTTCATAGGCTTTCTCAAAAAGTTGTCTTTCACTGTAAGACTGATCAACCATGAGATCATCACCTTTGTTTAAATCCCTAACAACTTCAGCAAGCTCGTAAATTTTACCTGAAGATATTTTAGACTCATACTCTTGTGCTCTTCTACTCCACATTGATCTTTTAATTTTTGGTTTACTTTTTAAAATAGTTATACATTTATTAACCTGATTAATAGTTGCCAACGGTCTAAGATGAGACTGTTTGTTTACTGGAACCATTCCATTAGCTTTATCTTTTTCAAACTTAAGTACATATGTTTCAACATCAATACCACCAATATTAATTTTTTTGAATTCGGTAATTTGTCCAACACCATGCTTTGGATAAACAACATAGTCTTTAACCTTGTATTCTTTTTTCTCTGTTTCCTGTTTCTTTACTTTTTTAATTTCAGGTTTAACTTCATTACTTTTAGAAATTCTCAAATTATCTTTTTTTTCTTCTACTTTTAGTGGAGCATTCTTTGTAGTAACAGTTTTTAAATTTTTTTTAACTTTTGCTGTAGTTTGTTTTGCTACTTTAGATTTTTTAACAAGAATATTTTTTTTAGCTACTTTTGGAGGGGTAGGTTTTTTATTTACCTTAGCTACAGTCTTTTTTTTTGCTTTTTTTTCAGGTGTTTTTTTAAAGATTTTCGCTAAAATATTTGTCGTACTTGTTTTCTTCATTTTTATATTTTTCGTTGTCCTCGGGAGGATCTTTTTTAACAGTTATATTTGGCCAGATTTCAGAATACTTAGTATTTAATTCAAGCCATTTTTCGCTTCCAGACTCTGTATCTGCTACTATAGCATCAACTGGACATTCTGGCTCGCAAACGCCACAATCTATACACTCCTCCGGTTTAATTACAAGCATATTTTTGCCCTCATAAAAACAATCAACTGGACAAACTTCTACACAGTCCATTAATTTACATTTAATACATTTGTCATTAACAATGTATGTCATTTTTTTAATTCTCTTTTTACTTTTTCTTTTAAGTCACCCATAGTTTTTGTATCTATATATAATAAACCAGCAAGTCTTCTCATCAAATTTGTCTCATATATATCTGCATTGTCATTTGAATAAATAATTTCCCATAAAGATTCAACAATTTTTATCTTATCTGACAGAGGGGCATTTTTAACCTCTCTTGTGAAACCTAATATTTGATTTGAATTTTCTTCAATAGTTGCTGCTTCTGAAATTAAACTATCTACATCTGAGATTTCTAGCCCCAATCTGATTAAAGTTCTTTTAATGATTTCTTTCTCTTTCTCCTCATAATTTTCATCAATTTTTGCTGCATGGATTAATAGAGCTGCAATATTATAATAAAATTTATTATCATTTACTTTATCTTTTTTTTTATTTTTAAAAAAACTGATCATTAATTTAAATTTAAATTTTTTAATACTTCGAATGGGTTGTTTAAAGGAGTTGTCTTTTTAAAGTTTTTTTTAATTTGTTTCTGTGGACTATATTTAAAATAAATATCCTTATCTTTTTCTAATATTTTATAATTCATTTTTTCAATCAATTTTTTAAAGTTTTCCTTGCTACATCCTAATAAATTAAGCATCCCAGGAACGAGTTTGATTTCTTTACCTTTTTCGGGGTCAGAATTTATGATTTGTACAAACAATCTTTCCAAAATATCTATTCTAACAAAATAATTTCCGAAATTTTCAAAGCCACAAAGAAGCATAAAGTTTTTATTTTTTATATTTTTATCATCTAAGAAATTTAAGCCAAAAGTAGGAGGAGTTAGATCAAAGTTTTTTTGATTAAAGTTTTTCCACAGCAAGGTTCTTAAGGAAACAGCTTCAGGCTTCAACAGTCTAAATAAAAAAATATGATATCTACCAAATTTTACGCCTAAATCTCTTAAAGTTTTCCTCTCATCTTGACCAAGTTTTTTTAAATATTCAGTCACTACTTCTCTTTTAATCACACCATTATTTTCATATAATTGATAGGCTAAAGCTTTAATTGATGAATTGCTTTCCTTTAAATTTTTTAAATCAATCAGACTTTTTAATACTAGATTTATTCTTTCCTTAATCCATTTTTCAATAAATTCTGATAATTTTTGTTTATCATCATTTTCTAAAATATCATCTACTATTAAAAATATGTCTGGGTTTAGATAGTCCTTACCAGGGATTAATTTAGCAATCGGAAAATTTTTCCAATAAATTTTAAAATCATCTTTAATTTCTATTAATTTTGTATCTATAATAGATTGAATTCTTTTTTGTAGTTCCGGACCTACCGTTTGTCTTGCTGCTTTTTTTAATGATTTGATATCAGTTTCAAGTGCACCAGCTTTTAAGTCCATCTCAAATCTCAAACCTTTTAAATCACCAATAAACTGTTCATCAATTATTACTTTGTCATCTTCCATTATCTGAGTTTTGAATTCCATATCTTGTTTTAATCCTCTTGCAAGCACACTGGCTCTTTTGTCGATAAATGTTTTAGTAAGCTCTTCATGTAGCCTATCAGACAACCTATCTTCTAATAATTTTGTTTTTTCAATCCAATAACTTTGACTTTCAACCCAATTAATTTTATTTGAAACATATGACCAAGTTCTTACATTTGCAATTCTATTTGATAAAGAATCAACATTTCCCTCTAATTTATCTAACTTTATTAACTGCAACCTCATATAATTACTGGTAATTTTGCCTTCTTTACCATTTAAAAAACTAAAAACTTTACTAACCACCTCAAGATGGTTGCCATAAGTTTTTTTTACAAAATCAGGAATTTGACAACATTCCCAAAGCAATTCTAATGTTTCTTGGTTATTTTTAATATTATGACCTTCCATGTCTTTTAAAAAATATTTTAAAAGTTTTTCATCTCCACACTCATGTATTTTTCTTAACCAATTTCTATTAGGTTTTTCTTCAAGTGATTTAATTAAGCTCAAAGAGTTATTAAAATTTAAATTAGAATTTCTCCAAAAAAGCATTTGAATTTTTTCAAATTTATGATTTTCAAGTAGCTCAATTTCTTCTGCTGAAATTTCTTTGCAATCACCAGTAATTCCAAAATTTCCATCATTTAAATATCTACCAGCTCTTCCAGCAATTTGTCCAATTTCAGACATGTTAAGACGTCTTAACTTTCTTCCATCAAATTTTTTTAAATTTGAAAAAAAAACATTTTCTAAATCCATATTAATTCCCATTCCAATTGCATCAGTTGCAACAAGAAAATCAACATCTCCAGACTGAAATAATTGAACTTGGGCATTTCTTGTTTTAGGACTCAATGAACCCATAACAATAGCTGCTCCACCCTTTTGTCTTCTAACAAGTTCAGCAATTGCATAAACTTCTTCTGTTGAAAAAGCTATTATTACTGTTTTTCTATTTATCCGTGAAATTTTTTTATAGCCTACATAGGAAAGTTTAGAAAGTCTTTCTCTGTCTATAAATTCAGTATCCTCATCTAGCTTATTTATTATATTTTTAATAGTGCTTGAGCCCATAAGCATTGTTAATTTTTCTCCTCGAAGGTTTAATAATCTATCAGTAAAAATATGGCCTCTTTCATGATCCGCACACATTTGTATTTCATCTATCCCAACAAAATCTAAATGTTTATTGATTGGCATAGACTCAACAGTACAAAGAAAATATTTTGCATTTGCAGGAATTATTTTTTCTTCACCAGTAATTAAGGCAACTTTATCTACACTTATTTTTTTAATAATTTTGTCATATACCTCACGCGCAAGCAGTCTCAGAGGAAAACCAATCATGCCCGAATCAAAGGAAAGCATAGTTTCTATTGCAAGGTAGGTTTTTCCAGTATTTGTTGGACCAAGAACAGCTGTAATTTTATTTTTAGACATTTCTATTAATGGTACCTTTAATTTTTATTCCACCACATGTTGTTACTCATAAAGAACAAAAATAGACTAAAACATGACCGAATCGTAGAGGAAAAAGTTCTCATTTATCATTTATTTAGTTATTAGGTTAACATAATTAAAAATAATTCTGTATTAGTATTTTGTAGTAAAATTATGAAACAAAAATTGTGGGAAGCATCATCTGATCAGAAAAAAAATTCTCTGCTATCGAATTATGAGCAATTTATTTCAAAAAAATTCAAAAAAAACTTTAATCAAAAATATGAAAATATTTTAAAATGGAGCATTAAAAACCCTGGTAATTTTTGGAGTTCTGTTTGGGATTTTTCAGAAATCAAAGGATTTAAGAGTAAATTAAGAATGAAAAAATCAAAAACATTCTATAAAAATAAATTTTTACCAAATTCAAAGTTAAATTTTGCAGAAAATTTACTTTCAAAAAATAATAAAGATAAAGCAATAACATTTATTAGCGAGAATGGTTTTCGCGAAGAAAGAAGCTGGCATGAGCTAAACATTAACGTGAGTAAAATATCTAAATTTTTAAAAGATATTAAGATTAAAAAAAGAGATAGAGTTGCAGCATATTTACCCAATTCTATTGAGGCAGTTGAAGCATTTATAGCCTCTTCTTTATTAGGATCAATATGGTCGTCTTGTTCACCAGATTTTGGTGTCAAAGGTGTAGTAGAACGTTTTTCACAAATCAAGCCTAAAGTTTTATTTGTAGTAGATAAATATTTTTATAATGGAAAAACAATAAATGTTTTAGAGAGAGTTCCTTTAATTTTAAAAGAGATACCTTCTATCAAGTATGTTATTATTGTTAATTACCCAGGGGAAAAATACTTAGACAATAAATGCACAACTAAAAAAGTAAAAGTAATTAGGTGGAGTGAACTAACCAAACAAGAACCTGAGAAAATTCTGTTTCCCAAGTTTAATTTTGAGCAAGAACTTGCAATTTTATATTCAAGTGGAACTACTGGAAAGCCAAAGTGTATATGTCATAGGAGTGGAGGAGTTTTGCTTCAACATAAAAAAGAGCATCAACTCCATTGCGATATTAAAGAAGGTGATAATGTTTTTTATTTTACCACTTGTGGATGGATGATGTGGAACTGGCTGGTAAGTGTCTTAGCTTCTAAGGCGTCTATTGTTTTATTTGATGGATCACCGATGTACAAAAAAGAAGACTTATTATTAAAAATTGCTGAAAAAGAAAAAATTACTTTATTTGGTATTAGTGCAAAATATGTTGATGCTCTTCGTAAATTTAAGCCTACTTTAAAATATAAGTATAAATTATCAAAATTAAGAACAATTTGTTCTACCGGATCTCCATTATCAAATGATGGATTTAAGTATGTCTACAAGAACATAAAAAAAAATGTTCATTTATCTTCTATATCTGGAGGTACAGACATTGTTTCTTGTTTTGTTTTAGGAAATTTATTCCAACCGGTAATTTTAGGTGAAATACAAAATAAAGGATTAGGCATGAATGTTGATGTTTTTAATGAGAAGGGTAAATCTTTAAAAAATAAAAAAGGAGAGTTAGTTTGTAAAAACCCTTTCCCTTCAATGCCTTTAAAATTTTGGAATGATAAAAATGATATTAAATTTAAAAATGCATATTTTAATAATTTTTTAAATACATGGTATCATGGTGACTATGCTGAGATAAAAAAAAGTGGCGGTTTCATTATTCATGGTAGATCAGATACGACACTCAACCCTGGAGGGGTGAGGCTTGGAACTGCTGAAATATATTCTGAAGTAGAAAAGTTTATAGAAGTCAAAGAATCTATTGCTGTTGGTCAAGCTTGGGATAATGATGTTAGAATTATTCTATTCATAGTCTTAAATTCCAAATATGCATTTAATGAAGTTTTGTTAAAAAAAATTAAAATACAAATTAGAAAAAATGTATCTCCAAGACATGTTCCATCTAAAGTTATAGTAGTCGATGATATTCCAAGAACTAAAAATGGAAAAATAGTTGAATTAGCTGTAAAAAACACAATAGAAGGAAACGAAATTAAAAATAAAGAAGCACTAGCAAATCCGCAAGTTTTAGAACAGTATAAAAATTTAAAGGAATTAAATTATTAAATGTTAAAAAATATAGTTAAAGGTTTAGAGCCATCCTCTACTTTAAAAATTAATGAAACCTCTAGAAAGCTAGAGGATAAAGGTGAAAAAATATTTAAATTTGGATTTGGCCAATCTCCGTTTCAAATTCCAACTGATATTGTTAATGCGTTAAAAAATAACGCTTATCAAAATAAATACTTACCGATGCAAGGCCTTAATGAGCTAAGAGAGGCTATTGCAAAATATACATCAGCTAAAAAAAATTATAATTATAAATCTGAAAATGTAATTATAGGTCCGGGTTCAAAAGAATTAATGTTTTTACTACATGTTTTGTTTGATGGAGAAATAATATTGCCAGCACCAAGTTGGGTTTCTTACGCTCCACAAGCAATTCTTGGAAGAAATAAAATTCAATCAATTCAAACAAAAAGAGAAAACAATTGGTTTCCTACTAGCTCTGAAATTGAAGAGGTTATTTTAAAAGATAAGAATAAAAATTATCTATTATTTTTGAATTCACCAAATAATCCATCTGGGCAGATTTGTAAAAATTTAGAAGAAATTAGTGAAATTGCTAAAAAATATAATCTTATTATTTTATCAGATGAAATTTATTCTGAATTAAGCTTTGAGGAAGGTTTCAAATCTATTTCTAGTTTTTGTCCTGAAAAAACTATTATAAGCACAGGTTTAAGTAAATGGTGTGGAGCAGGTGGTTGGAGATTGGGTTATTTTATAGTTCCAGATTCTTTAAATATTTTAAAAAATTCAATTAATATTTTAGCTAGTGAAACTTTTTCAGCTGTCAGTGCACCAATTCAATATGCGGCTATTACTGCTTATACAAGTGATCATAGCAAATATATAAATAGTTCTAAAAATATTCTTAAAGCAGTTGGTAATTATGTTTATGAAAATCTAAAATCAAACAAGATTTTAATTAATAAACCTCAAGGAGGCTTTTATCTTATGCCAGAATTTTTAAATAAAAAATTTAATACATCGTCAGAAATGTGTGGCAATATTTTAAAAGAGACCGGTGTAGCGTTATTACCAGGATCGGATTTTGGTTTTGATAATAATAAAATGCTAGCAAGATTAAGCTTTACAGACTTTGATGGCCAAGAGTTTATGAAACAGACCCAAAATGGACAAGCAATCGATAAAAATTTAATTTTAAAACTTGCGCCGAAGATTATTGAAGGTGTGGACAAGTTAAAAAAATGGTCAACATCAACATAACTACCAGCTATACATACTCCCTTAATTACTGTTAAATTTAATTAATAAAAATAACGATATAGAGGAGAGAATATGAAAAAAATAATAACATCTCTATCAAGTGCTCTACTAATTTTTGTTGCATCTTTATCTTTTACTGGTGTTGCAAAATCTGCAGAGTTCTTCACGATAGGAACGGGCGGACCAACTGGAGTATATTTCCAAACTGGTAACGCAATTTGCAAAATGTTGCACAAATCAGCAATTGCTAAAGAACACGGAAGAAAAAAAGGTATAGATAAAGCTTACAGATGTACTGCGCCTTCAACTGGTGGATCGAATTATAATATTGGTCAAATCGCAGCTGGTGAATTTCAATTTGGTGTAGCTCAGTCTGACTGGCAATATCATGCTGTAAATGGATCAAGCAAGTGGGAAGGAAAAAAGTTTGACGGTTTAAGAGCTGTTTTTTCAGTACACAACGAACCTTTTCAAATTTGGGCAAGAAAAAAAGCAAAAGTTAAAGATTTTGCTGGCCTTAAAGGAAAAGTTGTAAACATTGGTAACGCTGGTTCAGGTCAAAGAGGAACTATGGAAGTGCTAATGGATGCAAAGGGAGTTAATAATAGCTTCTTTAAATCTACTACAGAGCTGACTTCATCTGAGCAAGTAAAAGCTTTATGTGATGGTAAGATTGATGCTTTTGGTTATTCAGTAGGATTTCCAAATGGAGCAATGGAAAATGCAGCTTCTTGTGGAGCAAAAGCTTTGCCTATCAACTTAACAGGTCCTGAAGTTCAAGGACTAATTGATGGTGCTGCTTATTATGCTAAAGCTGTAATCCCTAAAGGAACTTACACAGGACAGAAAAAAGATGTAACTACTTTTGGTGTTAAGGCTACTGTTGTAACTAGTAATGCTGTTGAAGCAGATCTTGTTTATTTAGTAGTAAAAGCAGTTTTTGAAAACTTTGATGATTTCAAAAAACAACATCCTGCTTTTTCTTCTTTAAAAAAAGAAGATATGGTTGCTGATGGTTTGTCAGCTCCATTACACCCAGGTGCAATTAAATATTATAAAGAAGCTGGATTAATGTAATCCAACTCCTTAATTAAATTAAAAGGCCTGATATATTTATCGGGCCTTTTTTTTGTTATAGAGTATCATTTTAAAAATGAATCAAAGCATTAAGAGTAAAGTAGAAAGTAAGATTAGTGAGGATTTATCTCCCACTAGAAATCTTGCTGGACTACATTTAAAAATTGTTGGAAGTATTGCAATTATTTGGTCATTATTTCAACTTTGGTATGCATCTCCATTTCCTTTTATGTTTGATATTGGAATGTTTAAAGGACTTCCAGCTAGGGCTATTCACTTAGGTTTTGCTTTAACTTTAGCTTTTTTAATTTATCCAATTTCTAAAAGAAAAAAAATTTCTATATTTGATATTCTAATTAGTTTTATTGCTGCATTTTGTTGTTTATATATTTATTTTTTTTATGACCAATTAGTTGATAGGGGGGGGATTCTTTTAACAGTTACAATTTGGGAAAAATTTAATTTACCAGTTGAGTTGATTATTGGAAGTTGTGGAATTTTAATATTAATTGAAGCAACCAGGAGAGTATTTGGATTACCTCTAGTTATTATTGCAGTTTGTTTTTTACTCTTTTCATATTTTGGTAGATATGCACCAGAAATAATTTCTCATGGTGGGCTTTCACTAAATAGATTAGTTGGATTTCAGTGGCTTGATCAAGAAGCTATATTTGGAATTCCTATAGGTGTTTCTGTAGATTTCATTTTTTTATTTGTTTTATTTGGAGCGCTTCTAGAAACAGCAGGTGGAGGTAAATATTTTTTAGACCTAGCTTTTGCCATGGTTGGCAAAATGAGAGGAGGACCTGCAAAAGCAGCAATTTTAGGATCTGGAATGACTGGTCTAATCTCAGGATCTTCAATTGCAAACACAGTTACAACTGGAACTTTTACAATTCCAATTATGAAAAAAACTGGTTTTTCTAAAGAAAAAGCTGGTGCTATAGAGGTATCATCATCAGTTAATGGACAATTAATGCCGCCTGTAATGGGAGCTGCAGCATTTGTGATGGCAAGTTTTTTAGGAGTGACTTATTTTGAGGTCGTTAAGCATGCATTTTTGCCAGCAATTATTTCTTATGTGGCATTGTTTTATATTTCCCATCTTGAAGCTTTAAAATTAAATTTAAAAGGAATGGATGATGTTGATATTCCAAATTTAAAGAAAACGTTTTTATCAGGATTACATTTTTTAATACCTATTTTTGTTTTAGTGTACATGCTCGTTTATTTAAGGTTTACCGCTTCATACTCAATATTTTTTGCAACGGTTGCATTAATAATTGTAAACCTTGGTTATATATTGTTTAAAAATCCTAATTTTAAATTAGCAATAAAAACTTGGTTTAATCAGACAATAGTTGGTTTTGAAAAAGGTGCTTTAAATATGGTTGGTGTTGGAATAGCAATAGCAACAGCTGGCATAATAGTTGGAGCTGTTGGCTCAACAGGGTTAAGTACAAATTTAATTATAGTTATAGAGTTTATTGCAAAAGATAATGTTGTTATTTTACTATTTTTAACAATAATTTTATGTCTGATACTTGGTATGGGTCTTCCAACCACTGCAAATTATGTTGTAGTGGCTTCATTAATGGCAACAGTATTGGTTGACGTTGGAAACGCATCGGGATTTGTATTTCCACTTATAGCGGTTCACTTGTTTGTTTTTTATTTTGGCTTGATGGCTGATGTCACTCCTCCAGTTGGTCTCGCATCATATGCGGCAGCTGCTATTTCAGGAGGTGATCCACTTAAAACTGGTCTGCAAGCTTTTTGGTACAGTTTAAGAACAGGTATTTTACCTATCGTATTTTTATTTAATCACGAATTGTTATTGATAGGCATTGAAAATGTGTGGCATGGACTACTGGTAATCATCACTTCTTTGATAGGAATATTAGTTTTTACTTCTGCAACTCAAGCTTGGTTTATTAATAGATTAAGATGGTACGAGATAATAATTTTTTTATTAATCTCTATTTCACTCTTAGCCCCAGAATTTATTTTAAATAAATTTTATCCTAAATATAATTATAGGGATATTAACAAAATTCATTTAATGAAGTTAGATTCTAATAAGGAAGCTAGATTTAAAGTAACACGTCCAAGCAATTATGGTGAAAGATACAAATTATTTGTAATCAAAAAGAATACTTTTGAAACAGATTATAGTTTAGAGCAATATGGAATTAGTTTAATTAGAGACAAAAATAGAGTTATTGTTGATACATTACAGTGGAATGGGAAAGCTAAAAAAGATGGTTTTGAAACTGGTGATTATATAAGCGAATTTAAAATAGAAAATGCAGATAGACCAAATAAAGGAATTATTTACCCAATAGCGATTTTATTGTTAATTATATTTGGTTATTTGAATTATAGAAGAAAAGAATAATTACTGCCAGGACCAAGATCAGATGGTTTTATTTTTAAGATTTTCCATATAAATGATGCCGAGGTTATAATTTTATCATTACATTTAAGCTCACAAAATACAAGAATCTAAAAGAACTTGGCTATTAGTATTTTAGTTTAGCTAAGTTTATTGTATTGTATTTTAAATATAAAAATAACTAGGAGAAAAAATGTTTAAAAACTTACTTAAAAAATTTTCCATAATATTATTTGTGATGGTTAGCTTTGCAGGAAAAACTTATTCTGCTGATCTTTCTTTCTTTACAATAGGCACTGGTGGAACGGCATATACTTATTATCCAGTTGGAGGAATGATTGCTAATGCAATTTCTAAACCTCCAGGATCAAGAGAATGTGGCAAAGGCGGAAGTTGTGGTGTTGATGGTTTAATTGCATCAGCTGTTTCTTCAAGAGGATCAGTGGATAACGTAAATGCAATTATATCTGGTTTAAGAAATTCAGGATTTGCACAATCTGATGTTGCTTATTGGGCTTATACTGGAACTGGAACTATGGAAGGTAAAGAGCCTGCCAAAGATTTAAGAACAATAGCTGCTTTATTTGAAGAGCACATTCATTTAGTTACTTTAAAGAAAAGCAAAATTAAATCTGTAAAAGATTTAAAAGGAAAAAAGGTATCATTAGATGAGCCAGGTTCAGGAACATATGTGGATGCACTTTTAATATTAGAAGCAAATGGTCTTAGTGAAAAAGATGTACAAGCTGAAGCATTAAAAGGTAATGCTGCAACGGACGCTTTAAGAAACGGAAAAGTTGATGCAATTTTTGTAGTTGCTGGATATCCTACTGGTGCATTAGTAGAGCTAGCATCTTCTGTTTCAATAAAGTTGATTCCAATTGATGGTGCTGGAGCAAAAAAATTAACTGATAAGCATGGTTTCTTTTCTCAAAGCTCAATACCAGAAGGCACTTATGAAGGTGTTAAATCAACTAGCACTGTAGCTGTAGGTGCACAATGGTTTACATCTGCAAAAGAAAACGATGACTTAATCTACAATATTACTAAAGCTTTGTGGAACGCCGAGTCTCGTAAGTTGATGGATGTTGGACATTCAAAAGGAAAAACAATTACACCAGATACTGCCTTGGCAGGTGTTGGTGTACCATTGCATCCTGGAGCAGAACGTTTCTATAAAGAAGCAGGTTTAATTAAATAAATAACACATTAAACCCTGGGCCTAAAACCCAGGGTTTTTTTATGAACAATCAAATCCCGACAGAAAAAGAATTAGAAGAAATCGAAAAAAATTATGATCCTCAACTTTCGTTTAGAAAATTAGGTGTAAAACTCGAAGTATTAGTTTCATTACTATTAGTCTTAATGTCGGTCTATCATTTTTGGGCCTCTGGTTTCGGTCTGGTAAGAGAAGTTCTGCATAGAGGAATTCATATTTCATTTGTGTTAGCTTTAGTTTTTTTATTATTTGGCTGGAATAAAAAAGAAGATTTAAACAAAACTAATAAAGGATATTTTTATTTTCAAAATATTTCTATTTTAGATTATATATTTGCATTTTTAGCAGTCGGTTCGGCTTTATACTTACCATTTCTTCCATCTAAAGAACTCGCAAGTATAGTGGGCAACCCAGGGTTGCTAGATGTTTTTATTGGTTCAGTATTAATAATTTTAACTCTAGAAGCTGCAAGACGTTCTGTTGGTCCGACACTCCCAATTATTGCAATAATTTTTACTCTATTTGCTCTTTTTGGGCCTTTAGCTCCTGGTGCTTTGAAGCACGGAGGAACAAGTTGGTTGGGTTTTGTTAATCATATTTATATAACAAATCAGGGTGTTTATGGCATTGCCGTTGGTGTTATGGCTCAATATGTTTTTCTATTCATTTTATTTGGTGTTTTGGCAACAAGAGTGGGTCTTGGAAAATTGTTTATTGATTTAGCAATGGTTGTAGCGGGAAGGTTTTCAGGTGGGCCAGCAAAAGTTGCAATATTTTCTTCAGCTTTTATGGGAACTATTTCAGGCTCATCTATAGCAAACACAGTTACAACGGGATCATTGACAATTCCTGCTATGAAAAAAATTGGTT
The DNA here is from genome assembly GCF_059512505.1 of Candidatus Pelagibacter sp. uisw_098. The sequence goes on from NZ_CM183454.1 coordinate 24,829, forward strand.
ATCCTGCGCATTTTGCAGGAGCGGTAGAGGCAGCCTCCTCAACAGGTGGTCAAATTACTCCTCCAATATTGGGTGCTGCAGCTTTCATTATGGTTGAGTATCTAGAGATACCCCTTAAAGATATTTTGGCGGCAGCATTAATTCCTGCACTTCTTCATTATTTTGGAATTTTTATCATGGTTCATCTTGAGGCAAAAAAATTAGGGCTAAGAGGATTAGAAGATAAAGAGATGCCTAAATTTTTTTATGTATTAAAAGAAAATTGGCTTTCGTTAATACCTCTTTTTATTTTGGTATATTTTATTTTATCTGGAAAGACACCAGACTTTGCAGCAATATATGCAATTATATCGTGTGTAGTAGTGGGTATATTAAAACCTAAAAATAAACTTACTTTAAAAGATTTGTTTAATTGTTTTGCCTCAGGAGCAAAAAATACTCTTGCTGTTGGTGCGGCTGCTATCTGTGTTGGTATAATTGTAGGTGTGGTTACCTTAACAGGTGTGGGTTTTAGATTAGGATTTGTTGTTTTGCAAACAGCAGGAGATATAGGAAGTTTTTTTGGAAATATTTGGCCTATCTCTTATTTTTCATTGGAAGAACTTACTTTATTTTTTTCGTTAATATTAATTGCAATTTCATGCATCATAATGGGAGCAGGAATTCCAACTACGGCAACCTATATAATACTTGTGGCTGTTGCAGCTCCTGCTCTAGCTCAATTAAATATTGAACCATTAGTGGCACATTTTTTTGTATTCTATTATGGAGTCTTAGCTGATATTACTCCACCCGTAGCATTAGCAGCCTATGCTGCGTCAGGAATAGCAAAATCTAATCCATTCCAAACAGGTAATACAGCATTTAGGTTGGGTATAGCGAAAGCATTAGTGCCATTTGTATTTGTTTTTTCTCCTTCTTTACTTTTGATAACTGATGATTTTAATTTAATAACTCTATTAATAACTTTATTAGGTGCAATGATAGGGATTGCTCTTATTGGTATAGCATTTTCAGGTTACTGGTTTAAATCACTTTCTGTCCTAGAAAGATGGATCATTGGAATTGTTTCGTTATTTTTTGTTGCACCAGGAATTAAAACTATGATCTTTGGATTTATTGTTATTAGCCCTATATTTATTTTACAAATAAGGAATAAAAAAATTAAGAATTAAATTCAATTAAAATTAGCCACCAGGACCAAGATCAGATGGTTTAATTTTTAAGATTTTCCATATCCCCGATGCTGAAGTTATAATTTTATCATTACATTTGAGCTCACAAAATAAAAATACTAGTGTATTGGTCTTTTTAAGAATTCTTGTAAAGCCAGTAACTATATCACCTACTTTAGAGGCACCAATAAATTTTAAATCCAATGAAATAGTTACACAAGGTGCATTTCCAGATGCTCTATGTGCAGCAGTCCCCGCTCCTGCATCAATTAAGGCTGATAAATAACCACCGTGAGTTATCCCGGCAGCATTTAAATGATTTTCATTAATCGTAGTTTTGAATTCATATTCTGTTTCAGATACAATTTTAAATAAAACTCCACCATTGTGTTTCATAAAACCAGGTTTAATACTTATTTGCTCAAATTCATTGCTCATAGCTCTTTATAGTACGAAAGTTAAAATTAATAAAATTATAAAAACAATTATAAAAAAATATATAACTGATTTTTGTAGTGATGATTTTAGTAGCCAATCTAACATTTTTATTTATCCTTTTTGGTGGACCGCCCAGAACTCGAATCTGGAATCTCCCGGTTCGTAGCCGAGCGCCTTATCCAATTTGGCCAGCGGTCCTTAATTAAATAATTTATCCAACATATCAAAGTTTTTTGTTCAATAAAAATACATGCCTGCATCAAAATACTAATTAATATGTTAAAATAACATGATATATAGTTTTTTTTAGGTGTATAAAGCGATTTAAAACAATGAGTGAAAAATTACTTGTCCCAGACATTGGTGAATTTGAAAAAGTTGAGGTTATTGAACTTTTAGTAAAAGTTGGAGATAAAATAAACTTAAATGATCCTATTGTTACTATTGAAAGTGATAAATCTAGTGTTGAAATTCCATCAACAGTCACTGGTAAGGTAGAATCTGTAAATATTAAAGTGGGTGATAAAGTTTCTAAAGGGGATTTATTGTTAAGTATTGAGTCTTCAAAAGAAAGCCCTTCAGAGAAGCCAATTCCTAAAGATACAGAAAGTATTATTAAACAAGCAGAATCAGTTTTAAAAAATGAAAAAAAAGAAGAAACTATTCAACAAAGTCCAGACATAGAAAAAAAGCAAACAACAATTCAGGTTACAAATGACAATGATATTGATCCATTAGAAACTCAAGATTGGTTAGAGTCTTTATCTGCAGTTATTGAAAAAGATGGAAATCAAAGAGCTCATTTTTTGATAAAAGAATTAATTAACAAAGCATATCGAGAGGGTGCAAATATTCCTTATACGCAACACACTCCTTACATAAATACAATCCCACCAGAGGCAGAAGTTAAGTCTAATGGTGATCAGAATATTGAAAGAAGAATTAGATCTTTAATTAGATGGAATGCAGCAGCCATGGTTGTTAGAGCAAATAAAAAATTTCCTGAATTAGGTGGCCATATAGGTACTTTTGCATCAGCAGCAACACTTTATGATGTAGGAATGAATCATTTTTGGAGAGCTAAGAATAATAAATTTGGTGGTGATTTAGTTTATTTTCAAGGTCATAGTGCACCAGGCGTCTATGCTAGAGCATTTTTAGAAGGTAGATTAAATGAAAAACAACTAGATAGTTTTAGACAAGAGGTAAAACCAGGTGGACTTTCTTCATATCCACATCCTTGGTTGATGCCAAAGTTTTGGCAGTTTCCAACTGTATCAATGGGACTAGGGCCTATGCTTGCAATTTATCAGGCGAGATATATGAAATATTTAATTAACAGAGGATTAATTAAAGATGAAGGTAGAAAAGTTTGGGCATTTCTTGGTGATGGAGAAATGGATGAACCCGAATCTTTAGGTGCAATAGGATTAGCAGCTAGGGAAAAACTGGATAACTTAATATTTGTTGTAAACTGCAATCTTCAAAGATTAGATGGACCTGTCAGAGGTAATGGAAAAATTATTCAAGAGCTAGAAGGAAGTTTTAGAGGAGCTGGTTGGAATGTAATTAAAGTAATTTGGGGTTCTTACTGGGACTCATTGATTGCTAATGATAAAACAGGTCACTTGGTTAAAACTATGAATGAAACTGTTGATGGTGAATACCAAGCAATGAAAGCTAGAAATGGAGCTTATGTTAGAGAAAAATTTTTTGGGAGGTACCCAGAGACTCAAGAGCTAGTTTCTAGTTTATCAGATAAAGATATTTGGAGATTAAATAGAGGTGGTCATGATCCTCATAAAGTTTATGCAGCATACGACCAGGCATCAAAAAACCAAGGTAGCCCAACGGTTATAATCGCTAAAACCATTAAGGGTTATGGTATGGGAAAAACAGGTGAAAGTGTTAACACTACTCATCAAACTAAAAAATTAGATGTAGATGATTTGCTATATTATAGAGATCGTTTTGATGTCCCATTAACAGATGAACAAGTAAAAAATGTTGAGTATTTCAAGCCTGATGAAAAATCATTAGAGATTAAGTATATTAAAGAAAAGAGAATGAGACTTGGTGGTTTCTTACCTGAAAGAACAACATATTCAAAACCTATTAAAGCACCAGCAAAAGATATTTTTGATTTTATGAAAGTATCAACGGGTGAAAAAGAAATGTCTACAACCATGGCATTAGTCAGAATGTTTACAAATTTATTAAGAGACAAAAATATTTCACCCAGATTAGTTCCAATTATTCCTGATGAAGCAAGAACTTTTGGTATGGAAGGATTTTTTCAAAAAATAGGAATATATGCACACGAAGGTCAAAAGTATGAACCAGAAGATTCTGCTCAGTTATCTTCTTACAGAGAAGAGAAAACTGGACAGGTTCTAGAAGAAGGAATTAATGAAGCTGGAGCAATGTCGTCATGGATTGCTGCTGCGACTTCCTACACTAATCATGATATTGAAATGATACCAATTTATATTTTTTATTCTATGTTTGGTTTTCAAAGAATAGGTGACCTTGCATGGGCAGGTGGAGATAGTCAGGCTAGAGGATTTTTAATTGGAGCAACAGCTGGAAGAACTACTTTAGCTGGTGAAGGACTACAACACCAGGATGGACACAGTCACTTGATAGCCTCAACAATACCAAACTGTGTGACATACGACCCAACTTTTCATTATGAGCTAGCTGTTATTTTTAGAGAAGGTTTGAGAAGAATGCATGAAAAAAATGAGAATGTTTTTTATTATATCACAACCATGAATGAAAATTATTCACATCCAAGCATACCAAAAGATAAGAATTGTGAGGAAGGAATTCTTAAAGGAATGTATAAAATTAAAGAGTTCAACAAATATAAAAAAACTAAGATTCAACTTTTAGGATCAGGCACAATATTGAGAGAAATGATGGCTGCAGCAGAAATCCTTCAAAATGAATATCAGATAGATAGTGAAATCTGGAGTGTCACTAGTTTTAACGAGTTGAGAAAAGATGGTATGGAAGTTGAGAGGTATAATCTTTTAAATCCTGATAAAGAACAAAAGGTTTCATTTGTAGAGCAGTGTTTAGGAAAAACCGAAGGCCCAATCTTGGCAGCTTCAGATTATATGAGAATGAATTCTGATCAAATCAGACCTTATACTAATAAAAGTTTTTATTCTTTAGGTACAGATGGTTATGGAAGAAGTGACACTAGAAAAAATCTTAGAAATTTTTTTGAAGTTGATAAAGAACATATTGTTGCTTATGGACTTAGCGTACTAGCAAAAGAGCAACTAATAGCCTCAAAATATGCTAAAGAAGCCATAAATAAGTATAATATTGATGGCAGCAAACCAATGCCAACAAAACTATAAGATGTCAGATAAAGAGATTAAAGTACCAAATATTGGCGAATTTAAAGACGTTGAGGTAATCGAAGTATTAGTTTCAAATGGTCAGTCAGTATCTAAAAATGATCCACTTATTACAATTGAGAGTGATAAATCTAGTGTTGAAATACCAGCTTCTTTTGACGGAAAGGTTAAGTCTATTAAAATTAAAGTAGGAGATAGGATTTCAGAAGGTGATTTAATATTAACTGTAGAGCAATCTAGAGAAGAAGAAAAGAGTATAGAGCAAAAAACTATTAAAGAAGCAGAATCAATTACAAATCAAAATCAAGAAGAAAAAATTAAAAAAGATATACAAACACAAAATTTAATAAAAAAAGACAATTCAGAAGCTTCATCTGCAAGCCCAAAAGTACGTAAATTTGCCCGAGAGCTTGGGATTAATATTAATGAGATAGTTGGCAGTGAAAGACAAGGAAGAATTGTAGAAGATGATGTAAAAAATTTTGTATCCTCTAAAATTAATAAAACTTCAGATAAGACTGAAGCTCAACCTAAAAAAATTGTTAGTGAATTTTCCCATTCTGATTTTGGAGAAATTGAAGTTAAAGATATGCCTAGGGTTAAAAAATTAGCCTCTACGTATTTAGTTAATTCTTGGACTACAATACCTCATGTAACAAATCATGATGAAGCAGATATAACTGAAATGGAGGATTTTAGAACCTCACTTACTGATATGTACACAGGTGAAAGAAAAAAAATTACTCCCTTAGCTTTTATTGTTAAAGCTTTAGTTGCATCTTTAAAAAAGTTTCCTAGTTTCAACTCATCAATAGATGATATTGAAAATGGAAAAATAACAATGAAAAATTATTTTCATGTCGGAATTGCAGTCGACACACCACATGGTTTGATGGTGCCAAAAATTAGAAATGCTGACAATAAAAGTATTTTATATATTAGCAATGAATTGAAAACAATAAGCGACGAATGTAGAAATTTAAAAATAGATAAGAAGGAATTCTTTGGAGGATCTATGACCATTACAAGTCTTGGAGGAATTGGAGGTTCATTTTTTACACCAATAATAAATTATCCTGAAGTCGCTATACTAGGAGTGGGTAAAGCACAAAAAAAACAAATTTTTATCAATGGAAAATTTGAAACAAGAACAATGTTACCGCTTTCATTATCATATGATCATAGAATAATTGATGGAGCTGAAGCAGCTAGATTTAATAATGATCTAAAAGAAAATTTAGGCAAAAATTTTGCTTATAAATTAGCTGTATAAATTTTAATGTCAAAAACCTCATCATTATTTTGTGCATTACTTTGTACATTCATATGGGGAACAACTTTTATTGCTCAAGATACTGGAATGGACGACATTGGTCCTTTCACTTTTAATGCGGTTAGGTTTTTTGTAGGCTTTTTAGTAGTAGCACCTTTAGCTTTTATTTTTGAAAGAAAAAATATCTCAAAATCAGTCCAAAGAAATCAAAAAGAATTTACCAACTTAGCTCTTTTAATAGGCCTATCTTTATTCTTGGGATCGGCACTTCAACAAGTGGCTTTACTCTATACAGATGTTGCCAATGCAGCATTCTTTACTATTTTTTATGTACCAATGGTCCCGTTTATAATTTTTTTTATGTATAAAAAACCAATTCACTGGAGCATTTGGCCTTCTGTTCTTCTTTGTGTGATGGGAGGTTATTTGCTAACTAATTTTTACAGTGCAACGGTTAGAACTGGTGATGCGCTTATAATAATGGGTGCATTTTTCTGGAGCACACACATTATCTTTACTGGTAAAATTATAGAAAACTACAATCTTCCATTAACAATTGGTGCAATTCAAACTTTAATTGTCGCCTCTTTATCATTAATTATAGGGTTAATTTTTGAAGACTTTATTTGGTCTAATATTCTTAAAGAAAAATTTCAAATCTTATACGCTGGAGTTTTATCTGGAGGCCTTGCATTTGTTTTGCAAATATATGCGCAAAAAAATATATCCCCTGCTCCATCAGCAATAATTTTTTCTTTAGAAGGTGTTTTTGCTACAATTGCTGCCTGGATTTTATTAGATCAAATTTTAGATATAAATAATTTGTTTGGATGTTTGTTTATTTTATTTGGTGTTTTGTTTTCACAATTAGCACCAATATTAAAAAAAAATTAATTATATATAATTATAAATAAAACTATTGAAATAATAATTCTGTAAATTACAAAAATATTTAAAGAAAATTTGTTTATATAGTCTAAGAAAAACTTAACTGTAAAATAAGAAAATAAAAAAGAAAGAGCAATTGATATTAGTATAAGGTAGTTAAATTCTAAGCTTTGACCAATAGCATTTTTTAATTGTAGTACACTTGCACCAGCTATTGCAGGTATAGCTAGTAAAAAAGAAATTTTACTTGCATCAAATCTATTAAATCTAAAAAGCCTTGCAGCTGTTATTGTAATTCCCGCTCTACTCACACCTGGTATTAAAGCAAGTATTTGGAACAAACCAATATATAATATTGTTTTAAAATTTAGGTTGGATGATATCTTTTTATCAAATTTACTTTTATCTGCTAGATATAAAATAATTCCAAAAATTAATGTAGTCCAAGCAATTATCTTTAAATTATTTTCTAATAGATTGATTAGACCTGTGGAGCTGATTATGTACCCTACAATTACAATTGGTATAGAGCCAATTATTAATAAAAATAATAATTTTTGATTATTTTTAAGGTCTAGTAATTCCCTTCTAAAATAAAAGATTATTGCAAGTAAAGAGCCAAGATGGAGACTAACATCAATCATTAGCGAGTTAGAATTAAACTTAAAAATTATCTCAACAATGTTTAAATGAGCTGATGAGCTGATCGGTAAAAATTCTGATATACCCTGAACTATTGATAGGATAATAATTTCAATAACATTTGTGAGCATTTAATGCTTCGTAACTTAAATAACCTTAAATTTAAACAATTCCATTTTAGCATATTAGCTATGCATAAATTGAAAAAGACTTATTTAAACGAATATTTATATATTTAAGGTCATAATTATTGACCTTATTTATCTTTTATTAAAAAAAATGATGATATATTCTTGTTTATATATAAATAATTATGTCAGATAAAATGCTTAAATTTGTTAACATAGGTCAACAAACTCCACCTAAAAGAGAAGTTGATACTAGAAAAGATGATTTTAATGAAATTTATAAGGAATTTATTAACAATAAAGCTAGTGAACAATCTAGTAGATGTTCCCAGTGTGGAGTTCCTTTCTGCCAAGTACACTGTCCATTAAGCAATAATATTCCAGATTGGTTAAAATTAACTGCAGAAGGAAGATTGAAAGAAGCATATGAATTATCTCAAAGCACAAACAACATGCCAGAAGTATGTGGGAGAATATGCCCCCAAGATCGATTGTGTGAAGGAAATTGTGTAATTGAAAAGTCTGGACATGGAACAGTTACCATAGGTTCTGTTGAAAAATATATTACTGACAATGCATGGGAGCAAGGATGGGTAAATCCAATAAAAGTTAAGAATGAAAAAAATCAAAGTATTGGAATTATTGGAGCAGGTCCAGCTGGATTAGCTGCTGCAGAACAACTCCGAAAGTTAGGTTATCAAATTATAGTATATGACCGATATGATAGAGCTGGTGGTTTAATGATTTATGGAATTCCAAATTTTAAGCTAGAAAAATTTGTTGTAGAAAGAAGAACTAAACTATTAGAAGAGGGTGGAATAAAATTTGTTCAAAACTTTGAGGTAGGAAAAGATGCTACTTTAGAACAGTTAAGAAAAAAACATGATGCTTTATTAATTGCAACAGGTGTTTATAAAGCTCGAGAAATAGACCTACCAGGAAAAGATTTAGGAAACATTTTCCCAGCAATGGAATTTTTGACAGCTTCAAATAAAAAAGGATTAGGAGACAAGGTAGAATTATTTGACAATGGAACCTTGAATACCGAAGGTAAAGATATCGTTGTAATTGGAGGAGGTGATACTGCAATGGACTGTGTTAGAACTTCAATTAGACAAAAAGCAAAATCAGTCAAATGCTTGTACAGAAGAGACAAAGAAAATATGCCTGGATCTGCTAGAGAAGTAGCTAATGCAGAAGAAGAAGGTGTAGAGTTTGTGTGGCTATCCAGTCCTAAAGAATTTATTGGAACAAATAAAGTTGAAGGCTTGATAGTAGACAGAATTAAACTTGGTGAGCCAGATGACAGTGGTAGACAAAAACCAGAAATCCAAAATAATTCTCACTTTGATATTAGAGCAGACATAGTAATTAAAGCTCTAGGATTTGACCCAGAAAATTTACCAAAACTATTTGGCTCTGAAGATTTACAAGTTACAAAATGGGGAACATTAAAAACAGATTTTGATACAATGGAAACAAATTTACCAGGTGTCTTTGCAGCAGGTGATATTATTAGGGGAGCATCTTTAGTTGTTTGGGCCATCAAGGATGGAAGAGATGCAGCAATATCAATAAAAAGTTTTTTAGAAAGTAAAGAACTCAAGAAAGCAAAGGTTGCCTAGTGAAAAATTATAAAAAAAATCTTAAAATTCTTCAAGAGGGCCATGTTTATTCAAAAGAAATGGAACACGATGCTTGTGGTGTGGGTCTGATTGTTTCTACAGAGGGCAAAAAATCAAGAAAAGTAGTTGAATATGGAATTAATGCCTTAAAAGCAGTTTGGCATAGAGGAGCAGTTGATGCGGATGGAAAAACAGGCGATGGGGCTGGAATCCATTTAGAGATTCCTTCAGATTTTTTTGCTGAAAAGATAGAAATTACAGGCCATGACCATGATGGTTCAGAGATTTGTGTAGGGATGATTTTTTTACCAAGAAATAATTATGAAGCACAGGAGAAGGCAAGAACTTTAGTTGAAAGCGAACTAACAAAAAGTAATTTTAGCATTTATGGATGGAGACAGGTTCCTGTGAATCCAAAAGTTTTAGGTGAAAAAGCAAACCTTACAAGACCAGAAATTACTCAAGTATTATTTAAGCACAATGATAAAAATTTAACCGAAAAAGAATTAGAACGAAAGATTTATGAATCTAGAAGAAAAATTGAAAAAGAAGCCATTAAAGATGTTATAGACAGTTTTTATATTTGCTCATTAAGCTCTAAGTCAATTATCTATAAAGGAATGTTTTTAGCAGAGTCTATTGCGGACTTTTATTTAGATCTAAAAGATGAAAGATTTATATCTCGATTTGCAATATTTCATCAAAGGTTTTCAACAAACACAGCACCAAGTTGGGATCTTGCACAGCCTTTTAGAGCGCTAGCTCATAATGGAGAGATAAATACATTTAAGGGAAATGTAAACTGGATGAAAGTTCATGAACAAGAAATGGATAGCCCTTTATTTGATGATATGGAAAATTTAAAGCCAGTTATACCATCAGGATCATCGGACTCCGCTGCATTAGATAGTGTTTTTGAACTTTTAAATATTTCTGGTCAATCAGCGCCACTTGCAAAATTAATGTTAATTCCAGATGCATGGTCTAAAAAAAATCAAACATTATCAAAAGATCACCAGCAATTATTTAATTTTTTAAATAGTACAATGGAGCCATGGGATGGACCAGCTGCTATTGCTGCTACCGACAATGAATGGGTTATTGTAGCAGCTGATCGAAATGGGCTTCGTCCAATGAGATATACCATTTCAAAAGATAAAATATTGTGCGCAGGTTCTGAGACAGGAATGGTTGAAATTGATGAAAAACAAATTATTAAAAAAGGAAGATTGGGGCCTGGGGAAATTCTTGGTGTTAGAATAGCAAAAGGTAAGGTCTTTTCCAATATTGAGATAAAGGATTATCTAGCAAAAGAGTTCAAGCATTTTAATAATCAAATAATAGATTTAGAAAAAAAATTTCCAATAAAAAATGAAAAATTCACTTTTTCAGGTGAAGAATTAAAAAAAAGACAGCATGCTTTTGGTTATAGTTTGGAGGATTTAGAGCTTATCCTTCATCCAATGGCAGAAGACGCAAAAGAAGCCATTGGCTCGATGGGTGATGACACACCCCTTGCGGTATTATCTGACCGTTATAGGCCACTTTATCACTTTTTTAGACAAAATTTTAGTCAGGTTACAAATCCACCAATTGATTCTTTAAGAGAAAACAAGGTTATGAGTTTAAAAACTCGCTTTGGCAATCTTGGAAATATTCTAGATTTTAGTAATTTAACAGAAGAAAATATATATGTTTTAGATACTCCTATCTTATCTAACTCTCAGTTAGATAAATTTATTAATTTTTTTGGTCAAAAATCAATAACAATTGACTGTACTTTTGACAAAGGTGAAAACCTTGAAACTGCTATTGAGAAAATTAAAAAAGATTCTGAAATCGCAGTTAGGCAGGGTCTCACTCAGCTAGTTTTAAGTGATAAAAACCTTTCTGAAGAAAGGTTGCCAGTGCCAATGTTATTATGTGTTGGTGCAATAAACACTCATCTTATAAAAAAAAAATTAAGAGGCTTTGCTTCAATTAACGCTCAAACTGGAGAAGCACTAGATACACATTCGTTTGCAACGCTTATAGGCGTTGGTGCAACTACAGTTAATCCTTATTTAGCATTAGACAGCTTATATCAAAGGTTTGAAAAAAAATTATTTGGAAATTTTGGATACGACGAATGTATAGAGAGATATGTACAGTCAGTAAATTATGGTCTTTTAAAAATAATGTCAAAAATGGGAATTTCAGTCATAAGTTCTTATAGAGGTGGTTGTAATTTTGAAACTGTTGGTTTGAGTAGAACTGTAGCATCAGAATATTTTCCTGGAATTTTATCAAAAATTTCAGGCATAGGGTTAAACGGAATAGAAAAAAAATTAAGAACTATTCATAAGGAAGCATTTGAAGATACAGACACAGTTTTGCCAATTGGAGGAATTTATAGATACAGAAAGAATGGTGAAGTTCATCAATATCAAGGTAAGCTCATTCATCTTTTACAGAGTGCAGTTTCATCAAATTCTTTTGAGGCTTATAAAAAATATGCAGAAGGTATTTACAACCTTCCACCTATACATCTTAGAGATCTGATTGGATTTAGAGATAGAAATTTAAACCCGTCTTTAGATATTTCAGAAGTAGAACCAGTTGAAAATATTTTAACAAGATTTGGAAGTGGAAGTATGTCTCACGGTGCACTGTCGAAAGAAGCGCACGAAACTTTGGCCATAGGGATGAATAGAATTAAAGGAGCCTCTTGTAGCGGTGAAGGTGGTGAGGATGAAAAGAGATTTAATAAGATGAAAAATGGGGATAGTGCCAATTCTAGAGTTAAGCAAATAGCCTCAGCAAGATTTGGAGTAACACTCAAATATCTCAATAACTGTAACGAAATAGAGATTAAAATTGCACAAGGAGCTAAACCTGGTGAAGGTGGCCAGCTACCAGGATTTAAAGTTACAGAAGAAATTGCTAAATTAAGACATTCAACTCCGGGTGTAACCCTAATATCACCACCACCTCACCATGATATTTATTCTATCGAGGATTTAGCACAATTAATTTACGATCTTAAGCAAGCAAATCCAAAAGCAAGGGTTGGCGTAAAATTAGTAGCATCATCTGGCATAGGAACAATTGCAGCTGGAGTGGCTAAAGCTAAAGCAGATATAATTTTGATTTCTGGGCATAATGGAGGAACTGGAGCTACACCACAAACAAGTGTTAAATATGTGGGGATACCTTGGGAGATGGGATTGACTGAAGCCAATCAAGTTTTAACTTTAAATAATTTGAGACATAAAGTTACACTAAGAACTGATGGAGGAATTAAAACAGGAAGAGACGTTGTTATTGCAGCCATGATGGGTGCCGAGGAATATGGAGTAGCGACTACCGCATTAGTAGCAATGGGATGTATAATGGTTAGGCAGTGTCATTCAAACACTTGTCCAGTTGGAGTTTGTACTCAAGATGAGAAATTAAGAGAAAAATTTTCTGGTACGCCAGAAAAAGTAGTTAATTTATTTAAATTTATTGCTGAAGAAGTAAGGGAAATTTTAGCACAGATAGGTTTTAAATCTCTCAATGAGATAATTGGTAGAACTGATCTGTTAAGACAGGTAAGTAAAGCGTCATCAAACTTAGATGATTTAGATTTAAACCCCTTATTTGTTCAGGCAGATTCTGGGGAGAACACAAGGTATTGTACTGTTCCAGAAATAAATTCAGTCCCTAATACATTAGACCAAGAAATCTTACCTGAAATTAAAGATCAAATAGGAAAAGTAAAAATTATTGAAAAAGAATATATTATTAAAAATACCCACAGAACTGTTGGTACAAGGATTTCCAATCATCTTTATGAAAAATATGGATCTGAAAAACTAGAGGATGATTTTTTATCTTTAAAATTTAAAGGTTCAGCTGGACAGTCTTTTGGAGCGTTTGGAATAAAAGGGTTAAAGCTTATTTTAAAAGGTGATGCTAATGATTATGTCGGCAAAGGATTGTCAGGTGCAATAGTGGTAGTTAAGCTACCAGATGAAAGCAATTTAGTTTCACATGAAAATACAATAATTGGAAATACAGTTTTATATGGAGCAACATCTGGAAAACTTTTTGCAGCAGGTCAGGCTGGAGAAAGATATGCCGTAAGAAATTCAGGATCAATTTCGGTTATTGAAGGTTGTGACTCAAATGCTTGTGAATACATGACTGGTGGCATAGTTGTAGTTTTAGGTGATGTAGGAGACAATTTTGGAGCTGGAATGACAGGTGGAATGGCATTTATTTATGATAAAAACAAAAAATTTGACAAAAAAGTAAACCCAGAGACCGTAGTATGGCAAACACCAGAAACAGATTATTGGATAAGTTATTTAAAAAATCTAATTCGAGAGCACTACGAGGAGACAAATTCGGACTTTTCTAAAAAAATAATAGAAAATTTTGATAAAGAACTTTCTAATTTTATCCAAGTTTGCCCAAAAGAAATGATTGATAAGCTAAAAAACCCTATAAGTTTAAAATCTATCATAAAAGAAGTCAGTTAAAATGAAGAAAATAAATATTTTTTGTTTTGGTTTTGGCCAAGTAGCAAAAAATTTTATAAAGAAACTTAGTATTGAAAAATATAATATTAATCTATCAACAACATCTAGAAGTGAGTCTTCAAAAGAAACTTTCAAGGGCATTAATTATAATAGCTATTTATTTAACAGTGAGAAATTTGATCAAAATCTAGTAGTAAGATTAAAAGACGCAGATCATATTTTAGTTTCGATACCACCAGAAAATCAAGAAGACATAGTTCTAAAAAATTTTTCTAAATTTATAGAAGGTTCAAAAGTAAAGTGGATAACTTATTTATCTGCTACCAGTGTGTATGGTGATCATAAGGGTGAGTGGGTTAATGAAAATAGCAAGATGAGTCCAATTTCAAATAATGGCATTGCAAGGTTAAAAGCAGAAACCTCTTGGGTTTCATTAGAAAAAAATAATAAATTACCAGTTCAGATATTTAGGTTGTCTGGGATTTATTCTGATGAAAAAAATATTTTAGTTCGCTTAAAATTAGGTGATGTAAAATTGATAAACAAAAAAGGTCATTACTTTTCAAGAATTCATGTAGATGACATTGCAAACATATTATTTAAATCATTATCAAAATTTAAGTCAGGAGAGGTATATAATCTATCTGATGATAAACCTTCTTCATCTGAAGAGGTAACTTTATTTGGGGCAAAAATATTAAATATTAAAGATATTAAAAAAATTGAAGTTGATGAAATTAAAAATGACATGTTAAGAAATTTTTATAATGAGTCTAAAAAAGTTAGCAATAAAAAAGTAAAAAATTATTTTAACTACAATTTAAAATTTCCAAGCTATATCGAAGGATTAAACTATATTAGAAACAATTTTATTTAGCTCTAGGACTATTCTTTTTAAGCCTTGTTTATTTGATAAGCTATGATCACCATTTTTTATTATTACTAATTTCTTGTTTGCTTTACTGAATACTTTTAATACCTTTTTAGAGTAATTCGTTGGTACGGCTTCATCTTTGCTCCCATGAATCATGGTAATATTGATATTTGATAAAATTTTTTTATGTAATATTTTATTTTTTCTTCCATCCTTTATTAACTGATAGGTAATTGGATATTCGTAATTGCCGTGTTTTAAATTATAAATTCCTTTTTTAATGGTTTCATTTTTCATTTTTTGTGTAAATTTTTTCCACATTAAATTTTGCAAAAATTCTGGAGCTGAACCAATGCCTAAAAACCCTTTAATTTGGTCTTTAAAATACTTAAATTGATTAAGGGATAGCCATGCCCCCATACTCGAACCCACCAGTATAAATTTATTTTTTTTAACTATTTTTTTAATTGTTATTTCTACTTCTTTAGACCATTTACTAATATTTCCTTTTGTAAATTTACCCGTAGATTTTCCGTGACCAGAATATTCAAGAGCAAGAAAGCCAAGTTTATTTTCTTTTGCATACTTAAAAATAGCCTTAGGTTTTTTGCCTTCGATATTTGACATAAAACCATGTAAAAATACGATGTAGATTTTCTCTTGATAATTGATATCTAAATATCTTATTTGCTTATTTTTTGATATTTTAAGGTATTTAAATTTATTCATATAAGTTTATTAGAGTTAATTCTTAATATATAGTTGTATCAAATGACCTCAAAATTAAAAGTTTTGCAAGTAATTCCAAAGCTCGGATATGGTGGTGCAGAAACAGGTTGTTATGATCTTGCACACTATCTGCCTGAAAATAATTGCTCTTCTTATATTGTTACCAGTGGAGGGGAGTTATTAAAATTTATTGATCAAAAAAAAGTTAAATTAATTAAACTTCCAGTTCATAGCAAGAATCCAATTTTAATACTTTTTAATTCTATAGCGCTAATTTTTATTATCTTATTTCATAATATTTCTA
The DNA here is from genome assembly GCF_059512505.1 of Candidatus Pelagibacter sp. uisw_098. Next base: position 40,781 of record NZ_CM183454.1, read on the forward strand.
TCGTTCATGCAAGAAGCCGAGCTCCAGCCTGGTCATGTTTGATTGCAACAAAAATTACAAGAAGAAAATTTGTTACAACTTTCCATGGCACTTATAATTTTAAAACTTCAATTAAAAAACTCTACAACTCTGTAATGGTCAGATCTAATTTAGTAATTGCAGGGTCAAATTTTATTTTTTCACATATTAAAAAAAATTATTCAAAATATTTAGATTTAAAAAAAAAGTTTTTAGTAATTTTTAGAGGTATTAATGTTGATTATTTTGACCCATCAACAACATTAGAGGCCGAAGAAAACAATTTACTTTCAAGTTGGGGTGTGACTAGAGATAAAAAGTTAATTTTAATGCCTGGTCGATTAACTGCATGGAAAGGCCAGGAGCTATTTATTGAAGCATTAAATCTTGTTAATAAAGAATTAGGACATCAGTCTTTTTATGCTGTTATTTTGGGTGGTGATCAAGGTAGGGATATTTATACAAAAAAAATAAAAAGATTAGCTGAGCAATATAGACTGATACCTCAGTTAAAATTTGTAGAACATTGTAAAAATATGCCTTTAGCTTATAAGATTTCCAGTTTAGTTGTTTCGGCTTCAATAGAACCAGAAGCATTTGGGAGAGTTTCAATCGAGGCTCAATCAATGGAAAAACCAATAATTGCAAGTGATATTGGAGGATCTAATGAAACAATAACAAATAATGTGTCTGGTTTTTTATTTGAGTCGAATAATCCTGAGTCTTTAAGTAAAAAAATAATAGAAGTTTTAAATTTAGATGAATCTAGATTGAAATTAATAGGCATTGAAGGTAGAAAAAATATAATTAAAAAGTTTAATGTTGAAAAAATGTGTTTTTCTACATATTCAGAGTACAAAAAATTATTAAATTAAATGCCATTAATTACATTACCAGACGGAAACAGTATTAAATTTCCAAATGAAGTAACAGGGTTGGAGGTTGCAGAAAAGATTAGTAAATCTTTGTCAAAGCAAGCTACAGTTATCAGTGTTGATGATGAGCTCAAAGACTTAAGTTATGTCATAGACAAAGATTGTTCTATTAAAATTTTTACTTCTAAAGATAAAGAAGGCCTAGAGACTATTCGTCATGACACAGCACACATAACAGCAATGGCGGTACAAGAACTTTTTCCAGGGACCCAAGTAACTATTGGTCCAGTTATAGAAAATGGATTTTATTATGATTTTTCAAGAAAAGAACCCTTTACTGAAGAAGACTTAAGTAAAATTGAAACTAAAATGAAAGAAATCGTTGATAGAGACATCCCAACTACAAGAGAAGTTTGGAGCAGAGATAAAGCAATATCACATTTTAAAGAGAAGGGAGAAATATATAAAGCTGAAATTATTGAAAGTATTCCCCAAAAAGAAGATGTTTCCATATATTTTCATGGAGACTGGCATGATTTATGTAGAGGACCACACCTATCTTCAACAGGAAAAATTGGTAAATATTTTAAATTAACAAAGGTATCGGGAGCTTATTGGAGAGGTGACTCTAATAATGAAATGTTGCAGAGAATCTACGGAACAAGTTGGGCTTCACAAAAAGATTTAGATGAATATTTAAAAAGAATAGAAGAAGCTGAAAAAAGAGATCATAGAAAACTTGGAAAGGAAATGGATTTATTTCATTTTAGAGAAGAAAGTCCAGGATCAGTTTTTTGGCATGAAAAGGGCTGGAGATTATTTCAAAAGCTAGTTGCCTATATGAGAGATAGGCAAAACAAAGCAGGCTACAAAGAGGTAAATACTCCTGAAATTTTAGATAGAGCATTATGGGAAAAGTCGGGTCATTGGGAAAAATATGGTGAGCACATGTATACCTCTCAAACACCTGATGAAAAAATATTTGCAATTAAACCAATGAATTGCCCAGGGCATGTTCAAGTATTTAACCAAGGTTTAAAAAGCTATAGAGATCTTCCACTAAGAATTTCAGAATTTGGAAAAGTGCATAGATATGAACCTTCAGGAGCACTTCATGGATTGCTAAGAGTTAGGGCTTTTACACAAGATGATGCTCATATTTTTTGTACAGAGGATCAAATTACAGAAGAGTGTTTAATTGTTACAAATTTAATCTTAGATATTTATAAAGATCTTGGTTTTGAAAATGTAATATTGAAATATTCAGATAGACCAGATTTAAGAGTAGGTGATGATGCTATTTGGGATAAAGCAGAAAAAGCTTTATTGGATGCTGTTAAAGCCTCAAAACTCGAGTACACAATTAATAAAGGTGAGGGAGCCTTTTATGGACCAAAAATTGAATTTGTTTTAAGAGATGCTATTGGTAGAGATTGGCAGTGTGGAACTTTACAGGTAGATTTAAATTTACCAGGAAGATTAGATGCATCCTTTGTTGATAGCGATGGAACTAAAAAAGTTCCAGTAATGCTTCATAGAGCATTGTTTGGTTCACTAGAAAGATTTATAGGAATACTTATAGAAAATTATGCAGGAAAATTTCCATTGTGGATTGCCCCCTTACAAGCAGTTGTAATACCTATCTCAGAAGAGTTTGATGCATATGCAAAAGAAGTTAATAAAAAAATTAATGATACTGGCTTGAGTTGTGAAGTAGATTTAAAAAATCATAATTTGAATTACAAAATTAGAGAACATTCTTTATCTAAAATACCACTATTGTTGATTTGTGGTAAAAAAGAAGTTGACAGTAACTCAGTAACGATTAGAAGATTAGATACTAATAAACAAGAAAATATGGAATTAAATTTATTCTTAAAAAAATTCTCAGCTTTAAACAAAGCACCCTCAAACTAAGTGGCAGATTTTAAACAAAATTACTTTCAAAGAAGAACTAAAGACAGGGGGCCTAAGTCTAATAATAGGATCACCGCACCAGAAGTTCAAGTTATTGGAAGTGACGGTGATAATATAGGAATATTAAATACTAACGAAGCCATATCAATGGCCAAGGAGCAAGGTTTAGATTTAATTGAGATAGCTCCAAATGCAAAACCACCTGTATGTAAAATTATTGATATGGGTAAATTTAAGTATGATGCTCAAAAAAAAGCAAATGTTGCAAAAAAGAAACAAAAAATAGTCTTATTAAAAGAAATAAAAATGAGACCAGTTACAGAAACTCACGATTATGATTTTAAAGTTAAAAATGCCAAAAAATTTATTGGAAAAGGTGATAAGGTAAAATTTACTATAAGGTTTAAAGGTAGGGAATTACAACATTCTCACTTAGGTAGAGAATTAATGGATAAAATAAAAGCTGATATGCAAGATATTGGCAAAGTAGAACTACACCCAAAGTTCGATGGGAAGCAAATGATCATGGTTATTCAGCCTTTATAAGCCTTAATAGAGGTTGTAAATCCATTCCAATATTTGTATAAGTCCGCAGAATTATGCCAAAATTAAAAACTAAAAGTTCAGCAAAAAAAAGATTTAAGATCTCAGCCACAGGGAAAGTTATGATGGCTCAAGCTGGAAAGAGACATGGCATGATAAAAAGAACAAATTCACAAATTAGAAAATTAAGAGGCACGACTGCTATGTCAAAACAAGATGGCAAAATAGTTAAATCATACATGCCCTACAGTTTAAGAGGATAAAATGGCTAGAGTAAAAAGAGGCGTAACAAGTCACGCTAAACATAAAAAAGTTTTAAAAGCTGTCAAAGGTCAGTGGGGCAGAAGAAAAAATACTATAAGAGTTGCAAAGCAAGCGATGGAAAAAGCTATGCAATATGCTTACAGAGACCGCAGAACTAAAAAAAGAGAATTCAAATCTTTATGGATACAAAGAATTAACGCAGGTGTTAGATCTGAAGGATTAACTTATTCTAAATTTATTAATGGTTTAACTAAGTGTGGAATTAAGTTAGATAGAAAAATACTAGCTGAAATAGCTTACGATAGCCCAGAAGCCTTTAAAACGATCGTTCAAAAAGCTCAATCGGCACTAAATTAATCTTCACTATTGTTTTTCTTCGGTGAAGAAATAATCTCTTAGTATGTCTGATATTAAAAAAATAAAAGATGAATTTCTTTTAAAGTTAAAAGATAATTTAGACTTAAATCAAGTTAATCAAATTAAAACAGATCTATTTGGTAAAAATGGATTGATTAGTTCTCAATTTAAACAGCTTGGAAAAGTGGCAGAAGAAGAGAGAAAGAAATTTGCATCAGACTTAAATTCAGTAAAAGATGAGCTTCAAAATTTAATCACTATGAAGATTGATAATATTGAAATTAAAGAAATTAATCAAAAATTAGAAAAAGAAAAAATAGATATAACTTTACCAGAGAGGCCTTTTGTTCAAGGAAAGATTCATCCTGTGTCTCAAGTTATAGATGAGATTTCTTCAATTTTTTCAGAAGTCGGGTTTAGTGTTAAAGAAGGTCCTGATATTGAAAATGAATATAATAATTTTACAGCATTAAATACACCTGACAATCATCCAGCAAGAGATATGCACGACACATTTTACCTTGATGAAAAAAAAGAGTTATTGTTAAGAACACACACTTCTCCAGTTCAAATTAGAACTATGCTTAATGATAAGCCACCTTTTAAAATAATCGCACCAGGTAGAACATATCGATCAGATAGCGATCAAACTCATACCCCTATGTTCCATCAAGTTGAAGGACTACACATTGATAAAGATATAAATATGGGTCATTTAAAAGGCTGTTTAAATTATTTTATTAAAGAATTTTTTGAGGTTGATAAGATTAAAATGAGATTTAGACCAAGTCATTTTCCATTTACCGAACCATCAGCCGAAGTTGATATTGGTTATGAAATTAAAGACGGAAAAATAATAATTGGTGAAGGAGACAAGTGGCTTGAAGTTTTAGGTTGTGGAATGGTTCATCCAAATGTTTTAAAAAATGTAAAGGTCAATCCAGATAAATTCCAAGGATACGCATTTGGTATAGGAATAGATAGATTGGCAATGCTTAAATATGGCATAAATGATTTAAGAGCATTTTTTGATTGTGATTATAGATGGTTAAATCACTTTGGTTTCGATCCAATAGATGTACCCACAAACTACAGGGGCTTAAGTAGATGAAGATTACAATAAATTGGCTAAAAGAACACTTGGATACTAAGCTTAATGAAAATCAAATTATTGATAAACTTACAGAAGTTGGACTGGAAGTAGAAGGTGTTGATAGTCAGTTAGGAGAGTTAGACAGTTTTATAATTGCTAAAATTTTAAAAGCAGAAAAACACCCTGATGCAGATAGACTTAGAGTTTGTGATGTAGATATTGGAACAGGTGATTCTGTTAAAGTTGTTTGTGGTGCACCAAATGCAAAAGAAGGTTTGTTGACAATTTATGCTCCTCCTGGAGCCATAGTACCAAAGAACCAAATGAAACTAGTGGTAAGTAAGATAAGAGGTGTCACTTCATATGGAATGCTTTGTTCAGAATCTGAACTCAACTTATCAAATGAAAGTGATGGTATTATAGAACTTTCCTCAAAAAAATATGATAAAAAAATAGGTGAAAAGTATTTTCCAAAAAAAAATTTAAATGTAATTGATATTTCTATTACACCAAATAGAGCAGATTGTTTGGGTGTAAGAGGGATAGCAAGAGATCTAGCGGCAGCTGGCGTAGGAACATTAAAAAATCGAAAAGAAAAAAAACTAGATAAAAAAAATAAACATACAGTTAGTATAAAAATTAAAAATGGAAAAAATAAGGCATGCGCATCATTCGGTAGTTGCTTAATTATAGGTGTAAAAAACATAGAAAGTCCAGAATGGCTGAAAGAAAAAATAATTTCTCTAGGTCAAAAGCCTATTTCTGCAATAGTTGATATTACAAATTATGTAATGTTTGATTTAAATAGACCGCTTCATGCATACGATGTTGATAAAATAGACAAAGGAATAATTGTAAGAAATTCTAAAGAAGGTGAAACATTTGAGGCATTAGATAATAAAGAGTATAAACTGGATGATGAGATGTGTGTCATATCAGATGCATCAGGTGTATTGGGTCTTGGTGGTATAATAGGGGGTATAAGAACTGGAACTGTGTTAGATACCAAAAATGTATTAATTGAATCTGCTTATTTTAGTCCACGATCGATCAGAAAATCTTCTAAAAAACTGAATATAGATACTGACGCAAAATTTAGATTTGAAAGAGGTATTGACCCATTATCAATTGAGCAGGGACTTGAAAGAGCTGCTAATTTAATACAAGAAATATGCGGTGGTGTAGTTAGTGAATTTGATATTCAAAAAATTGAGGATGTTAAAAAAAAATCATTAAGATTCAATCCTTCTTTATTTGAAAAAATCACTGGATTTAATGTTGATAAAAAAGAAATGATCACAATCTTAAATAATTTAGGATTTGAAGTAAAAGAAGATAAAGAGCTACTTGATGTCATTATACCATCTTGGAGACCTGATATTTTTCAAGAGGTTGATCTGGTAGAAGAGCTTGTAAGAATTAAAGGTTATGATCAAATTAAAATGATTGAACCTGAAAAAGTTAGAAAAAAACCAACATTAAACTTAAAACAAAAATTATTTCATTTTTTACAAAGATCTATTGCCTCCAAGGGTTATCTTGAGGCTATTACATGGTCTTTCACTGACAGTAAAGTTAACCAATTATTTATTGAAGATAATAAAGAAATTAAAATAATTAATCCTATAAGTTCTGATTTGAATGTGTTGCGAAGTTCAATTTTTTCTAATTTGATTATTCATTTAAATAAGAATTTAGGAAGAGGATTTAAAGATTTATCAGTATTTGAAATAGGTCCAACTTTTTCGGGATCTGAACCAGGAGAGCAACAGACTGTAGTTGGTGGATTAAGATCAGGAAAATTGGCTAGACAGAATTGGCTGGAAAAAGAAAGATTAGTTGATGTATTTGATATTAAAAGTGATGTTATCAAAAGTTTGGTTGAAGCAGGCTATAATAAAGACAAACTTTATATTGATGACAAAACGCCAAGCTATTATCACCCAGGAAAATCGGGAAGAATATTTTTAAATAAAGGTAAAGAAAAAGTAGTAGCTTTTTTTGGTGATATTCATCCAAGTATATTAAAAAAATTAGACATTAAAATTGAAGCATTAGTAGGATTTGAAATATTTTTAGATAATTTAAAACAACCGAAAAAATCATTAAAAGATCAAAAAACTCAATATAAATATTCAGATTTTCAAAAATCAGAAAGAGACTTTGCTTTTGTTTTAGATAAAGATTTTAAAGTTCAAGAATTAATTGAGATTATTTCTAATGTAGACAAAGAATTGGTAAGATCTGTCAAAGTATTTGATGTTTATGAAGGAACAAATATTCCTGAAGGTAAAAAATCAATTGCATTAAATGTAACTATTCAATCTTTAGAGAAAACATTAGCAGAAGATGATTTAAATAAAATTAATCAACTTATTATTTCAGCTGTCGAATCAAAAACTGGTGCAAAGATTAGATCATAGTCATGACAAAAATTGATCATATTAGAAACTTTGCAATTATTGCCCATATAGACCATGGTAAATCAACGATAGCAGATAGAATAATTCACAGATGTGGTGGCCTCACAGAAAGGGAAATGAAAGCGCAAGTTTTAGATTCAATGGATATTGAGAGAGAAAGAGGAATAACTATTAAAGCTCAAACTGTTAAACTTAATTATAAAGCAAAAGATGGCAAAGAGTATATTCTAAACATTATTGATACTCCAGGACACGTAGATTTTAGTTATGAAGTTAGTAGATCTTTATATGCTTGTGAAGGATCTATTTTAATTGTTGATAGCACTCAAGGAGTAGAAGCACAAACATTGGCTAATGTTTATCAAGCTTTAGATACTAAGCATGAAATAGTTCCTGTTTTAAACAAAGTTGATTTACCAGCATCAGATTTAGAAAAAACAAAGCAACAAATAGAAGATGTCATCGGTATTGATACTGAAAATGCTATACCTTGTTCTGGAAAAACAGGCGAAGGTATAGAAGATATTTTAGAACAAATTATTGTATCTTTGCCAGCTCCAGAAGGAAAAAAAGATTCGAATTTAAAATGTTTATTAGTTGATAGTTGGTATGACACTTATTTAGGAGTCGTTATTTTAGTTAGAGTTATTGATGGAAAAATTTCAAAAAATATGAAGATAAAAATGATGTCTACTAACCAAGAGTATATAATTGAAAAAGTAGGTGTATTTACACCAAAAGCAACAGATATTAATGAATTAAATGCTGGAGAAATTGGTTTTATAATAACAGGAATAAAAATTTTATCAGAAACAAAAGTTGGAGATACTATTTGTGATGCAGGTAAACCCCTTCAAGAGGCACTCCCAGGATTTAAACCAAGCAAGCCAGTTGTATTTTGTGGATTGTTTCCGGTGGATAGTTCTGAATATCAGAAGTTAAAAGATGGTTTGGGCAAACTTCAATTAAATGATGCTAGTTTTTCATATGAAGCAGAATCCTCTTCTGCTTTAGGGCTAGGTTTTAGGTGTGGGTTTTTAGGTTTACTTCATCTAGAAATTATTACAGAAAGATTAGAAAGAGAATTTGATATAAATTTATTAACTACAACACCTGGTGTTGTTTATAAAGTTCACATGAACAAAGGTGAGGTAATAGAGTTGCAAAACCCTTCAAGCTTACCAGAACCTACATTAATTAATTATATTGAGGAACCTTGGATTAAAGCTACAGTCATTACTCCAGATCAATATCTGGGAGCAATTATAAAAGTTTGCCAAGATAAAAGAGGAGTACAAACTAATTTAAGTTACTCTGGAAATAGAGCAGTTTTAAACTATGAAATTCCTTTAAATGAAGTCGTGTTTGACTTTAACGATAGACTAAAATCGATGACAAGTGGATACGCTAGCTTTGATTATGAAATTATTGGCCACAGAGAAGGAGATTTAGTGAAACTTGGAATACTTGTAAATGCTGAACCAGTAGACGCATTATCAATGATGGTACATAAAGATTTTGCACAAACAGTTGGAAGAGAAGTTTGTGAAAAATTAAGAGATTTAATTCCACGGCATAACTTCATGATCCCAGTACAGGCGGCGATTGGTGGAAAAATTATAGCGAGAGAAACCATTAAGGGTTTTAAAAAAGATGTGTTAACCAAAATTCATGGAGGTGGCGCTAGAGATAGAAAAAGAAAATTATTAGATAAGCAGAAAAAAGGTAAAGCTAGAGGAAAGCAGTTTGGAAAAGTTGAAATACCTCAAGAAGCTTTTATTGGTGTCTTAAAAATTAATAAAGATAGCTAAATAAACCTAAATAATCTTTTAAATTAAAAAAATGAAGAAAATAAAAACAGCAATAGTAGATCTTAATTGTCCTATTGGACATGTTAATTTAATTAATTTTTATGTAAAAAATCTAAAAAAAAATACAAGTTTATTAGTTTTAAATAAAAGTATTAAAAAAATCTTAAAGTACAATGCAGCCTTATATCTCAATTATAATGTAAATTTTCTTAAAAAAATCTATACCTTTTTTAATCTCTATAATTTGTTGATTAATAATAAAATTAACCAAGTCATTTTTTTATCATATGATCCTATATATTTTTTATTTTTTACCAAAATATTAATAAAAAAAAAAATTAAAATATATCTAATTGAACATGATACATTAAATAAAAAAAAATATATAAAATTTATATGTAATAAATTTATTGATAAAAGAACTGTAAGATTAGTTTATAATCATGAAAAAAAAGTTTTTGTTGTCAAAAACTTCAAAACGAGAGTTTATATAATAGATCATCCATTATTAAAGGATACTAGGTTTGTTAAAAAAATTTATTCTAATGAATACAAAAAATTCAAAAAAACTATTGTTAATAATAAGTACATCAAAATTTTAGTACCAACGAGATATTATATTGATCAAAAATCTTTTTATTTATTTATTAAAAATTTTTCTGAAAAAACTTATTTCATAGCTTTTTCTAAAAGAATTAAAATACAAATTGATAATTTATTTGTTTTGAAAAATCTTAAATCGAACATGATTAAATATATGGATTATATTTACCTTCCAAACAATAATAAAGTTTATGACACAAGAATATCAAGTTGGGTTTACACCGCAATAGCATATAATAAAAAAGTTATTTTAGAAAAATCAATTTCAAGTAATTATGAGAAAAAAAGATTTCCAAATTTTATAATTGAGGCAAAAAAATTTAAGTTAAAAAAGCCAAAAAAAATGCATATTTTAATGCATAGAAGATTTATATTTAAGTATAATAGCAACACTATTATTAGATTAAAAAAAATTATATTTAAAACTTAGGAGGGATGGCTGAGCGGTTTAAAGCGCACGCTTGGAAAGTGTGTGTACTTTTAAAGGTACCCAGGGTTCGAATCCCTGTCCCTCCGCCATACATTATTTTAAATTAATTTATTTTAACTTCCTGTAAGCAAAAGTATTATAATCTTCTTTGTGATGTGAATTAAGCACCAATTTTTCTAAAACTTTTAACTCACTATCAGTAAACTTTTTTTTTACACTTTTGTTTACATGTATCTGTTCAAATTTTATATTATATAAATTACAAAATTTTTTTAGATCATGTTTATAATTTTCAAACCGTAGCAAGTAACTTGGTTTTATAAATTTTTGATCAATTTTAAAATAATGGGTCTGGTTATTAAAATTTTCAATAAAATGTTTAAAATTACTTAATGAAAATTTAGGCATCTTATTTTTATAAAATTTATGACTAAATAAGAAAAAATTAAATCTTTTTTTAGTAAAATGATTTATTTTTCTAATAAAAAAATTTGGATGCAAACTTCGATCTTGCATGAAATATGCTGATATCAATCTATCGAGAGGGTTCCTTATCACTGTAATTATTTTGAATTTTTTAAATTTTACACCTAATAAATTTTTATAGTCAGATAGATTTTGATGTTTGTTTAAAGTGTACTTTCCTTTAATCTCAAAGGTTTCTAAACCATCACTATATCCATTATGTTTATAAATTTTTTCAACAGTATATTTTTGAAAAACATGACTAAGGCTATTTCCTCCTGTTTTTTCAATATGGACAAATAAAAGTTTTTTTTTTCTAAAATCACTAAAACGTTTAATATAATATTATTTTTATAAATGAACTCATATTTTTATGAATTAAAGTATATAAAATTGCACTCATATAATATAATAAATGCTCATTATATAATAATAATTCTTAAAATATGAAAAATAACTACCAAGCAGACTCAATTAAAGTTCTAAAAGGACTTGAGGCAGTAAAAAAAAGACCAGGAATGTATATTGGTGACACTGATGATGGAACTGGTTTGCATCACATGGTTTATGAAGTTGTAGATAACTCAATAGACGAAGCTTTAGCTGGACACTGTAAAAATATAGAAGTTAAAATAAATTCTGATGGAACCATTACCGTTAGAGATGATGGTAGAGGAATACCGGTTGATATGCATAAGGGCGAAAAAATGTCTGCAGCAGAAGTTATTATGACACAACTTCATGCTGGTGGAAAATTTGACCATGATTCATATAAGGTGTCAGGTGGATTACATGGAGTAGGAGTTTCAGTTGTAAATGCATTATCAGAAAAACTAAAATTAGAAATAGATAGAGATGGAAATAGATATTTTATAGAATTTAAAGATGGGGCTTCAAAAGCTCCACTTAAAGTTATAGGAAAATCAAAAGAAACGGGCACTCAAATAACATTTTTGCCATCAAAAGAAATATTTTCTTCAATAAAATTTACTCCAAATATAATTATTAAAAGAATGCGTGAGCTAGCTTTTTTGAATAAAGGAATAAAGATAACGGTTAATGACTTAAATCACAAAAAAGAAAAAATAATAGTATTCAAATTTGATGGTGGTGTTTTAGAGTTTGTTGATTTTTTAGATGAAAAAAGAGAAAAACTTATAAACAAAACTGGAAATAATTTATTTAAAAAACCAATTTATATTGAAGGTAAAAAAGATAATATTGAAATTGAATGTTCTTTAAAGTGGAATGCAAGCTATGGTGAGGATATTTATCCGTATACTAATAATATTTACCAAAAAGATGGTGGTACTCACTTACTAGGATTTCGGAGTGCATTAACGAGAGTAATTAATAAATATGCAACAGAGCATAATTTATTAAAAAAAAACAAATTAACAATATCAGGTGACGACATTAAGGAAGGTCTTACTTGTGTTATTTCAGCAAAAATACCTGATCCAAAATTTTCCTCTCAAACAAAGGATAAGTTAGTTTCATCTGAGGTTAGAATGATTGTAGAAAGCATAGTTAGTGAAAAATTATCAATATGGTTTGATCAAAATCCAACTACGTCGAAAATTATCCTAGGAAAAGTAATGCAGGCAGCGCTTGCAAGAGATGTGGCCAGAAAGGCTAGAGAAAATGTTAGAAGAAAAGGTGCTTTAGAATTAAGTGGCTTACCTGGAAAACTAGCTGACTGCCAAATAGGAAAACAAGAAGGAACAGAATTATTTATAGTTGAAGGAGATTCTGCGGGTGGTTCAGCAAAACAGGGTAGAAACAGGTCAAATCAAGCAGTTTTACCACTAAGAGGAAAAATTCTTAATACTTATGTTGAGGAAGTTGCTCTTAAAAAAAATAGCAACAGAGATGGCAGTGAACACAGAACAAAATCGTTAGCTAAAATGATGTCATCTAATGAAGTTGTCACTTTAATCAATGCCCTTGGTCTTGACCCAAAAGTGGAAGATATAGATTTAAAAGATTTAAGATATGGAAAAATTATTATCATGACTGATGCCGATGTTGATGGATCTCATATTAGAGCTTTATTGTTAACATTTTTTAACAATAAGCCGTTTAATAAATTAATTGAAAATGGACATGTCTATCTTGCTCAACCACCATTATTTAAAATTAATAAAGGAACAAAAGGAATTTATATAAAAGACGAAAGTGAATTAGAAAATTATATTTTAAAAAATAATAAAGAATTACAAAAATTTAAAAAAGGAACTAAAGAATTCTCTAAAGCCTATGAAGAAGAAAAATCTAGAATGAGTATTCAAAGGTTCAAGGGATTAGGAGAAATGAATCCAGAAGAATTATGGAGCACTACCCTAGATCCTGAGACAAGAAACCTATTACAAGTTCAATATTCAAAAGATTTAAAAAAAGACCAACATCTTATTCACACCTTGATGGGTAATGACGTTGCTTTAAGAAAAGATTTTATTGTCTCTAACGCAATTAATGTTCAAAATTTAGATATCTAACTATGAAGTTTTTTGAAACTTCAAAATATTTTTCATTAAAAAAATCTACATACATTAATCTAAGATGGATAGCTATTATTGGTCAGCTAATAACAGTAAACTTGATTTATTTTATTTTAGATTTTAAATCAGATTTAATTTTAGAAAATTCAATAATTTTACTTGGAATACTAAGTAATCTTTATTTAATTTATATTAATAGAAATACACAATTATTAGACAAAACAGCATTTTTTTTTTATTAATTGATATTTTATTGTTAAGTGGCTTAATTTATTTAACAGGAGGAATTGCAAACCCTTTCTCAATTTTTTTGATAATTCCAAGTCTTTTGTCATCGTTATATTTAGGATATAGGAATAACATTTTATTAGTTAGCATAACTATTTTAATAATTATTTTTCTTACTTTTTATAATCAACCGCTACCTCACCCAGTTAGCGAGCATTTTCATGTTGATAATTATTATTACTACTCAATGCCCATCTCATTAATTATTGCTTTAATTTTTTTAAACCATTTTTCTTTAAGTTTCGGCAAAGAATCTAGAATTCGGAAAGAGGCTCTAAATAAAATGGAGGAAATTATGTCAAAAGAACATGAGCTCTTGTCACTTGGTGGTCAAGCAGCTGCTGCAGCACACTCTTTAGGCACTCCATTTTCTACAATAAAAATTATATCCTCAGATTTATTAAAACAATTTAAAGATAATCCTGAAGTTAAAAAAGATATAGATCTATTAATGAGCCAAATAGAAAGATGTGGTGAAATACTAAAAAAACTAACATTAAACCCTACTGTAGAAGATGATTTTTTAGATAAAGATTTTACTATAGCTGATTATATAAGTGAAATTGTAAAATCTTTTAAAGAAACTAGTAAAAAAAATTTTATTATAAACTTTGATCAATATTCTAATTCATTAAATATTATTAAATCTATTGAGATTGTTTATGGATTAAGAAATTTTATTGGGAATGCAAATAAATTTTCAAAAAGTAAAGTTTTTATAAATGTAAAAAGTGATAACGATATAACAGAAGTTATTATTGAAGATGATGGCGAAGGATATCCTAAAGATGTGTTAAGAAATATTGGTGAACCATATATTAAATCATATAAATCATCTATAAAATCAAAATCAGGCTTAGGTCTTGGTATCTTCATAGGCAAAACTTTACTTGAGAAAAATTATGCAAATATTTTATGTAGAAATTCACAAACAAGAAGAGGTGCAGAAGTTAATATTAAATGGAACAATAAAGATCTTTTAAATCTTTAGTGTAATTTTTTTTTATTCTCAAATAATCCACTTAGTTGAGAAATCATTACATCCCCAAGCTCATGTACATCTGTTATCTTAATAGCCTTATCGTAATATCTAGAAACATCATGACCAATACCTATTGCTAAAATTTCGACATCACTTTTAGTTTCTATAAATTTGACCATTTTTTTTAAATGTTTTTCTAGAAAATCACCTGAATTAACTGACAAAGTAGAATCATCTACTGGTGCACCATCTGAAATGACCATTAAGATTTTTCTCTCCTCTTTTCTTTTTTTAATTCTGTTGTAAGCCCAGGATATAGCTTCTCCATCTATATTTTCTTTTAATAATCCTTCCTTAAGCATTAAACCTATATTATTTTTAGCTTGTCTCCAGTGAGTATCTGCTCCTTTGTATATTATGTGTCTTAAGTCATTAAGTCTTCCAGGGTTTTTCGGCTTGTCAGTTTTAGTCCAAGCCTCTCTACTTTTCCCACCTTTCCAGTTTTTGGTGGTAAAACCTAATACCTCGACCTTCACTGAACACCTTTCCAAGGTTCTTGATAATATATCCGCACAAAGAGCCGCAATTGTTATAGGACGACCACGCATTGATCCTGAATTATCAATCAACAAAGTTACTATAGTATCTTTAAAATCAAGATCTTTTTCTTTCATAAATGATAGCGAATTATAAGGGTCCATAATAATTCTGGTTAATTTAGAGCTATCTAATAAACCTTCTTCTAAATCAAATTCCCAAGCCCTATTTTGTTTTGCAAGTAGTTGCCTTTGTAATTTATTTGCAAGTTTTGTTATTAGATCTTGGAAACCAATAAGCTGTTGATCTAAATTTTTTCTTAATCTCTGTGTTTCTTTTATATCTTCTAAGATTTCAGCTTTTGCAATTTCATCAAATTCAGTTGTAAAAACTTTATATTCTTGATCTGTATTTTTTGAATTAGTTTTTTGTATTACATTTTCTGTGCTCTCCTTAAGAGATTCAGAATCTTCTAGCTGTTCATTCATTTGCTGGTCGCTAAGATCAAAACTTGCATCTATACTTGTCTGAGATTCATCCTGTTTATTTTCATCTTCTTTTCCGTCCGATTGATTTTCATCATTATTTTCTGACTTATTTTCTTGTTCGTTATCTTTCTCATCATCATCTTTGTTATTTTCATCATTATTTGAATTAGAAACATCCATATTTTCAAGAATTTCTGAAAATTTTAAACTGTAGTTATTTTGATCCTTTAAATTTTTATTTAAAAAATCCAAATGTTTATCAATAGAAGAAGTAAAATCTTTTTCCCAAAAACTTAACATTTTTGATGAGATAGCATTAAGTTCTAAGTTGAAAAACTTTTTTAACATATAAAACTCAAAAGCCTCTGTTACAGGAACATCTTCTTTATTTTTTAATTGATCTTTACGAACTGAAGCTATTTTTTGATTATAATTTTCACTTAAATTTTTTTCAACACCTCTAAGCATTTTCCCACCCAAAACTTCATATCTAATTTTTTCAGCAATATTGTATAGAGATTTACATGAAGGATTATTAGGTAAATTTTTATTGAACACTTCTTTATTGGAAAATTTCTTTTTAAGCGCGCCTGAATCTGTTTCCGCTCTTAATCTGATAAAATCACTTTTATTTGATAAATTTGTGACATCAAAAAAATCTATTTTCTTTGAATTTAGACTTTTATCAATTTTTTTGATATCTAGCTTATAATCTTCAGAAATTACTTTTGCAGTAGAGATTAGAGCTTGTTTAAATTGTTCTTTAAAATTATCTTCTTTATTACTCATTTAAATCTGAATATTCACCATCGACTCTGGTAACTCGTCACCAAAACATCTCTGATAATATTCAGCTATAGTATTCTTTTCGATATCGTCACATTTGTTTAAGAATGTAACTCTAAAGGCATAACCAGTATCTTTGAAAATTTCTGCATTTTCCGCCCAATGCAGTACAGTTCTAGGGCTCATAACTGTAGAAATATCTCCTGCTATAAAACCTTTTCTAGTTAAAGAGGCTACTTTAATCATATTGGATACTTTTTCTTTACCCTTAGGATTGTTCAAATTCTTATTTTTTGCTAAAACAATTTCCATTTCTCTATCAAGGCTTAGGTAATTTAAAGATGTAACAATGTTCCATCTATCCATTTGTCCTTGATTTATTTGTTGTGTACCATGATATAGTCCTGTTGTGTCGCCTAATCCAACTGTATTAGAGGTTGCAAATAATCTAAAAAATTTATTTTGTTTTATAACTTTATTTTTATCTAAAAGAGTAAAATTTCCTTCAGCCTCCAACACTCTTTGAATAACAAACATTACATCTGGTCTTCCAGCATCATATTCATCAAAAACAAGGGCAACAGGATTTTGAATGGACCAAGGTAAAATACCTTCTTTAAATTCTGTAATTTGTTTCCCCTCTTTAACAACAATTGCATCTTTACCAATAAGGTCAATTCTACTTACATGGCTGTCGAGATTTACTCTAATGCAGGGCCAGTTTAATCTTGCAGCAATTTGTTCGATATGTGTTGACTTGCCAGTTCCATGATATCCTTGAACTAAAACTCTCTTATTAAAAGCAAATCCAGATATAATTGCAAGTGTAGTATCTCTGTCAAATTTGTAATTTTTATCTATTTCAGGCACGTACTCACTTTTTTTTGAGAACGCGTCAACCTCCATATCTGAATCAATTCCAAAACTTTGTTTTAAAGACATTTTAATGTCTGGTTGTATATTTAAATTAAGTGTCAATTTTTTCCCTATAAGTATTTTTTAGCTGAGTATAAGCTAAAGTAATTAATTTGAGTTTTTCTTCATATTCTTTATTTCCTAAATTAATATCAGGGTGAAATTTTTTGACAAGAGTTTTGAATTTATCTTGTATTTGTTCCCATTTTAAACCTACTGAAGCGCCCAGAATACTAAAAGCTTTAATATCATTCGCATCAAATTTAAATTGATTCATATGATTATATTCACCTCTAAGTTTAGTCTTATCAAACTCATCTTTTAAAGTGTTGTTCCAAAGAACTTTAAAAAAATTATCTGAAGAACTAAAGCTTTGAGTGGGCTTATGCCAAGTCATATCTGACTTTAAAAAATCAAATACTTGTTCATCATCCATTCCTTTAAAGTAATTCCAATTTTTATTAAATTCTTTAACGTGAGCTAAGCAAAGCAGTCTGTAGCTTTTACTATTATCTTTTTCAATTGGCGCCTTATATTCACCAATTTCAAAGCAATTATTCCAGTCACAAATATTTTTCATGTTATATAATAATAAAATAATACTTATGAATATAAATGAATTAATTGCAATTGTTAAAAATAAGCTTGAAGCAGAAATTGTTATTCAAGATCTTAAAATTGAGGATAAAAGTTTTTTACATAAAAATCATAAAGGTCACCAAGAAGGAAAATTTCATATAAAACTAATAATAAATTCAGATGAACTTACTAAAACAAGCAAGATAGTCTCTACTAAAAGAATCTATAGTATTTTATACTTGGAATTAAAAGAACATATTCACTCAATTCAAATATTACTTAGTTAACTCTTTTCTTAAAAAAAGATTAATTTTTTTTTCATCAAATTGTAGTTTATATATTGGAGAGCCAATTTTTTTAAGTAAGACCAAGTTTACTTTATTGGTATTATTTTTTTTGTCTTTTTTCATAAAAGATAAAATTTTATTTAAGTTTCTTATAGAAAAGAATTTATTGATATTTCTTGGAAGACTTAATTTATTTAAATGATTTTCAATTAATTTAAATTCTTTAATATTTAGAATATTATTTGATAAACTAAATTTTGCAGCTGTTTTAATACCCAGTATAACTGCTTCCCCATGATTAAGTTTTTTTGAATATCCGAGTGTTGCTTCATAAGCATGTGCAAATGTATGTCCAAAATTTAAAATTTTTCTTATACCCATTTCTTTTTCATCGTTTTCAACAACTTTTTTTTTAATAGAGCAGCTTTTGAAAATTGCCCTCTCTATTAAAGGACTCTTAAGATTTAAAATTTGAGAACCATTAACATCTAAAAAAGAAAAAAACTTTTTATCTGCAATTATAGCATGTTTTAAAATTTCTCCATAGCCACATATAATTTCTCTCTTGGGTAGAGACTTTAAAAAAATAATATCAGAAATAACTAAACTAGGTTGGTAGAATGCACCAATTAGATTTTTGCCGTATTTGCTATTTATTCCTGTCTTTCCTCCAATTGAAGAGTCTACTTGGGACAATAAAGTAGTAGGTATATTAATAAATTTTAAGCCTCTCTTAAACATACTGGCTGCAAAACCAGATACATCTCCAGTGATACCGCCACCAATAGAAATTACGCAATCATTTCTGTTAAAGTTTTTACTTAGCAGTATAGATAAAATATTATTAATACTTTTTTGATTTTTATTTTTTTCACTAGAATTAAAATAATGAAGAGATATTTTTTTTTTAGGTAAAGAATTTAAGACTTTATCTATTAACTTTTTAGGTACATTTTTATCAGCGATAACAAGACATTGATTAAAATTAATCAAATTTTCTTTTAAAATCAACTTAAGTTTGTTTAAAATATTATTTCCTATAAAAATTGGATATTTTTGATTTCCAGTTTTTACATGTAGTTTAATTAAGCTCATAAATTTTTATAATTTTTTTTACTATTTCAGTTTTTGTAAGTTTATTACAGTTTATTTTAAATTGTGCATTTGAGTATATTTTTGATCTATCTTTAATCATTGTTCTTATTTCCTGATCTGTTGATTTAAATACAAGAGGTCTTGTTTTACTATCCTTAATTCTTTTAATTAAAATTGATTCATCCCAACTCAACCAAAATGAAAAATGATTAGCAAGAATTTCTTTTCTAATTTTAGTACTAATAAATCCACCGCCACCAAGAGAAATAACATTTTTAATTGTTTTTAAACATTTGAGTGTTATCTTTTCCTCTAAATTCCTGAAATAATTTTCACCTTTACTTTGAAATATTTCTGTAACACTCATACCAGCATTCTCTACAATCAAACTGTCTATATCAATAAATGGAAGATCTAATTTCTTGGAAATTAATTTGCCAATAGAAGATTTTCCAGACCCCATCATGCCCAAAAAAACGAGGTTTTTATTTGAATTCATAAGCTTTCTTTATTGAAAAAACACAAATATGTCTTAATTTGAAATTATTAGAGAATATATGCAATTTTCAAAAAATACAAGTACTGGCAGAAGTAAAGGTTTTTTAATTAAGACGATATTAGTTTTATTTATTATTATTAGTGCAGTGGTATTGCTGGGTAAAATTGACTTTCCATCTCCAAATAAAGAAATTGAAAAAATTATTCCAAATGAAAAAATTAAAATTGTTAAATAAAAAATATTTATCAGTTATCATATTTTATCTATTTTTCGGGCTGGCTGCTCAATCTCAAGAACCTGTTGATATATGGAATATAGATGAAAAAAAAACTACTAAAATTATTGATGAAATTGAAAACAATAAAGAGAAAAACGTTACACAGAATAGTATTTATAAAATGCAATCTCAAAAAGCTAATGAACTAAATATAGAGGAGGATCAAACATTAAAAACAAACAAAATCAAAATTGTAGGTTTGTATGACCCCGCAGAAAATGGACTAGATATTAATATGTGGTCTTACTCAAATGGAGATCAAATTTTAAATATATTCAAAAGAATTAACAAAATGAACCTTTCAAAGGATGCTTCAGAAATTTTAAATATTTTACTTTTAACTAACGCACATTATCCTAAAATAAATATTACTAAAGATGAATTCTTAGAATTAAAATCGAATTGGCTTATTAAAAATTCTAACATTAAATTAATTGAAAACTATTTATTAAAAAATCAAATAATTAATGATCACCCAAAGCTGACTAAATTATTAGTAGATAATTATCTTTCTAAATCAGAAGTCAACAAAGCATGTGAAATCTTTTCTAAAATTAAAGATCCAATTCAAGATACTTATTTATCTAAATTTAACATTTATTGTTTAATTAATAATAATAAAAAAGAAGAGGCTCAATTGCTGTTAGATTTAAAAAAAGAACTAGGTTTTGAAGAAAAATTTTATGAAAATAAAATAAATTTTTTAATGGGATATACCAACCAACCTGATGAAGAAATATCAGAAAATACGATTTTAGATTTTCATTTATCACACAGGACCAATCCCCAATTTAAATTTACACCGAAAGATTCCACCTCTAAAGAAATTTGGAAATATTTATCAACATCAAATCTATTGGATAGTATTAAAGACATAGATCTTACAGACATAGATAAAATTAAGAGCATTGAAAAAGCTACACATGAAAAACATTATGCGGAAAAAGAATTATTTGAACTTTATAAAAGATTTCAATTTAATATTAACCAATTATTAAATATCAAAGAATCCACAAAAGTATTATCAACTATTGAGTCAAGAGCCTTAATTTACCAAGGAATTTTAATTACAACTAAAATTGAATACAAACTTCTATTAATAAATGCTTTAAAGAATTCATTCAAAAATGAAAATATTGATAATGCATTTGATATAGAGTTGAGGGCATTTTTAAAAGAAATAAAAAAAGAAGAAGTTCCGTCAAATTTTACTTCATTTTATAATAGATATATCGATGATGATAAAACTCAATTAACCAGTATTAAAATAAATAATAAAATTTTACATCAATCAAAATTAATTAACTATTTTAAAGATGGGGTGTCGTCAAAAAATATAACCAAAGATTTAAATGATTCATTAAAAAAATTGAAAAAAAATAAAAAATACTTTTTTTCAAAAAAGGACATCATATTAGTAGAGGCTTTTAAGTCAGACGGAATTAAAGTCTCAGAAAAATTTAATAACCTATATGAAATAGTAGAGTCAGAAATGCCAACTGATATTCAGATATTTATTAATAGTTCTGATACAGCAGCTGCTATGCTTCGAATTGTTGAAGTTATTGGTCAAGATGAGATAAAAAATATTGATGAAGATACTTTATATTTTATAATTAGTACTCTTAATCAGCTTAATGCTGATCCAATAAGAAATAAAATTCTTCTTAAAGTTCTTCCTTTAAAAATATAAAATTTATAATAAAATAACCAGTAATTATGTCAGTTAAAAAAATTTTAATAGAACCAAACAAATTATTACGACAAGTATCAGAACCAGTTGAAAAAGTAGGTGATGAAGAGAGGGCATTAATGGATGATATGCTTGACACAATGTATGATGCGCCTGGAATTGGTCTTGCAGCTATCCAGATCGGAGTTCCCAAAAGAATTATAGTCATGGATATTGGTAGAGATGAAAATAAAAAAGAACCAAGGTATTTTGTTAACCCTGTTATTAAAAATAAAAATGAGGATAAAGCAAAATATGAAGAAGGATGCTTATCTGTACCAGATCAGTTTGCAGAAATAGAAAGGCCCAACAGATGTGAGGTTGAGTATTTAGACTACGATGGAAAAAAACAATTATTAAGAGCAGATGGATTATTGGCAACTTGTATTCAGCATGAAATGGACCACCTAGAAGGAATTCTGTTTATTGATTATTTATCAAAATTAAAAAAATCAATGATAATAAAAAAACTTTCTAAAATTAAGGTTAATAGAGAAATTTTTTAGAAATGTTAAAAAAAATTGTCTTTATGGGCACACCATTCTTTGCTGTGCCGATATTAAAGTCATTATATCAAAATGGTTATTCGGTATCAGTGGTATATACACAGCCACCTCAAAAATCACAAAGAGGACAAAAGATTAATAAATCTCCTATTCAGGGAATCTCAGAAACATTAAAAATAGAATACAGAACACCAAATTCATTAAAAAATAATAAAGAAGAATATAATTATTTTAAAGAATTAGATGCTGATATAGCAATTGTGGTTGCTTATGGACAAATTATTCCAAATGAATATTTAAGTTTAGTTAAAAAAGGTTTTATCAATATTCACGCCTCACTTCTTCCGAAATGGAGAGGTGCAGCACCGATTCAAAGATCAATTATGAATTTAGAAAAAGAAACAGGTATCAGCATTATGAGGATAGGAGAAAAATTAGATACTGGACCTGTTTGTAATTTTTATAAAATAGAAATTATGAGCAATGATAATACAGAAACAATATCTGAAAAGCTTTCTGCATTAGCGGCAGAAAAAATATTAGATAATATTGATGAGATCTTGGAGGGTAAAACAGAGTTTAAAGAACAAAATCACGATGAAGCAAGTTATGCAGCTAAAATTGAAAAAACAGAAGGTAAAATAGAATGGGGCGAGACTGCAGAAAAAATTATTGGTAAAATAAATGGATTATACCCAAGTCCTGGTGCTTTTTTTAATTACAATGGGGAAAGATATAAAATTTTAAAGGCAAATTTAGCCTTTGGAAGCGGTGGTATTGGAGAGGTATTAGACAATCATTTAGAGGTTAGTTGTGGAAATAAAAAATCAATTAAGATTCTAGAAATTCAAAGACAAGGAAAAAGACCTCAAAACATTAGTGAATTTATGCTTGGATCACAAATTAAAAAAGGTTCAAAATTGAATAATGCATAGGTATCAAATTTTAATTGAATATGTTGGAACTAATTTTATTGGTTGGCAAATTCAATCTCGAGGAAAATCAATTCAAAAATTAATTCAAACAAAACTATCAAAACTTTTAAAAGAACAAATATTGTTAATTGGATCTGGCAGAACTGACGCAGGAGTTCATGCTATTGCACAATCAGCACATTTTGAATGTAAAAAAGAAATCCAAAGCTTAGATAAATTTTTAAAATCAATAAATCACTTTGTAAATGATATGCATGTTTCAATTATAAATATAAAAAAGAAAAATTTAAATTTTCACGCAAGATTTTCAGCAAAACAAAGGATTTACAAGTATATAATCTTTAACCGACTGAGCAGACCTTCTATAGAAAAAGAAAGAGGGTGGCACATAATTAAAGAGCTAGATGTTACGTTAATGAAAAAGGGTGCAAAAAAACTTTTAGGCACTAAAGATTTTTCTACATTTAGATCATCAAGCTGTAATGCGAAAAGTCCAATTCGAACTATGAAATCAATTAAAATAAAATCAATTAAAGGAAGAATTGAAATACAATTTAAATCTAAATCATTTTTACAGCAGCAAGTTAGGTCGATGGTTGGTTGCTTAAAGTATCTAGCAGAAAAAAAGTGGAATTTAAAAAAATTTGATTTTGTTTTTAAATCAAAAAAAAGAATACTTTGTGCACCTCCTGCACCAGCTGAAGGGTTGTTTTTAGAGAAAGTTATTTACTAAGTTTTTGTTGTCCGATACTGAATTTTTTGTTAATTCTCCATCTTGATTCAGAACGAACAATGTAGCCACAACAGTTTTTAGAACGGCATTCACATGGGAATTGTTTATAGTCTTGATCATAACCAAACCCATAATCAGCAGTTATCTCTTCACCTTTTTTAATATCTTTTATAGCAATTACCCATAACTTTAAGCCAGTTCCATTATAATCACAATTATTAGAGCAAGAGTGATTTATTAAACGTGCAGGGTTCCATGAAACATCTCCATCCATGTCATATTTCTTATTTAAATTAAATAAGTAGATAGGTTTTGCATTGTCAAATTTTTCAGTTTCTTGTGTTTGTTTTTTTGTAATAATTTTACCAATATAATCGATAATTCTAGTACCTTCTTTAATATCTTTTGCAGCATAAAGGCCACGACCTTTTTTATCGATGTTAGATTTTTTAATTTTATAAAGTTTCATTGTGAGTTCTTTAATGTCTATTGAGAAATTATCAATCAAATTCTATTAAAGCTTTAACGTGCATCTCGCTACTTTCTTGTAATGCTAAAAGATCATAGCCACCTTCTAGGATAGAGACCACTTTTCCATCACAATATAATTTGGATAACTCTAAAGTTCTTTTGGTGATTTCATAAAAGTCTTTACTCTCTAGTTGAAATTGAGCTAGTGGATCATCCTTATGGGCATCAAAACCTGCGGAGAGTAATATAAATTCAGGTTTAAATTCAGTTATTTTTTTAAGTACATATTCATAAGCACTTAAATACTCCTCAGAGGTCGTGCCAGCAGGTAGTGGAATATTGAATATATTATTATATTTACCTTTCTCTTGTTCTGTACCAGACCCAGGGTAGTAGGGGAATTGATGTGTTGAAATATATAAAACTTTTTCATTATTATAGAAAATGTCTTGTGTTCCGTTTCCATGATGAACATCGAAATCAATGATTGCAATTTTATTAAGTTTATATTTATCTATTAGGTAATTAGCTCCAACAGCCACATTGTTATAAATACAAAAACCCATAGCTTTATTTTTTTCTGCATGGTGTCCTGGAGGTCTGACGGCACAAAAAGCATTTTTAAATTCATTATTTTGAACACCATCAATAGCTGTAATAATTGATCCTACAGCATCTGAAGTAGCCTTCTTGCTTCCTGGAGATATAATTGTATCTCCATCTAAAAAGGACAATCCTTTCTTTGGAAAAGATGTTTCTACAAAATTTATATAATCAGAATTGTGAGTTATTTCTAAAAGTGATCTGTCAAACTTTGAAGGTTTTTTCCAAATCAAATTTTTATTATCTAACTTTTTAAAATTGTCGATTACTGCTGTAACTCTATCAATTTTTTCTGGATGTCCATCGCCTGTATTGTGATTTTGATAAGTATCAGAGGTTATTAAGCCAGTTTTCATTTAAGACAAACAGTTTCTCGTTCTACTTTTAGCATTCCTTTGGTTCTTTCTACAAACTCATGACGTTGTTTTCTTTTTTTAAAAATAAAGAAACAAACTGTATTTTTAGAGTGATAAATAGCTTTTGATTCATCATCAATATCACCCAATTCTTTTGTGATGTTTGCTTTAATGCAAATCATTAAAAGTAATTTTTAAGAATTTCAGAATATATTTTTGTTAACTTCTTCAAATCTAAAATAGATACTGCCTCATCTACTTTATGCATTGTTTTGCCTACTAGACCAAATTCTAAACAGGGAGCAATTTTTCTAATAAATCTCGCATCCGAAGTTCCGCCTGTTGTAGATAGTTGAGGTTTAATTTTTGTAATTTTTTTTATAACAGCTTGAATCATGTAGGTAGTTTTATTAGATTTAGTTAAAAAAGCTTCACCTGATACACGGTATTCTATTTTAAAATTAGACTTATCTTTTTTGGTAATTTTTTTAAAAATTTTATTTAATCTATTTTTTAAGCTAGAGGACGTGTGTTTATTGTTAAATCTTATGTTAAATGTAGCTTTAGCAACACTTGGAATAACGTTGTC
This sequence comes from Candidatus Pelagibacter sp. uisw_098, assembly GCF_059512505.1. The sequence goes on from NZ_CM183454.1 coordinate 66,739, forward strand.
AGCAGTATTATCGATATTAATTTTAGTTACTTCTAAATTTGTTGGTTGAAAATCTTTTGTTCCTTTATCAAATTTTATTTCTTTTATTTCATTTAGTATTTTGATCATTGTAGTTGATGGGTTGTTAGCACGATGAGGATAGGCAACGTGGCCTTGAGTTCCAATTATAGTTAACTCTGCGTTCATACTTCCTCTTCTACCAATTTTAATCATTTCACCAAGTTTATTAGGGTTAGTAGGCTCTCCAACTAAACAAAAATCTATTTTTTCTTTTTTCTTTTTTAGGTAATCAACTACTTTTTTGGTACCGTTGATTGCAACACCTTCTTCATCACCTGTAATCAATAAACTAATAGAACCCTTAAATTTTTTATTATTTGATATAAAGTTATTCACTGCAACAACCCAACTTGCTATTGCACCTTTCATATCATTTGCACCTCTTCCAATTAAGTGGTTTTTTTTAATAGCAGGACTAAATGGTTTTACGGTCCAATCTTTTAAATTTCCTGGAGGCACCACATCCAAGTGACCTGCAAACATAAAGTTTGGTTGTGCATTACCTAATCTTGCGTATAAATTTTTAACTGGTTTAGAATCTTTGTCCTTAAATTCTAATATTTTACACTTAAATCCAATAGTAGTTAGTTTATTGGCTAAGAATTTCATTACACCTACATCAACAGGTGTAATGCTTGGAAACCTTATTAGCTCTTTTGCTAATGTAATTTCATTATAAGTTGGCATTTAGTCTCTCAATAGATCGTTAATAGAAGTTTTAGATCTAGTTTTTTCATCAACTTGTTTAATTATTACCGCACAATATAAAGCAGGGCCCTTACCATCTTTACTTGGTAAGCTACCTGGAACTATTACTGAGTAAGGTGGAATTTTTCCATAGATTACTTCACCAGTTTCTCTGTAAACAATTTTTGTAGATTGACCAATAAATACACCCATAGATAAAACTGACCCTTCACCTACGATTACTCCTTCAACTATTTCAGAACGAGCGCCAACAAAACAGTTATCCTCAACAATTGTTGGATTAGCCTGCATTGGCTCTAATACCCCACCAATTCCAGCACCACCAGATATGTGACAGTTCTTTCCTATTTGAGCACAAGACCCAACTGACGCCCAAGTATCGACCATAGTTCCCTCATCCACATAAGCTCCAATGTTTACAAATGAAGGCATCAAGACAACATTTTTCCCAATGAAAGATCCGTGTCTAACCACTCCATTAGGCACCATTCTAAATCCAGCTTTTTTGTGTTCTTCTCTCCCCCAGCCTGCAGTTTTTCCTCTAACCTTATCCCACCATGTAGCGTAAGGGCCTGCAAGAGTTTGCATTTCGTTAGTTTTAAAACTTAAAAGGATTGCTTTTTTAATCCACTGATGGACTACCCACTCATTATCTTTTTTTTCAGCAACTCTTAAAACACCTTTGTCAACAAGTTCAATTGTTTCTTTAATTGCATTTAATATTGATTGGTCTGATTGACCATTAATTGAATCTTTATTGTCCCAAGCTGTATTGATAATGTTTTCAAATTCTTTCATAGTTTTAACTTATCTTTTGTAGGTTAGTTTTATTGTGCTTTTAATATATTAATTTCTTGAAGAAAAGAAGGCAAGATCTTAATCTTATAATCAATATAGGGTTTATCAGCATCTTTTTTTGCAAAAGTCTCATCATTTTCAAGCCAACAAGTTTTCATTCCTAGATTTTTAGCTTGTTCTAAATTATGAGCAATATCTTCAATCAATATTGATTTTGTTGGATCTAAATCAAATTTTTCTACAATTTTTTTGTAAGGTTCAATTTTCGGTTTTGGGATAAAGTTGGCATCAACAATATCAAATGCTCCATCAAACAAGCCATCTATACCCAGTTGTTTAGTTACGTTTTCAACATGAGCATGAGAACCATTTGTAAAAATATATTTCTTTTCCTTAATTTTAATTAATTCTTCTCGCAATAGCTCATCTTTGGGAAGCCAGCTAATATCTATATCGTGAACAAATTCAAGAAATTCATGTGGATCAATTTTATCATGATTCATCAATCCTGATAATGTTGTTCCATATTCGTAGAAGTACTCTTTTTGAATTTCTCTTGCTTTAATTAAATCTACATTAAATTTTTTTGAAATGAAGGAAGACATCTTCTTGTCAACCTCTGAAAAAACTTTTGTTTGACCACTATAAAGAGTGTTATCAAGGTCAAATAACCAGTATTTTATATTAAGTAAATTTTTCATTCTCTAATTAAAGTTCCGGAACCTTTATCAGATAATAGCTCAAAAAGAATTGAGTGATTTTTTCTTCCATCAATTATCACTACCCCTTTAACCCCATTACTTGCAACATCTAGACAATTGTTAATTTTAGGTATCATGCCACCAGATATAACCTTTTGATCAATTAATTCTTTAGCTTTTTGAGAATTAATTTCAGGTATAAGTTTTTTTTCATTATCTAATACGCCCTCTACATCGCTAATAATCATTAATCTTCTAGCCTTTAACTCAATTGCAATCGAGCCTGCTGCAGTGTCAGCATTAATATTAAAAGTCTGATTATTTTTATCTAACCCTAGAGGAGCAACAACAGGTACTTCATTAACTTTGATAATTTCTTTTAAAACATCAGTTTTAATGTGAGTGGGAGTACCTACAAAACCTAATTTATCACTTTCAGGTTTTACAGTTATTATATTGTATTCTTTTGAAGTAATTCTTCTTGTTTCACAAGATTGATCTTTTAAAGCATTAACAATCTCTTTATTAAATTCAATCAATACATCCTCAACTATATTAATAGTGTTTTTATCTGTAACTCTTAGTCCATTAATAAAATTACTTTTAATGTTAAGTTCACTTAACTTGTCATTTATTCTTTTTCCACCACCGTGAATAACTATAGGATTAAAGCCAAGCTTGTTTAAAACAACAATATCTTTAATAAAAATTTTAAATAATTTTGGATCAACTAAAACACTACCGCCACATTTTATAACAATAAATTCATCATTATACTTTTCTAAGTATTTTTTTACCTCTTCAACTGTTGGACCGTCTTTAGGTAAAATATTTATTAACTCTGCTTCTTTTAACAATGACATTTAAGTTGTTTTAATAGTCATTTTTCTTTGAACAATATATTGTTGAATCATTGTGAAGATATTATTGAAGCTCCAGTAGATAACAAGACCTGCAGGAAACGGTGCAAGAATTACAGTTAGAAATACTGGAAAGAACATAAAAATTTTAGCCTGTATTGGATCTGGTGGAGTTGGGTTAAGCTTTTGTTGTATGAACATAGTGATACCCATAATGATAGGCCACGCACCTATTAATAAGAAAGAAGGTGGATCCCAAGGGATTAAACCAAAAATATTAAATAAAGATGTTGGATCTCTATCACTTAGGTCGTGTATCCATCCATAAAAAGGCATGTGTCTCATTTCGATGGTTACAAACAAAACTTTATACAAAGCAAAGAAAACTGGAATTTGAACTAGGATAGGTAGACAACCACTCATGGGATTAACTTTTTCTTTTTTATAAAGAGCCATCATTGCTTGTTGTAATTTCATTTTATCGTCTTTATGAATTTCTTTTAATCTGGCCATTTCTGGAGCTAATAACTTCATTTTCCCCATCGACTTAAAACTGAAGTTGGCAAGAGGAAAGAAAGCCAATCTAATGCAAACTGTAACGGCGATAATTGCTAAACCGTAATTGCCAAGTAATTTAAAGAAGTAGTCCAATACAAAAAATAAAGGCTTAGTTATAAAATACATAAAACCCCAATCAATCGCTAGATCAAATTTATTGATATTTAGACTTTCAGCATAACCATCAATGACATTTACTCTTTTAGCTGCAACTATAATTTGAATTTTTTCTTCAATAGAACTGTTTGCTTTAACCTCAATACCTTTTGTAGATATGTAGTTAGCTCTGAATTTATTTTTATAGTCGAAAGTTGTTTTAAACTCTTTACCTTTAGGAGGTATAACCGATGTAACCCAAAACTTATCTGAAATAGCAACAAATCCTTCTTGCGCAGTTTGGGTGAACTTCTTTTCCTGAATATCGTCGTAATCTTCTTCTATTAACTGATCGTCAAGTACAGATAGAAACCCCTCATGTAAAATATAAAAACCAGATATTTCTGGCAATTTATTTCTAATAATTTGACCATATGAATAAAAATTATAAGATTTATCTGATGCATTAATTATTTTTTCTTTTACAGTAAATAAAAATTGATCATCTAAGCTTATATATTTTTCGAATGTAATGTCTTGAGAGTTACTCCATGTTAGTTTTACAGGACTATTATTAGTTAATCTTTTATTTCCAGAAACTTTCCAAACTGTAGAAGCATCAGGTACGTCTATATTTTTGTTAGTGCTTACAAAGCCACTTTCGATTAAGTAACCATCTTCAACATTTCTTGGGCTCAATAGAGTTATTTTATCACTTCCATTAAGTTCAATATTATATTCTTTGAAAGTTAAATCATCTATTGTTGCGCCTTTTAAAGAAATAGATCCAACAACACTACCATTTTCAAATTGAATTCTACCATTTTCTTTTAAAGCATCTGCTCTTGAAAGTTTTGCAAAGTTTTCATTTTTATCTAAGCTAGGAGTATCGGTATTATTTTCTATTTTTCTTTGTTCAGCTAAATTTTTCTTAATAATTGTAGGATCAGGCTGAAAAAAAAGAGAGTATAGAATAATAACTGCTGCTGATAATGATATTGCTGCTATTACGTTTCTAGTATCCATTATTTCTTAGCCTTTAATTCTTTATTTACTGGATCAAATCCTTCACCACCACCCAATATTTTGATAGGGTGACATGAAAAAATTCTTTTTGTACTTTTTGAGATCCCTTTAGCGAGTCCATATGCTCTTAAGCATTCAATTGTATATTCTGAACATGTTGGAAGATATCTGCACGAAGGAGCCAAGTAAGGACTAATAACCATTTTATAAAATTTGATCAGGCCAATTAAAATTTTTGATATAATATTCATTACTTAATTTTTTTTATGTCTTTAAATAAAGTATCTTTTATTATCGCATATTCATTGTTTAGCATAGTTATTTTCGCAATCACGAGGTAAGAATAGTTAAAGTTTATTGATATATTTTTTATAGCTTCATTTATAATATTTCTTAATCTTCTTTTAACTTTATTTCTTTTTACAGCACTACGGATCATTTTTTTTTTAGCTACAAAACTGATATTTAGTTTTTTATTATCCTTGTCTTCAAGGGGACCAAAAAAAAGAGTGATATATTTGTTTGAGGTTTTTTTCTTCTTAAGTAAGTTTTTGAAATCCTCGTTTTTAGAAAGAGCAACAATTTTGCTTTTCATTTAGTCTGACTTATTTACCTTTTGGCTTTTTTTGAGTAGATGACACTGTAAGATTCTTACGTCCCTTATCACGTCTTCTCTTAAGAAGTTTTTTTCCACCTTTAGTTGCCATCTTTGATCTGAAACCATGTTTTTTAAGACGCTTTCCAACTTTGGGCTGATATGTTCTTTTCATAGGATTTATTTAAGTTTTTTTAAATTTCGCCCTTTATAGTAATTATATGTATAAATAGCAAATAGAAGATTTTATAATACTACCAGTTAATTATGGAAAAATCAAAAAAAGTTAAGATAACTTTAGGTTTATTTTATCTTCTAGTTGTTTCATCATTTTTATACTTTTTTTTATCAAAATTCACCTTTGAAGAATTAACTAGCTACGAATTTATCAAAAATAACAGGGATTATTTTTTTGGATTTAAGCAAACTAATTTATTTTTAATCTCTTTAGTATTCTTAATATCTACAATTATTTGGGTTGTCATGGCTGGATTTGGCTTACCAGCCGCACTCCTAGCAGGGTTTATTTTTGGTAAGTGGCTTGGAATATTTGTTTTAATAATTGGAATGACTATCGGTGCAACGATTTTATACATGCTTGGTAATTATTTTTTTAAAGAAGTAATTAAAGAAAAGTTTTTAAATAGGTTTAAAAATTTAGAAATAAAATTTAAGAAATCAGAATTTATTTATCTTTTAGCCTATAGATTTATAGGAGGAATTCCTTTCGCACTGTCAAATGTATTGCCTTGTATTTTCAATGTTAAGGTAGCCAATTTTTTTTGGGCAACATTAATAGGACTAACACCACAATTATTTTTGCTTGTTTCAATTGGAAGTGGGCTTGAAAAAATTATAGAACAAAATTTAGAGGCTCCGAGAATTATAGACTTAATATATTCGCCAGATATATATATTCCAATGCTTGCGTTTGTGGCATTAATAATAATCACAATTATAGCTAGAAAAATATTCTATAAGAATTAGTCTGGTGCCCCCACCAAGAATCGAACTTGAAACTTATCCTTACCATGGACATGTTATACCATTTAACTATAGGGGCTATTTTGGTATTTATTGAAGTATTTCTATAATAAATCATTTTTTTCAAAATATTGCCTTAATTTTTTTCATATAATGATTTATATCTAGCGGAGGAAAATTTTATGGGAATTCATTACGATTATAAATCTACTAAAGGCAACAAGCTAATGGAAAAGCAAGCTAAGAGAGAAAAGAAGCTTGCAGAAAAAAGAGCAAAGCGTGAAGCTAAAGAAGGTCCAAAGGTACAAGAGGAGCCAGAAGAAATTTTAGATGCATCAAAACCTATCACTTTAGATTTTTTAACCAATCCAGACAAATAATGATTGATAAAGAAAAAAATGAAAGATTAAGTTTAGCGCTTAAAAAAAATCTTAAAAAAAGAAAAATCTTTCAAAAAAAAAATAAGAAGAAAAGTAAATAATGTCAGTACTTTCCGATAAATCTATAAGAAAACTTGCGCTCGAAGAGGAAATGATTTCTCCATTTGTAGACAAGCAGGTACGAGATGGTAAAATTTCTTATGGTCTAAGTTCATTTGGTTATGATGCAAGGGTAGCAGATGAATTTAAAATATTTCATAATGTAAACTCTTCTATTGTTGATCCTAAAAAATTTACTTCAGATAATTTTGTTACAAAAAAAAGCTCTGATTATATTATTATCCCTCCAAATTCCTTTGCCCTAGGAACAACAATAGAAGTGTTTAAAATTCCAAGGAACATTATGTGTATTGTTGTTGGTAAAAGCACATATGCAAGAACTGGAATTATAGTTAACGTAACACCGATTGAATCAGAATTTTTTGGTACCGTTACCCTAGAATTTTCAAATACCACTCCACTCCCTGCAAAAATATACGCAAACGAAGGAGTTGCTCAATTCTTATTTCTAAAGGGAGATCAGGCTCCAGAAACTTCATACGCTGATCGTAAAGGTAAATATATGGGCCAAACTGGAGTAACTTTACCAAAAGTATAATAATGAAAAAATTAGAAGTCTTTGGAGCAGCAAAGCTCAAGGGGCAAATTAGAATTTCAGGTTCTAAAAATGCGTCTCTGCCAATCTTAGCTGGAACTTTATTATCAGATAAAAGGATATCTTTAAAAAATCTACCTAAGGTAAAAGATATTGAAACAATGATACTATTGTTAAAGTCCTTAGGCTCATCTATTGAAGATAATAAAAAAACACTAATTATTAATAACAACAAGCAAACTAAAACTTTTGCAGCTTATAGTTTGGTTAAAACTATGAGGGCAGGGATATTAGTTTTGGGACCATTGCTTGCGAAGTTTGGTAAAGCAAAAGTATCTTTACCAGGTGGCTGTGCGATTGGTACAAGACCTGTTGATATTCACTTACAAGCACTATCAAAACTTGGAGTAAAATATAAAATTATACAAGGTTATGTTCATGCAAATGCCCCAAAAGGATTAATTGGAGCAAATATCAAATTCCAAAAAATTTCAGTTGGTGCCACTGAAAATTTAATTATTGCATCATGTTTAGCTAAAGGAAAAACAACATTATCAAATTGTGCAATAGAGCCTGAAATTAAAGACTTAGTTAATTTTTTAATTAAGTTAGGTTGTAATATTAAATGGGCTGCAAAAAGAACCATTAAGATTGAAGGCGTAAGCAATCTAAAGGAAATAAAATATCAGGTAATGCCAGACAGAATAGAGGCAGGTACTTACTTAATTGCCGCTGCTTTAACTGAAGGAAATCTAAAGATTGTAGGAATGGATCCAAAAATTATTAGCACAGAAATCAATATTTTGAAAAAAATAGGTGCAAAAATTATTCAAAAGAAAAATGAAATACTTATTCAAGGAAGTAAAAAAATTAAAAGTATAAATATTAAAACATCTCCTTATCCAAATTTTCCAACGGATCTACAGGCGCAAATGATGGTACTACTATGCAAGGCTAATAAGAAATCTTATATTAGAGAAGAAATATTTGAAAACAGATTTATGCACGTAGCAGAGTTAAATAGAATGGGAGCAAAAATTTCTATCAATGGAAATAAAGCGACAATAGAGGGAAATATTAAATTTGAAGCAGCAGAGCTAATGGCAACAGATTTAAGAGCGTCTGTCTCTCTAATACTTGCTGCACTCACAGCCAAAGGAAAGTCTGTAATTAATAGAATATATCACCTTGATAGAGGGTACGAGAACATAGAAAAGAAGTTAAAAAAAGTAGGCGCCAAAATTAGAAGAGTTAATTAATGGAAAAAAAATATTTATCAAAAATTATTGCAAATGATAATGAAGGTTTGCAAATGATTTCAGCATGTTGTGCTGGAGCTGAGATCAAAGTTAGCGAAATCAAATATCTTCAAAAAAATAAGGTTTTCTTATTATCTTTAAAGCGAACAAAAATTGAAACAGAAAATGAGGGTAAAAAAATAAATAGTATCTGTAAATTTGAGTTTGTAGATAATGTTAAATCCAAGAATATAAAACAAGACGATGTTGACCAAAAACTTGAATTGATAACTATGGATTATTTAAAAAATAATGACAATTATGAGATTAGCTTAATTTTTACTAATAATGCATATATAACTTTATCGACAGAAATAATTGAAGTAACTCTTGATGATCAAAATAAAATTGATTAATGATTAAAATATTAGACAGTAAAATTAAAAACTTTGATGTAGCTTTAGATAAACTGCTATCTAAACGAAAAAATAAAGTTCAGCTTAACTCAGCTTCAGTTACTAAAATTATTAAAGATGTTAAAAAAAATGGTGATAAAGCTGTTTTAAAATATGAAAAAAAATTTAACAAAAATAGTATTATTATTCCAAATCCTAAAAAAATAACTAAAGTTATAAAGTCCCTAGACCCAAAAGTTAAAAAAGCAATCGATCTTGCTTATAATAGAATTTATAAATTTCACTCTTTACAAAAATTCAAAGATATTTCTTATACTGACAAATTACAAAATAAATTGGAATATAAATATGTTCCAATTGAATCGGTTGCAATTTATGTGCCAGGTTCAACGGCTTCATACCCATCAAGTGTTTTAATGAATGCAATTCCAGCTCTTGTTGCGGGCGTTAAAAGACTGGTGATGATTAATCCAGGTCAAAAAGGTAAACAAAATCCGGCCGTATTATACGCCGCAAGAAAATGTAAAATTAAAGAAATCTATTCAATAGGTGGGCCATCAGCGATTGCAGCAGTTGCATATGGTACTAAAAAAATTAAAAAAGTTGATAAAATTGTAGGCCCTGGAAACTCTTATGTAGCAGCTGCCAAAAAAGAAGTCTTTGGTGATGTAGGAATTGAAGGGATGATTGCTGGACCTTCAGAGGTGACAATAGTATGTGATAAGTTCTCAAATCCAGAATGGATAGCAAGTGATCTTATAGGGCAAGCAGAACATGATAATCTTGCTCAATGTATTTTAATTTCAAAAGATAAATTAATTATCAAAAAAGTTAATGAAGAAATTAATAAACAATTGAAAGATCTACCAAGAACAACAATTGCAAAAAGTAGCTTGATTAATAATGGAATTTTAATTCATATGTCATCTGATCAAAAAATTATTGATACTGTAAATAAAATTGCACCAGAACATTTAGAGCTTAATATTAAAAACTATAAAAATATGGTTGGAAAAATTAAAAACTCAGGATCTATTTGTTTAGGTAAGTATGCTGTAATGGCTATGACGGATTATAATGTTGGTTCTAATCACGTATTACCAACTAATTCGTCGGCAAGATATTCAAGTGGTGTTAGTGTTAATGAGTTTTACAAAAGAATTTCATATATAAATCTATCAAAAAAAGGGATTGAAACCCTTGGTCCATCAGTTATAACACTTGCAAACTACGAGGGTTTAGTGGGACACGCTAGATCAGTAGAAAAAAGAATTAGGAGAAAATAAATTTGTCAAAACAAGAAATGCTGTCGTTCTCAGGAATTGTTGAGGATCTACTTCCAAACGCAATGTTCAGAGTTAAATTAGAAAATGGCCATATTGTTACAGCGCATGCTGCTGGCAAATTACGTAAGAATAGAATTAGAGTACTTCAAGGTGATAAGGTTCAAGTAGAAATGACGCCTTACGATTTGACCAAAGGTCGTATCACTTTTAGAGGTTAATATGGGGCCCTGTAGCTCAGTTGGTAGAGCATCGGATTGAAAATCCGTGTGTCACTGGTTCGAGTCCAGTTGGGGCCACCACCACCTCTCTAAAAAATTTAAAAATAAGGTTAACGTCTTTTTATATTTATGTGTTGAAAATTATTCTTAATTGTCTAAAAGATTGCTCATGATTATAAATACTACATATAGAGAGACTTCAAGAAGTACTCATAGACTTTGTTTCCATAGCCTTTAGGCTATTTATTTATAATATAATTTTAAATCCACACAAAAATAATATAAAAACAAGGAATGCCTGCGTAGTATAACGGTTAGTACGATAGTTTGTGGAACTATAGGATTTGGTTCGATTCCAAGCGCGGGTACCAAAAAAAATGAATAAAGAAAATAAACTAATTCCCGGGTTACCCTCAGGATTTGAAGACCGATGGGGCAAGAAATTAACTCTAAAGAAAAAGTTAATTAATATTATTGAAACTAATTTTATAAAATTTGGTTTTGCTGCTCTTGAAACTCCTTCATTTGAAATTTCAGAAAATATCGGATCATTTCTTGCAGATGATGATAGTAATTCTATGTCTGACGTATTCTCATTTAAAGATGGTGATAAAAATATTACTCTTAGATATGATCTATCAAGTCCGTTAGCTAGATTTGTTGCTCAAAACAATCAAGAATTACCTTTACCTTATAAAAGATATCAAATGGGTGATGTCTGGAGAAATGAAAAAGCAGGTAATGCTCGTTATAGAAGCTTTTTACAATGTGACGCCGATATAGTTGGTAACGTTAACCCAGCTCAAGCAAATGCTGAACTATGTAATTTAATTGCAAGTACACTTCTTGCCTGTGGTTTAAAAAAAGATCAGTTCATAGTTAACATTAGTAATAGAAAAATTGTTCAAGGTTTAATTGAAGACCTTAAAATATCTGAAGACAAAAAGATAAAGGTTATGAGAGCAATTGATAAGCTTGATAAACCTGGCTTTGGAATAAGAGGCGTTGAAGATTTATTAAAAAAAGAAAGAGTAGATGTAAGTGGAGCAGTTACAAAAGGTGCTGACTTAACTGATGATGAAGCTTCACAAATTATTAACTTTTTAAAAGTAAAAGATTTAAAAGAATTAAAAAAAAATTTAAAAAACCCTTTATCTCAAGAAGGAATTAGAGAGTTAGAAGACTTATTGAAAATTGTAAGTTATGGAGATTATTTAGATCAAATAAAGACGAACTTTACAATTGTTAGAGGGCTTGCTTATTATGATGGGTTTTGTGTTGAAACAAATTTAAATTTCAAGACAACAAACAACAAAGGTAAAGAAGTTGATATAGGAAGTATTTGTTCTGGCGGACAATATAATAAATTAATTTCAAGATTTAAGGGAGTTGATATTCCTGGAACTGGAATGAGCATTGGAGTTGACCGATTATTATTTGCAATGATGCAACTTGATCAAATTGAAGTTGATGAGAAAAAACCAGCTATTATTTGTGTAATGGATGAAAAGTATTTAAAAAATTATTATGAGATTTTAAAAGTTTTAAGAGATAATGATATTAACTCTGAAATATTTTTAGATAGTAAGAAAAATCTAGGCAAACAGTTAACATATGCGAATAAAAAAAAATGCCCGGTAGCTGTTATTTGTGGTGAAAATGAATTTAAAGATAATACGATTACTTTAAAAAACCTTTTAGGAGTTAAGGGTGAAAACAACCAGGTTACATTTTTAAAAGAAAATTTAATTGATGAAATCAAAAAATTTATCTGAAAAAATCCTTAGATCAGTTAAATCTAAAGGGTTTAAATATATTGATTTACCTTCAGTAATTGAAGCTGATCATATTGTACAAAGATCAGGAGAGAGTTTTAGAAAATTTATTTTTTCATTTATTGATCAAAATGGTAGTGAGCTTTGTCTAAGACCAGATCTAACCATTGCATCTTGCTTGAGATATTTAGAAAATAACCTTAAAGGAAAAGAGAAAATATTTTATAGCGGTCAGGCTTATAGAAAATCAAATAATAAAAAAGATTCTATTATTAGAGACCAAGTTGGTTTTGAGATCATTGGTTCTAAAGATGAAAAAAAAGATGATAAGGAAATTATTAATACAGCCTTAAAATCTCTGTCTAATTTACAATATTCATCAGGAACTTTAAAAATTGGTAACGTTGAGATTTTCAATTTATTAATTTCAAAACTAGATATCCCAAAAAGATGGAAATTAAGACTTTCAAGACATTTTTGGAGAGAAGACTATTTTAATGATTTACTAAGAAGGTTAGAAACGAACTCTGATGTAGACCCAATAATTGTTGAGGTTGATAAAAAGAGATATCAAAAAATGTTAAAAGATAATCAGCAAACAGTAGTTGCTGGTAGATCAATTGAAGAAATCTTAAAGAGATTTGATAATAAGATTAAAGATCCAAGAAGAGCCAGTAGAGGTAAAAACGTTTCAAAAATTATTAAAGAGTTTTTAAAAATTAATTGTCCAATAGGACAAGCAGCTAAAAAACTTAATATCTTTTTTAAAAAAAATAAAATTAATTTAGTTGTGGATCAAAAATATTTTCCAACTTCATTAAATAAAACTCAAAAACTAAATATAGAGTTTTCAACATCTTTTGGACGTCAATTGGAATATTATACAGGTATGGTTTTTAAAATTGATATTAAATCCAAATCTAAAAATATCAATATTTGTAACGGTGGAAGATTTGATAAATTAATTTCAGACCTTGGATCAAAAAAACAAGTTCCAGCAGTAGGAGCTGCTTTAAATTTAAACTACTAATGACAAAAAATATTATTAACATTGGAATTCCAAGCAAAGGCAGATTGAGAGCTGATATCTTAAAAATATTTAAAAAAAATAAATTAAATTTAGTCTCAGAAAGAGGTGAAAGAGATTTATTGGGATCTATTAAAAACTTAAAGAATGTTAAAGTATTATATCTTCATGCAAGAGAGATAGTTGAAAGACTTGGAGATGGTTCTTTAGATCTTGGCTTTTCTGGATATGATTTATTAAAAGAAAGTGAAGTTAATATCCAAAAGAAGATAAGTGTTGTGAAGAATTATGGATTTGGCAAAGCAACATTGGTTGTTGCTATTCCAGACCCTTGGATTGATGTTCAAACAGTTGCTGATTTAGAAGAAATTGCTTTTGAATTTAAAGATAAAAAGAAAAAAAGATTAAGAGTGGCAACAAAATATCCCAATTTAACAAGAGAGTTTTTGTTTTCAAAAGGAGTTACTCAATTTAAGTTAGTTAGCAGTTTAGGCGCAACTGAAGCATATCCTTTTACTGGGTCATCTGAAATTATAACTGACATTACTTCATCTGGTGAAACTCTAAGAGCGAATAACCTTAGAATTCTCAAAGATGGTGAAATTTTAAAGTCAGAAGCCTGCATGATGGCCTCAAAATCTTCTCTAAAAAATAGTCTGGTTAAAAAATTAGTTAAGTTACTTTCTAAGTAAAGTATCCTTAACGTAAATTAAAATAATCCTAATAATATCAAGGTTTCTAAGTACTGCATAAGTGGCAACAATAGCTCCTATGATAAGTAGTATTTTTAGTATTAAGATTAATTCCATAGAGGGAGTTTTAAATAATTACATATATAAATCAAATTTTTACTATAAAATATCTCATAGAATCATGGATAGTATTTTATTAACTTTATTAGTTTTATTGCTTGTAGCTACATTAGGCATTCTTTATCTAAACTTAAGATCTAAGCCAAAAGATGAGAGCGAAAATAAAGAAGCTGAGGAGATGGCCAATTTAAAGACAGAAATTACTTCATTAAAAGATACTTTAAATACTACTATTAATACTTCATTAGGTTCTATGTCGACTTCATTTACCGCTCTATCAACTGGAGTGACTAAAGATATGACAGAGGCCTTAACAAAAGTTGATGAAAAAGTAGGAAACTTTAATAGTCAGGTCGAATTATTAAATAAAAGCCAAGAAGGTATAACAAAAATTTTAGCTGGAGTTAAAAAATATGGAACTCTTGCAGAGTTTTCATTGGATGCTCTAATCAAAGACTTATTACCTGCCTCTCAATTCATGACTAACGTTAAGATGAAAGAAGATACAGGTGAAAATGTAGAATTTGCAATCAAACTTCAGGGTGATGTAATGGTGCCTGTAGACTCACATTTTCCAGTAGAAAAATTTAAAGCAATTACCGATGGGTATGATGCTGATGATAAAAAAGCTGTTGCAGATGCAAGAGCAAAATTAGCTGTTGCATTTAAAGCAAAAGCTAAAAGTGTTAATGAAAAATATATTGTTCCACCAAAAACTACAGATTTTGCAATTGTTTATGCCCCAACTGAAAGTTTATATAAAGAATTAACTGAATACCAAGATCCAACTACTAAAGAATTATTAACTCAAGAATTAATGAAAAAATATAAAATTGTAATCTGTGGTCCAAATACTCTTTCTGCTTATTTGCAATCTTTGCACATGGGCTTTCAATCTTTAAAAGTTCAAAAGGGTGCAACAGAAATTTATGATCATTTAAAAACAATTAGCTCAAGATTTGGAAAACATTTTGATAATATAGTTTCTCTTAGAAAAAAATTAGAAGAAGCAATGATTGTTGTTGATAAGTTTGGAACAGATGCAAGATCAATCAGCAGAAGCCTAGAAAATATTAAAGATCCCGAACAAGTTGATAAAGCTATTCAAACAGAAAATGTAGAAAAATTTGTTGACCATTCAAAACAAGCAAAAAATTAATTTCTTTTTTCCCTCAATACCGCTTATAATAAACTATATGCAGTGGAATAATAAATTTACTTATCCAAAATCCATGAGATCAATGGTGAGTGGCTCAAGAATGTATGCTGTAAATCAACAAAAACTTCCATCGGTAACTTCCATATTACAAGCAACACAAAGTGAGGAAAAAAAAGCATCTCTTGCAAATTGGAAAGTAAGAGTAGGAGCTGCTGAAGCAAATAGAATTAAAAATGATGCTTCAAGTAGAGGCACATCAATGCATTCTCATTTAGAAAAATATCTATTAGGTCAATTAAATTTAGAATTATTAGAAGAAGAAAATAAATCTAAAAAAATGGCAGATGAAATTATTGAACAAGGAATTAAAAATAAATTGTCAGAGATTTGGGGAACTGAAGCCACATTGTACTATCCAGGAAAATATGCTGGAACGTGTGATGCTTGTGGAGTTTATGAGGGGCAAGAAACTATCATTGATTTTAAACAGTCCAATAAACCAAAAAAAGAAGAGTGGATTGAGGACTATTATCTTCAATTAGGGGCTTATTCATTAGCTCATAACGTTGTTTATAACTCAAACATCACCCAAGGAATTGTCCTGTTATGTACGGTTGATAATTTATTCCAAGATTTTAGAATTCAAGGTGTTAAACTAGAAGAATATCAAAATAAGTTTTTAGAAAAAGTCGAACAGTACTATCACCAAAGGAATACCAACTAATATGAATTTAGCAATATGGGACATTGAATCTAGTAGTGCCAATACTTCATGGGGAAGCATTATTGAAGTAGGTGGTATTTTAGTTGACCCAAATTTTAAAGAATTAGATCGTTTTAATTTTAGATGTAGATTGCCAGAAGGAGAGGTTCCTCAAGCAATGGCTTTAATAGTTAACAAAACTAGTGTTGATTTATTAACTAAAGGAAATTTAAGTCACTACCAAATGTTATCTCAATTAGAAGCAACATTTAAAAAATGGAGCCCAGCAATGTTCATGGGTTGGTCAAACATTGGCTTTGATGACGAGATGATAAGAAACGAATTCTTTAGAGGAATTAGATATCCGTATATTACAAATGCAACTCCCAACAAAAGACATGATGGTTTAAACATTGCAAGAGGTGCTCATGCAGTTGATGAAAGTGTTGTAAAAACAGAAATAAATGCAAAAGGTAATGCAGTTATGAAACTAGAATCGTTAGCAAGAATGAATGGATTTGAATCTAGTGGAGCTCACTCAGCTTTGTTTGATGCAGAGTTAACTGTCAAGGTTTTAGGTTTAATTAAAAAAAATCAACCCCAAACTTGGGATACATTTTTAAGAACAGCAAACAAGAATGATACCGAGACAATATTTAAAACAGAAAAAATGTTTACATTGGCGGAATATCATTTTGGTAAAAATTATAGATTTGTAGTTGCACCACTTCATCCAAAACATTGTATTCATCCAATCTATCAGTGGGGCCAAGCTTTTGATCTTAAAATTGATCCAATTCCACTATTCGATATGTCAATCTCTGAACTTAAAAGTGCTATTAAAAAATTAAAGTTTCTAAGAACTATACGATCAAACAAAGCTCCTATAATTTTAGATGCAAGTTATGGACTACAAGTTGAACCATATAGCAAACTTGATCCTGATTTAATTAAAGAGCGTGCAAAATTAGTAAATAGTAATGAGAAATTTTCTCAAAACGTTTTAATGGCATTACGAGAAACTGCTGAAGAAAAAGCTCAATTTGATTCACAAGTTGATTTATTAGCAGAGGAGACAATTTATAAAAAATTTACCCCTCAAAAAGACACAGCTTTATTTCCAAAATGGCACGCAGCATCTTGGAAAGATAAATTAATATTATTAGATAAATTTGAAGATGAGAGAATGGTAAGTTTTGGAAAAAAGATAATATATCAAGAATCACCAAAGATACTGCCTGCTGATATGTTTAAGACTATTAAACGTGGAATAGCCGAAAGAATATTGAGCGACGAGAAGGAAAAATGGTGGACATGCAAAGAATTTTATTTTGAGTGTGATAATTTAAGAGATAGATATACCAACGAAAAAGATGAGAAAAAGCTCAAGTTTTTAGACGAAATTAACGAGTTTGTTGAAGGTATTCAGAAAAAATACGAGCAGGCATAATTGACTTTTGTTAATTAACTAAAAAAATCCCTTTTTACATATTGAATAAATAGAATAAAAATTTATATAAGAAGCATGCTTATTGATTTTAAAGATGAAAACTGGGAAGATAAAATTAAAAATGAAGACACTTGTGTAATTCAATTTTCGGCAATTTGGTGTGCGCCCTGCCAAAGTTTAAAGCCAGTGATGTCTGCACTTTCAGACAAATATCAAGATAAGGCTAATTTTTATTATGCTGATATTGAAGATGGAGCACTAAATTTAGGTAGCTCTATGGGAGTACGTGGTGTTCCCTCAACAATTATTTTTAAAAAAGGTGAAGAGATAGATAGATTAGTTGGAAATCCAGGTGAAGCTAAGGTTAAAGAATTTTTAGATAAAAGTATTTAGTTTAAATTTAAAACTTCTCCCGCAAGATATAAAGATCCTGTAATTAAGACAATATCATTTTCCTGAAGATCAATTGATCTAATCGCATTTTCAACTGAATTCTTATATTTTATATTTTCATAATTTTTAATTTTTTCTTTAAGTTTATTTCCCTTAATAGCATTTGGTTGATTTGGAATATCAATTGTTGTTAAAGATTTAATATCTTTAAAGTAACTCATATACTCGTTATGATCTTTGTTTGCCATCATTCCTAATATAATATGTATTTTACAATTTAAACTTTGAAGATATTCATTTAATACTTTTGCGCCAAGTGGGTTATGAGATCCGTCTATAAATAATAGATTATTCTTAACTAAATTTTTTAGTTTTCCAGATTCTAATTCTTGTAGTCGTGCAATACTTTCTATTTTAGTAATACCACTCTTAATATGCTCATCAGTTATCTTGTAATCTGTTAGCTGTCTTGCAGTTGCAATCGCTGTAGAAATATTTTCTAATTGAAATTTACCGGGTAAATTTGGTTTTGGAAGTTTCAAACCTCCAAACTCATCTTCAAAATAAAAGAAATCATTTTCTTTTAAGGTGAAGTTGTAGTTTTTATTAAAGATTATTTTTTTAGAAGAATTATCTTTAATTGTATCTTCAATACTTTTGTTAATTTCATTTGAACTTTGTTTTGCGACAATGATTTTAGAATTTAATAAAGTTGATGTTTTTTCATATATAATTTTATCAACTGTTTGCTCTTCTTTTGGAAGCCAATCTAAATGATCAAGACCAATGGCCGTCACAATACTTGCCAAGTTTTTCTTTAAAATATTAGTCGCATCAAATCTATGAAATAGGCCTGACTCAATTAAGTTAATGTTTTTGGGGTATTTTTTAGCATAATGAAGGTAAGAAACGGTTAAAATTTCAAAGAAAGTAATTTGTGCCCCATTATTCGCTTCTTCTATTTCAGAAAAAAGGTTAGCCAATTCATCATCTGTTAAAGGTTTGTTATTAAAAACAAATCGTTCATTAATAATTTTAATATGTGGACTTGTATAGATATTGCACTTGTAATTTGCTTCTTTTAAAATTGCATAAAGAGCTTGGATGGTTGAAAACTTGCCATTTGTTCCAACAATAGAAATACAATTAATCTGATCTTGGGGATTACCCAATTTTTCTAAAAGATTTCTAGTTCGATCTAGACTTAGATCTATTTCCTTAGGATGCAGCTTTTGTAAGCGTTCTACTATCTTCTGAAGTTTCATTTTCTGATGAATTTATATCAGAATTTTTCTTTAACAATATTGATAATAATGAACCTAATTTTTCTCTAAGGTCTTTTCTTTCAACAATTAAATCCACAAATCCTGTTTTTTCAACATATTCACTCCTTTGAAAGCCCTCGGGTAATTCTTCTCTAACAGTTCCTTGAATTACACGTGCGCCTGCAAAAGCTATCAGGGCACCTGGCTCTGCTAAATGAATATCACCCAACATTGCATATGATGCTGTAATACCACCCGCAGTTGGATCGGTTAAAACAACAATATAGGGGAGGTTATTCTTTTTAAGTTCATTAATTGCCAAAGTAGTTCTAGTCATTTGTGAAAGTGAAATTAATGATTCCATCATTCTCATTCCACCACCTGAAGTGAAAACTACAAAAGGTTGTTCATTTTCGATAGCATGTTGAATTCCATATAAGAAAGCTTCACCTTCTGCTGCACCAATTGAGCCACCTACAAAATCAAAGTCAGATGCAATGGCAGTAATCTTTATAGTGTTAATATTAGTGTTGATTACCATCATTCCACAGTCCATACCCGTTTTTTTTCTAGCAGTTTTTAATCTGTCTTTATAAGATTTAGAGTCGCTCCAATTTAAAGGGTCATCTTGAGGAATTGGAGTTTTTAAAACCTCATAATTATTTTTGCCAAAAATAACATCAAATCTTTGACGAGGACTTATTCTATGGTGTTTATTACAAGATGGACAAACCCATAAATTATCTTCTAAATCTTTTTTTAAAATTGGACCCTTACAACAAGATGTCCAGTCACTGTTAGCAATCTCTTCTTTACTTGCACGTTCTTTAATTATTCTTTTTATTTTTTCACCAAAACGTAGAGTTTTTTTAATCCAATTCATGCAATTTTGTTTCTTAATCTTTTTACAATATTAGTTACATTTGTGACAGGATTTTGTCTCTTTTCGATTGATTTTGATATTTCTTTACACAAAGCGCTTCCAACTACTAATCCATCAGCCTTTCTTAGTGATGCTATTGTCTTTTCAGTAATTCCAAACCCGATTACAATATTTTTATTTTTATTTAGACTTTTGATTTTATTGTATCTCTCAAGAATTTTTTTAGGTAAAACTTTTAGTTTACCACCTGTTGTTGAGAGCATACTGATGTAGTACACCATATCATGAGAATCTTTTATAATTTTTTTCATTCTATTCAGTGAAGTAGTGGGTGAGACTAATTGAATAAAACTAATATTTTTCCTCTTACACTTTTTGGCAAAATTTTTATTTTCTGGATAAGGTAAATCAACAACAATTAATCCATCAACGCCAACTTTTTTACAGATATTAATAAAGTTGTTATCACCATATTGATAAATCATATTGTAGTAACCCATCAGAATTACAGGTTTTGTATGTTTTGATTTTTTAAAATCTTTTACTATTGAAAAAACATCTTTAATTTTAATACCATTTTTTAAAGCCCTATAAGCACTTGATTGAATTTGTCCACCATCTGCGATTGGAGTGTTGTGAGGAAAGCCTATCTCGCAAATATCAGCATAGTTTGCAATTGATTTTAATATTTCTAATGATCTTTTTTTACTATTATCACCTGCGACGGTGTAGGTAAGTAAAGCCGGTCTTTTTTCATTTTTAGTTTTTTTAAATGCTAAGTTAATTAAAGACATCTTAGTTAACTTTCCCCAATCTTGCTTTTAAAATATCTCGATCTTTTTTAGCGTCACCACAAGAGTTTACTATAATGATTGTATCTTTACTTAGCTTGGGAGCAATTTTAATTGCTTCTGCAAAAGCATGACTTGGCTCTAAACTTGGGTTAATTTTCTCAAGTTTTGTTACAAGTTTATAAGCATTTAAAGCACCCTCATCTGTTGCAGATGTATATCTTGCTCTTTTAACATCTTTTAAGAAACAATGAATAGGAGAAACACCTGGATAATCTAATCCAGCCGAAATAGAGGAGGTATCATTAATTTGACCCTCATTGTTTTGACAAACATAGGCAGCAGCACCGTGTAGTATTCCAAGTTTAGCTCCATTTGTCAGAGGTGCAGCGTGAAGTTTGGAGTTTTTTGGACCACCCGCCTCAACACCAATTAATTCAATTTGTTTTTTGTTATAGTCCATAAATTCACTCCAAAAACCGTATGCAGAACTTCCACCACCTACACAGTTAATAAGTTTAATTTTTTTTGGAATCTTTTTAAACTCAGATTGAATTTGAAGTTTTAATTCTTTAGAAATTTGAGCCGTACTCCAACCACAAATTTTAACAAATATATTTGGACCTACAGTTGAGCCAACACACATGTGAGTATTATCGCAGTTAGAAACCCAATATCTCATGCACTCACTAACAGCATCAACTAATGTTTGGCTTCCTGAGTAAACAGGTACAACTTCAGCACCATTTTTTTTCATTGAATCAACATTTGGCTTTTGTCTCTTTATGTCTTTTGCACCCATGAATATTTTACACTTAAGACCAAACTTCTTAGCAGCCATACTTAACATTTTACCAGCATAACCGGCACCGGTATCACCTACGACATATTTTTTACCTGCCTTTTTAGCAATAAGACAATGAACAGTCGCATTATATATTTTGTGAGCCCCTCCGTTAGCCTCAGATACCATTTTGGTGTATATCTGAGCTCCTCCTAGATAGCTAGATAGGTTTTGAAGTTTTATAAATGAAGTGGGTGAGCCTATATAGTTCTTAAAGTAGTAATCTCTTTCCTTGAGAAATTTTTTGTTATACCTAAGTTTTTCAAAAAGAATTGTTAAATCTTCAACGGGTTTTTTCAATGTCTCAGGGATGAAATTACCACCAAACTTACCACCCCAAAAACCATTTTTATCGTGCTGATCAATTAAGGGAATTTTTTTTTTAAGCTTCATCATTAATTTGTTTAATTTTGTCTAAAAAAATATTTATTTTTGTAACATCTTTTAATCCAGAAGTTTCTAGACCTCCAGAAATATCTATAATGTCTGCTATTTCTTTATAATTTTCAAGATTATCTTCAATCTGTATATTTCCTGCTAACATTAATTCCTTATTAACTTTAAGATTTTTAATTAATTGATGATCAAAAGATATACTTTTCTCATAACCTTTACTGTCAAATAATATAATATCTGCTTGTTCATTGTATTTTATATATTTTACAACATCATTTTGATCTTTGACAGTAATAGCAACTATAATTTTTCTATTATATTTTTCAATGATAGATTTTACCTCTGCTGGGGTGCAATCGTAAATTTGATAATAATCAAATGGTAAATTTTTTATTTTCTCAAGAATATTTCGATCAGGACGAACTAATACTGCAACATATTTAGAATCTTTTTTATCTACTTTCAGTAGTTCTTTAATTTTATCATATTCAACAAATCTTGTAGATTTTGGATAATTAACAATAAAGCCAATATATTGAGGTGGATTAGGATGCGCCGTTAAATATTTTAATGTTTCAGAATCAGAGATTCCACAAATTTTTGATTTCATCTAATCTACCGATGAAAGGATATTTTTTATATTTTCTTTTGGGTTACCTTTGGTGATGGGTCTACCAATTATCAGACAATCACTTCCTTCTTTAATAGCTTCATTGGCAGTCATAGTTCTTTTTTGATCATCTTTTGCATTTCCCATTCTAATCCCTGGAGTAAAGCATTTAAGTTTTGGTGCAATTTCTTTAATCATTTTAATCTCGAGTGGGCTACAAATAACCCCATGCAGGTCAGCTTCCATTGCAATCTTAATTAGCTTTTTAACCTGATCTTCAATTTTATTATTAAAACCTAAACTGTCTAAATCCTCATCACTAAAACTTGTTAAAACAGAAACACCTAATAAATTTAAATTAATTTCCTTCGCAGCTTGATTTGCAGCCCTAAGAGCATCCAATCCATTTAGAAGATGAACTGTTGCATAATGTACATTTAAATTTTTAAGTGCTTTTACCGATTCAATTAATGTATTTTTGATATCAAAAAATTTTCCATCATAGAAAATAGGCTTTTTAAATTTTGAAAGCTCCCTTATTTCTTCAGGACTCCTTTGAGTGATGTACTGTAAGCCAATTTTAATTCCTGAAATATCTTCATGAATTAGTTCTAATAAACCTAATATTTCTTTTTGGCTTGATACATCACAGGCTACGAAGATATTTTTATTCGTCATTGTTTAATTTTTTAAACATTTCCTTAGCCATTTTAAAGTGAATAGTTTTTTTTTCTGGTGTATTTACTTTTTCTCCAGTTTTAGGGTTTCGTGATATTCTAGCTTTCTGAATATTTGTTGAAAACATACCAAAACCTCTTAATTCAACTCGATCACCACGTTTAAGAGCTTGTTTAATTTCATTTAGAACTACTGATAAAACTTTCTCAAGGTCTTTTTTGAGGAAATTTGGATATGATTTTTTTAGTTGGTCTAGAAGCTTTGATTTTACAATGGCCAATTTTTATTCTTCTTCTTTTTTCTTTTTCTCTAAATCATCAGATAATGACGAGAAAGGTAAGTTTTTACCGCTCGCCTCTGAGCCATATGTATCTAATGCCACTTTTCTTTCAATTTCTTCAAGCAATTTAATACTTAATGTAGCTTTTCTTTTGTCTAAATCTAATTCTTGGATTGCACAGTCAATTCTCTCACCACCTGTAAATCTTGCTGGTCTAGCATCAGCTGCATTAATAGCTATTGCAGTTTTTTTAATGATAAAATCCATTTCACATCCCTCAGGCCTAACAACTAAACCTTTGTTGTCTGATGAAATGATTTTAACAGTAATAGCTTGTTTAACTTTTTTATCATTAAACCAACTAAACGGATCTGGTTGTGTTTGACGCAAGCCAACTCTGACTTTTTGTTCAGCTGCCTTAACCTCTAATACTTTTACTTTTAATTTATCACCAATTTTGTGTTTGGCCAATTCTTCTTCTGCATTTGTAAGATAAGTAAGATCATTACAGTGTAAGAATGCATCAATATCTAATCCATCAATGTTTAAAAAAATAGAATATTCATTTTTGCTAGCAACTTCACCTTCAACCTCAGAACCTACAGGATATTTACTTTCAAATGTTTCAAAAGGGTTTTCAGTTGTTAAACGATGTGATATTGCAACTCTTCTTTTTTCTTTATCAATTTCAGTGATAATACAATCAATCTCATCACCAACCTTAAACATTTTTTTCGCTGATAAATTTTTTTTAGTCCAGCTTAATTCACTTGAGTGTAATAAAGTGGATAATCCTTTTTCAAGTTCACAAAATGCACCAAAGTCCATTAACTTAACAACCTTAACTTTGTAGATTTTGTTTAATTCATAATTTGAAATATTTTCAAAAGGATCAGGTGAAAGCTGCTTAACTGAACAACCAACCTGCAATTTTTCTTTATCTACTGTAATTACTAATAAATCATGTTTTTCACCAATTGTAAAAACCTCATCAGGGTGATTAACTCTTGAATAAGAAATTTCTTGAAGGTGTACTAATACATCAAGCTCCCCATTAACACTAAAGAAACAACCAAATGAACTATAGCCTTTTACTTCAGCTCCTTTAATTACATCTCCAACTTTGAATTTTTCAACAATTTTAATTTTATCTTCCTTTTTAAAAGATGAAATAATTTCCCTTCTAGAAACACAAGCGTTTCCTCTAACTTTGTCTAATTTAATAAGTGCAAACTTTTGAGGCTCATTCATTAAATGGCTAATATCTTTTAATGGTTTATCTGAAATTTGTGATCCTGGCAGGAACATTAAAGATCCAGTATCGATATGTTCTACAATGCAGCCACCTTTTACACGTCCAGTAATTTTACCCATGATAGGTTGATTTTTTTCATAAGCCTCAACAAGTTTATCCCAACCTTGAATTTTTTGTGCTTTAGAAGCTGATACTAAAACTTCACCTTTTTTATCCTCTAGTCTTTCAAGAAGAACTGAAATTGTTTCACCTACTTTTGCTTTATCAAGCATACCCATACTTTTTAATTCATTGATATCTAAGATTGGTTCAGATTTTAAACCAGGCACTTCAAGAAATACAAAATTTTCAGTTACTTTATTTACTACACCAGTAATTATTTTTCCCTCTTCAAGGTTTGCTGTTTTTGTAAATTGGGAATTTAATAGTTGTTCGAATTCTTTTGAGGCAGCAGTGTCTAAGTTATTGTATATTTCCATTAAGAGTTAATTTTTTTATCCATTATTTGTTTTATTTTTAAAAAGCATGATCTTTTAGATTCATTTTCAGAAGATATCAAGTATTGATCCTTTGTTCTTTTTAAAGGTGAAATCTTTCTATTATAGTCACTTTTATCACGTTTTTTGATGCTTTTTAGTACTTCATTGAGGGATATTTTTTTATTTAATCCTTTTAGCTCTTTATATCTTCTAAGCGCTCTAGTTTTAGCGCTTGCTGTTATAAAAAATTTAAAGTCAGCCTCTGGCATGATATTATATGTGATATCTCTTCCATCAATAATGGAGCCTTTATATTTTTTTGGAGGATTGTAAGCACATTTCATTTGAAAGTTATGTGCTAGTTTTCTGATTTTAATATCTTTTGCAATTACCGAAGCCATACTACCGACATCATCAGATAAAAGATTTTTACTCTGCAAGTCAGACATCTTTAAAGTTTTCATTTTTTTTGAAACAAAAGAGTAGTTAAATTTTTTTGGATCTTTTATTTTTAAATGGGCTAGTAGACGATAAATTTTTCCAGAATCAAGATACAAAAGTTTATAATGTTTAGAGATTAATTTCGCTTGTGTGCCAGCTCCAGCAGCCGCAGGTGAATCAATCGCCACTTGTATGCATGTTTTTTTATATTTTTTCATATTAATTTATTTATCATTTATTTTTTTAATTATTTTTAAAAAAGAAGGAAATGAAGTATTTATTGAATCTTTGTCATGAATTTTCCATTGTCCACCAAAAGTTAAAGCAGCAATTGTACTCATCATAAAAATCCTATGATCTTTTAGATAATTTTTAATTATAATTGGTTTTGTAATTTTTAAATTAGGTTGACCATGAATTTTAATCGAGTCTTTTGTTAATTCTGTTTTAATACCCATCATATTTAAAATTTTAGAACCCAAGTTTAATCTTGGACTTTCTTTTTGGTTTAACTCAGAAACATCTTTAAAATAAGAAATTCCTTTTGCTTTTGCAGCTACTAAAAAAATAACTAAAAACTCATCTATGGCGCTACTATTTAATTCTGATGGGCAATTTATAGCTTTAAGATTACTTGAACTTAAAATTAAAATATCAGCAATTTTTTCACCTTTATAATTCCTTGGATTTTTTAATAATATTTTAGCTCCCATTTTTTTTAAAATAGTAATTACTCCTATCCTTGAAGGGTTAATGTTTACATCTTTAATTAAAAGCCTTGAATTATAAGCAAGAGTTGTAAGCACCATAAAAAATGCACTCGAGCTTATGTCTCCTGGGATTTTATAGTTAAATGCTTTAATTTTTTTTGGTGGCTTTATATTTATAAAATCATATTTTTTAGTTTTTTTTATTTTAATAGGTATTTTTAAATATTGAAAAAGTAACTCAGAATGGTTCCTTGATTTTTTTGCTTTAATAGATGTTGTGCCTGATGCATTAAGCGCTGCAAGCATCACACTACTTTTGCATTGTGCGGAACCTTTATTCTCTAAATATTTTATACCTTTTATAGATTGAGACCCCAAAATAGATAAAGGCAGTTTATTTTTTTTTATATAATAAAATTTTGCTCCAAATTTTTCTAAAGGTAAAGTTACTCTTGAAAAATCTCTTTTAGATAAACTTTTATCACCAATTAATTTTATTTCTTGTGGCGATTTGATTAATAAACCTAACAATAATCTTCCAAGTGTTCCTGAGTTTCTTGCGTTTAATGTTAAGTTTTTTTTATATCTAAAGCCATTAATTCCATTTCCTAGTATTTCACAATAGTTTTTATATTTTCTTACTTTTACTCCCAATCTTTTTATAGAATCTAATGCTGCAAGAACATCTTCGGACATTAAAAGATTATAACCCTTTGATTTTCCTATAGCTTGAGATGCAAGTAAGACCCACCTGATACTTAAGCTTTTATCACCACTAACTTTTATCTTTTTATTAAAATCTTTAATTCTATTTTTAATAAATAATATTTTTGACATTTATTAATTGAATTTAAAAGAGTCCCCAAAATAAGCATTTTTGGCTTCTGTATTATTTATTAGATCATTAGGAGTTCCTTGAGCTATTATTTTGCAATTTGATAAAATTATAGCAACATCAACACATGATAAGAGGTCTCTTGCTTGATGATCGCAGATACAAATAGTTATATTGCTTTCAGTTTGAAGGCTAACAATAATTTCTTGAAGCATTTTTATTGTAAGAACATCAAGTGCTGCAAAACATTCGTCAAGAAGAAGTACTTTTGGCTCACTTAATAAAGCGAGGGCAATTACTAATTTCTTTTTTTGACCTCCAGATAAAAATTTTGCTTTTATATTTCGCACAGCATCAAGTTCAAACTTAGCAATTAAAAGGTCTATTTTATGGTTAATTAAATTATTGTCTTCAATAACTATTTCAGCAATTGCTTTTAAATTTTCTAATAAGGTAAGATCACTAAAATACCCACCATATTGAGGAACATAGCCAATTTTAAATTTTGTTGTCCTTAGGTATATTGGGTAATCAAGCACATCTATTCCATCAAATTTAATTTCTCCATAGTCTGGTTTAATTAATCCGGTTATTAAGTTGAAAATTGTTGATTTTCCAACACCATTGGGACCGAGCATTCCTAAAATTTCACCATGATTAATTTTAAAACTTACATTATCTAAGATTTTTCTATCACCAAATGATAATGATATATTTTCTAAAGAGATTATAGGTCGAGGACTTTTAAAAGATTTAATTCTAAATTTTTTAATTATGCCCATATTATTTTGTTCCTACAACTAAAACTTTTTTTGTATTATCGTTCATAAAAATTTTAGTATCTTTCGTTTTAATATTCATTTCAACCCTATCAGCAAATAATTTTGTGTCATCAGCAATATAAATAACATCTGTCGAGATTGTTCCAAGATTACTTAAAAAAGAAAAATCAAAATACTCTCCTGTGATTTTATGACCTGGATAAACAATTATTACATTTTTTGAAAAAATAGTATCATAATTTTCTGAGTTATATTTTCCAAAATCAGAAGTAATTTTAATTGTATCTGAGTCTTTTATAAAAATGTAAGCAATAATATTTTCTAAGAACATTACATTTGGGTTATCCATATCTATTTCAGCTTGTGTAGCAGTTATTTGATATTCGTTACCTTTCGCATCTAGAGAAGTATAGCTAATATTATCAATATAGTTAGACGAAGTATTTTTGCTAGTACCTAGTTTTTCTATTATTAGGCTTTGTTGATTTTTGTTAAAATATTTCAAATAAAATAATAAAGAAATAATGGCAATTAAAATGACCATTAAAACCTGTGTTATTGTTTTTTTGCTCATTTAATGAATATTAGACTGCAATAAACTGTGTATATGTAAAATCCCGATGGTTTTTCTCTTATTTTTTTTATTGTGAACACACAAAGAGGTAATTTTTTTAGTATTCATTATAGATAAAGCTTTTTCTGCCAATGTATCTTGATCAATACTGATAGGGTTTGAGGTCATAACTTTTTTAACCATTAAATCTTGTAGATTGCTATTTACCTCATTAAGCCTTCTTATTTGACCGTCTGTAATAATGCCGGTTGTTAATTTTTTGTTATTTTGAACAATTAAAGTTCCAAGCTTTTTATTAGTAATGACACGTAGAGCATTCTTCATTTTTAAATTTTCATTTACAAAGGGAATTTTATTTCCTGTTATCATTATATCTTCAACAGTCTTTAGTTTAGCACCAAGGTTACCTGAGGGGTGAAATTTTTTAAAATCTTTTTTGCTTATATTTTTCTTGTTTATTGTGGCCACAGCTAATGCATCTCCAATACTTAACTGATTAATAGTACTGGAAGTTGGTACAATTCCTAGGCCAGCCTCTGTCACTTCAGGAATTAGTAATTTGATATCAGATGCTTTATATAAAATCGAATTTTTTTTGGACATAATTCCAATAAGAGTAATTTTATTTCGATTTGCATATTTAATAATATTTTTTAATTCTTCAGTAGAGCCAGAATAGCTTATTAAAATTAAAATATCTTTTTTTGAAATACTGCCCAGATCTCCATGAGAACAATCATTTGCAGATAGAGAAAATGAAGGAGTTCCAACTGAAGATAGAGTTGCTGAAATTTTAGCTGCTATTAGTCCACTTTTTCCAACACCACATAGAATAACTTTAGATTGGCATTTTGTAATAGCTTCAACCGCATCATCAAAAGAGTTATTAATTGAATCTCTTAATTTTTTTAGGGCTTTTATTTCAAGGTTAATTACATTTTTTGCAATTTTTCTATAATCTTTTTTTTTCATTTAGTGAGACCATATATCGTCTTTAAATAAAGCTAAATCAAGATCAACTCTAGTTTTTAAAAATTTTAAACAATCATTGTATAAATCAATACGTTTTTCTCTTATAAGAATTTTATTTAATTCTTCATGAATTTTATGCAAGTAGACAACATCATTTGCGCAATATTTGAGCTGCGCTGGTGATAATTCACCCCCAAAATCTGAGCTTTGAAATTGTTTGCTTACATCAATATTGATGAATTCTTTAATTAAAGTTTTAAGAGAATGACTATCTGAATAAGACCTAGCTAGCTTTGAGGCAATCTTAGTGTCTAGAATATTCTTAGTTTCTGTCTTTAGGTAATATTTGATGTGAGCCATATCAGCTCTACCGTAATGAAATATTTTTATAATTGATTCATCTGACAGAATTTTATTCAAGTTTGGAGCATTATAATTTGATCTATCTAGTTGAATAATATGAGCATCTGAATTTCCGCTAGATATTTGGATGAGACATAAAGGATCACGCTTAACATTGAGTCCCATAAATTCTCCATCAACTGCTATAATATTGCCTAAATCTAAATCTTCTGGTAGATCATCTTTGTGAAGTTTAATATCAATATTCATTTTTAGTTATATATATATGAAAGCAAAAAATTGTCTAATTTTTGGCGGTAGTGGTCAAATAGGTCGTCATTTAATAAGAAAGCTTACTAAGAATAATTATAAGGTTACTGTAGTTACTAGAAACCTTCATCAAAAGGGGTACGCAATAAAAACCCAAGCTAATGCAGGATATATAGATATAGTTGAAGCTAATATTTTCGATGAAAAAAAGATTAGAAAACTTTTTGATCAAAATGATGTTTGTATAAATTTAATAGGCATTTTATATGAAAGTGGCAAAGGAAATACTTTTAAAAATATTCACTCTATTTTCCCATCTATTCTAGCTAAACTTTGCAAGGAATATAAAGTTAAACAGTTTATTCATTTATCAGCATTAGGTATTAATAGTGCAATAGATTCAGAGTATGCAAAAAGCAAGTTAGAGGGTGAGGTTAGTATTCAAAAAAATTTTCCATTAGCCACCATATTGAGACCGTCAGTAGTTTATTCTGTAGATGATAATTTTACTACAAATTTCATGACACTACTAAATAGGCTTCCGTTTTTTCCACTTTATTATAATGGAGATACTAAATTTACTCCAATTCATTGTTCTGATTTAACAGATACCATCTATCATGTTATTTCTAAAAACATACATTCTAAAATAGTTGAGTGTGTGGGTCCCGAAGTTATTTCTTTAAAAGAAATATTAAAAAGATTATTAAAACTAATTAATAAGAATAGATTATTAATTCCCCTTCCATTTTTTGCTGCAAAAATGTCAGCAAAATTATTTCAATTATTTCCAAAACCATTATTGACAGTAGATCAGCTTATTCTTTTAAAGTATGACAATATTCTTTCAAATAAATATCAAACTAATTCTGATGTGGGGGTTCCAAGCATAAAGATATTTGATCAAGAAGTTGAAAAATATTGCTATATGTGGAGAGAGGGTGGTCAATTTTCTACTAAAAAATACAACTCCACTAATTCTTAATAGAATTTTAAAACTAAAATTGTATAATATATTAAATAATGATTAATATTATTTATATTTTAATATTTTTAATATTTTTAATATTTTCATTTCTATCATATTTAATTATTAAGTCTGTTGTGAGAGGTATTGATGGAAAAAATAAATATAAAAATAAAAAATAGTAGTTTTGGAAGAAGCTATTATTAAGCAGTATTAATTTTTTTCACAATATACTGTGGCGCTTCTTCTTCTTTATCAGTAGTGGGTTCTTCTCTTCTTCCTTTTGGCTGATAAGCATATAGCAAATGAAGCTTGCAATATGAAAAATCCTTCAAAGAAGATCTTCCACAGAAATGAAATGATTTTTCCTCAGGATGTCCAACAGGCCACTTACATGAGCTTTCATCTAGCTCCTCTAATTTTTTAGGATTTTCTGGCTCAAAATCTTTTTCAATAAGCAGAGACTTAAACTTACTGTTTCTTCCTTGTCTTTGTTTAGAATTATTTTCTTCTGAGCTATTATCAAAATTTTGACTTGATGAAGCATTTCTAGCTTTAATTTTTGATGACAGGTTTAATCTATGAGCCTTACCAATAACTGCATTTCTGCTAATGCCTCCAATTATTTCAGCAATTTGACTTGCAGTGTTTCCTTTGCCCCAGAGTTCTTTTAATTTACAAACTTTTTCTTCGTTCCAGCTCATAATCTATATTTAGTATGTTAATTAATTTTAATAACTATATACAGATCACATAAGATTAAAAAAAAAACAATAGGTATTTTTGTTTTGTACACAAATTTTTCAAAATTTATATATGATTACTTATGGTTGAATTGAATAAGAAATATCAAATAAGTGTAAAAAGATTTGGTTTTATAAACTGGATTGGTTTTAAAAGTTTATGGCTTAAGGAATGCAATAGGTTTATGGCAGTTTGGCAACAAACATTACTATCTCCACTTGTGTCAAGTTTGTTATTTTTGTCAGTTTTATCTTTGGCCTTAGGGAATAATAGAGGAGATGTTCTTGGTTATTCTTTTATAAGTTTTTTAGCACCAGGCTTAATTGCAATGAGTATTTTGACTCAATCATTTAGTCATTCAGTATCTTCATTAATGATTGGAAAAATTCAGGGAAATATTGTTGATATGCTTTATGCGCCTTTATCGGCACTAGAGGTTTCAATGGCAATAATATTAGCAGCTCTTACAAGAAGTTTTTTAATTGCTATAATTTCAATAGGTGTCTTCTCTTTAATTGTTGAGATGCCAATAAATAACAGTTTATTTATTTTTATTTTTGGTTTTTTAAGTGCTTTTATATTGGGAAGCTTAGGTTTTATTACTGGTCTTTGGGCTGAAAAATTTGATCATACTGCAACTGTTACTAATTTTGTTATTACTCCATTAAGTTTTTTATCTGGTGTATTTTATTCCATAGACAAGCTTCCTGAATTTTTTCAAACTATTAGTCATATTAATCCATTTTTCTATATGATTGATGGATTTAGATATGGTTTTTTAGGAAAGTCAGATGGGTCAATAAGCGTAGGATTAATTTATTTAACAATTTTAAGTATTGTAATGTGGTATGTGGCTTTTTTTCTTTACAAAAAAGGTTATAAAATTAAATCTTAAAATATGAGTGCTTTAGCAAAAAATTATAATAGAAGAAAAATTTCGTTTAGCCATGGAAAGGGAAGTTTCCTTTACTCAACTAATGGAAAAAAATATTTAGATTTTGTCCAAGGGATCGCGGTTAACTCTTTAGGACACGCTAACCCATACTTAATAAAAGCAATTAATAAACAAACAAAAAAACTTTGGCATGTGTCTAATGCATTTATAATTCCAGAAGGTGAAAGGTTAGCTACAAGATTAGTTAAAAAGACTTTTGCTGATTTTATTATCTTTCAAAATAGTGGAGCAGAAGCAACAGAGGCGGCAATTAAAGTTGCAAGAAGATATTTTTATTCAATAGGGCAACCAAAAAAAAATAGAATTCTTTGTGTTAAAAACTCATTTCATGGAAGAACATTGGCCACGATTTATGCCAGTGGATCAAAAAAAATGACCGAAGGTTTTGGTCCAAAAGTTGATGGATTTGATCACTTTGAATTTGGAGATCATAAATCATTAAAAAGGTCTATAACAAGTAGAACAGCTGCAATTATGGTTGAAACTATTATGGGAGAAGGTGGAATTAAAGTTATTCCAGATTGGTGTTTGAAGGGATTAAGAAAAATCTGCAATGAGAAGAAAATTTTATTAATTTTGGATGAAGTTCAATGCGGAATAGGCAGATCTGGAAATTTTTTTGCCTTTGAGAGCTCAAAAATTAAACCTGATATTGTGCCAATAGCGAAAGGTATTGGAGGTGGTTTTCCACTTGGAGCAGTTTTAATGAACAAAAGAGCGTCATCTGGCATGACAGCAGGAACTCACGGTTCAACATTTGGCGGAAATCCATTGGCAATGTCTGTTGGAAACGCAGTTTTAGATCAAATATTTAAAAAAGGATTTCTTGCTAATGTCAAAAAGATATCGAAATATTTTCACTCTGAGTTGAATAAATTAAAAAAGGATTTTCCAAAAATAATTAAAGAAGTGAGAGGCATTGGTTTACTGATTGGATTACAGTTGTACAACGATCAAACAAAATTTATTCAAAAATTAATGGATAATAAATTACTAACAATTAGAGCCGCAGAAAATGTCATAAGAATACTACCTCCGCTTAATGTTAAAAAACAAGAAATAGATATGGCTATAAAAATTATCAAAAAAGTTTGCTTAACTCAAAAATAAAAATGAACCATTTTATTACTCTTAAAAATATACCTGCGACAGACCTTAGAAAAATTATAACTGATGCAAAAAAAAGAAAAAATAAAAGAAAGAAATTCAGTACACTTGATGTTGATAAAGATAATCCTTTAAAAGGAAAGCTGCTTATTCAAATGTTTGAAAAATCAAGTCTCAGAACGAGATTAAGTTTTTACCTTGCAATAAAACAATTAGGAGGTGGAACCATAACACTTAGAGCAAATGAGCTGCATCTTGGAAAAGAAGGGGAGAGCTTAGCTGATACTGCAAGAATTTTATCAACTTATGGTGATGGTTTTATGTTGAGAACTGATAGTGATAAAAAAATAGAGGAATTTAGTAAATATTTAACAATACCAGTTATTAATGGGTTGAGCCCATCATCACACCCAACACAAGTTTTATCTGATATTTTTACAGTTGAAGAAATTAAAAAAAAGCCTATTTCAAAATTAAATATCTGTTGGATTGGAGATTCAAACAATGTTCTTAATAGTTTAATTGCTGCATCAGTTAAGTTTTCTTTTAAATTAAGTATTGGCTGTCCTAAAAATTATGAACCCAAAAAATTTGTACTTGATTGGGTAAAAAAAAATAAAAGAAAAATTGATATTTATAATAATGCTAAAAAAGCTGCTAAGAATGCAGATGTTATTTTTTCAGATAAAGTTATTTCCTTAAATGATAAAGTTAATAAAACCAAAAAAATTAAAGATTTTAAGAATTTTCAAATTAATTCGAAATTAATGAGCCTTGCTAAAAGGGATGCAACTTTTTTACATTGTTTACCAAGAGGCACAGAGGTATCGAGTGAAGTTTTTCTAGGGAAAAAATCAAAAGTATGGCTACAGGCACTTAATAGGGTGCATGTTCAAAAAAGTATTTTGTTATATTGTTTTGGTAAATTAAGGTAGCAACTTAGGATTATCACTTTTTTGATTTAAGTATTTAATTACAGAAGCTCTGTCTTTTTCTTTTCTTAAGCCAGCATAAGACATTTTAGTTCCCTTCAAGTAAGAGGCAGGTTTTTGTAAGAATCCGTTTAACTCTTCAAATGACCACTCTTTACCATAAGAAGCTAAAGTTTTAGAATATTTATAATCATCCACGCCACCAACTGCTCTCCCAACAACATTGTATAACGCGGGGCCAATTTTATTTTTCCCACCTTTATTTATTGAGTGGCATGCAGCACATTTTTTAAAAATTTTTTTTCCACTTGCAATATCACCCAATGCCATAACTGCAACAATATCAATTTTTTCAGCTACCTCAGCGGCTTGAGAAGTTCCCAAGGTTAATTGGCTTTCCACTTCAACTTGATACCCGGGCTTTTTTAGCTTCTTCACATGAAAAACACCATCAGCAATCTTTCCTAAACCGATTACAAGCAGTGCAACCATTAAAACTGCAGCAATAATTTTATTTAGTTCGAACGAATCCATTTAATTATAATTATTTTCACATATAACATGATAATTAAAAAAATACTTAATTTTTAATTTTATAATTTTGCGTCTGTTAGACGCATAAAATTGGTAATTTTATAATGACAAAAACACTAATATTAATCCCATCAAGAATGGCAGCAACTAGGTTGCCAGGCAAACCACTTTTAAAAATTAATAATTTATCGATTATTTCTCATGTTTTTAAAAGAGCAGAAGAAGCTAATATTGGTGAAGTAGTGGTTGCAACTGACAATCAAGAGATACTCAATGATGTTTTAAGAAATGGAGGTAGGGTAATTTTAACAAGTAAAAATCACAAAACGGGCACAGATAGAATTTTTGAAGCTTATGAAAAGCTGAATATAAAAAATATTGACTATATATTAAATTTACAAGGAGACGAACCCGATATTAATAAAGAGGATATCATTAATTTAAACAATTTCATGATTAATCACGATGTTGAAATAGGTACATTGGCAGCAAAAATTCAAGATGATAAAATGTTAAATAATAAAAATCTAGTTAAAGTTATCACGGATAAAAAATTGGTAGAAAATAATTTTCCAAAAGCATTAAATTTTACTAGAGATAATTTATCAACAATTAGTCAAAATATTTATCATCATATTGGAATTTATTCTTATAAAGTAAGTGTATTAAAAAAGTTTGTTAGTCTGGATCAAACAAACAATGAGAAAGAAAATAAATTAGAACAGTTGAGAGCTTTAGATAATAAAATAAAAATAAATGTAGCTTTGGCAAAATCCTCTCCTATAGGAGTAGATACTGAAGAAGATTATCTGGCTATAAAAAAAATTATGGAATATAAAATATAAAATGAGTAAAATTTATATTCAAGGAACCTTTGGAGCCTATTCACATTTGGCAGCACTTGAAATTGAGCCCAATGCAGAAGTTGTACCATGTAAGACGTTTGATGAGTGTTTCTTAAAAGTATCCTCAGAAAGTGGTTCACGAATGGTTATACCTGAATCAAATCGTATTACAGGAAATATTGGAATAGAATATTTAATCTTTAAATACAGATTAAATATTTACGCAGAACATTTTCAAAAAATTGAACATAATTTATTAGGACAACCAGGAACCAGCTTAAATGATATAAAAGATGTTTTTTCTCATACACAGGGTTTATCTCAATGTTCAAATTTTATTAAAAAAAACAATTTCACTGAACATGTTCGTGCTGATACAGCTGGTTCTGCTGAAGCAATTTCAAAAAAAAAAATTAAAAGTGAGGCAGCAATAGCATCTGCATTAAGTGCAAAAATTTATAAACTTAAAATACTTGTACCAAACATTGAAAATCAAAAAAGCAATGCGACTCGATTTTTAGTTATGGGTAAAGAAGTTTATCAACCAGATTTTGGAGATAAAAGATATATAACATCCTTTTTATTTAAATTGAAAAGCAAACCTGCTGCGCTTTACCAGTCGCTAGGAGGTTTTGCAATTAATGGTGTAAACCTAACAAAGCTTCAGAGCTACCCAGAACAAAACTCATTTGAATCATATTTTTTCTTATGTGATCTAGATGGGCACATAGAAGATCCTAAAGTTCAAAAATCTTTAGAAGAATTAGGACTTCATTGCCAAGATTTTCACGTGCTAGGTGTTTTTGAAGCCGATAAATTTAGAGAAAAATAATCTAGAAACTTTTCTTGTAGATTAGAAAACATTACTGCTATAATAGTTTTGGAGGCTAGAGGTGAATACTGCTTGAACCCGACCAGATCTTAACGGAAGCAGTCGTAGAGACAGTTTTTCAGGTTCTAGTCTCCTTATAAAAATGAATAAAAATACAAAAGTTTTAGCTTTAAAATATAGACCTCAAACATTTGATGATCTTATAGGTCAAGATGTTGTTGCTGAAACAATTTCTAATTCAATTAAAGCTAATAAAGTCCCTAATGCCTATCTTTTTACTGGGATTAGAGGCATTGGAAAAACTACCACGGCAAGAATAGTTGCAAAGTCTTTAAATTGTTTAAATGGTATTGATGAACTTTGTAAAGATGATCTTTGTGAAAATTGTACAGCCATTTCAAATTCAAATCATATTGATGTATTGGAAATGGATGCAGCAAGCAAAACTGGTGTTGACGATGTAAGAGATCTTATTGAATTTTCTAGATATGGCCCAACCACAGCTAAATATAAAATATTTATTATTGATGAAGTGCATATGCTTAGCAAACAAGCATTTAATGCATTGCTAAAAACTTTAGAGGAGCCACCCGAATATTTAAAATTTATTTTTGCAACTACAGAAATAAAAAAAATTCCAATCACTGTAGTTTCTCGTTGTCAAAGGTTTGATTTATCTAGAATTAAATCTTTAGAATTATTTGATTTTATCAAAAAAATTAAAGATAAAGAGAAAGGTAATGCGTCTGATGACGCACTTAAATTAATTGTAAAGATTTCTGAGGGATCTGTTAGAGATGCCCTATCATTACTTGATAGAGCATTACTTACACTAAACAAAAATAAGGAGTTAGATTTAACTTCTGCGCAAAAAATATTTGGTTATTTTGACAAATCTCAATTAATTAGTTTATTTCAACTTATATTTGCAGGTAAAGAGACAGAAGTTTTAAATACTTATAGAGAAATTTATAATCAAGGTGTTGAACCTAAAATTTTTATAAATGATTTTTTAGAGCTTTTATATTACTTTAAGAATATTGAATCATTAGACATTGATGGTACAAATTTTTCATTAAATGATGAGGAGTTTAATAGAATTAAAGAAATTTCTGAAAAAATTAATAATGAAACTTTAATATTATTTTGGCAGTTTACTATTAAAGTATTAGAAGAGCTTGATATTGTTTCCAATCAACATTTATCAATGGAAATGTTTTTAATTAGATTAATTCATTTAAAAAATATTAAGAACACACCCGATAGTAGCTATGAAGACTCACATCGGATAAATGAAAATATTAGCAAAACATCTCTATCACAAAAAAAAGAAGGAGAAGATTTTTTTGGAATAAAAGATAAGGCCAAAACAATTGGTCAAATGAAAAATACTGTTCAGGAGAAAGATATAAAATTAAAAGATAATAAAAAAGTTGAAATGCAGACCAATCTTATAAATTCTTTTGATAGCCTATTAGAAATATGTTCTTCTAAAAAGGAGATTAAATTAAAATATGAATTAGAAAAAAATGTTAATCTTGTTAGTTTTGAAGATCAAAGAATCGAAATTTCATTTAATGAAGATTTAGACAAAGATTTTATTAAAGATTTATCTTTAAAACTTTATGAATGGACTAACAATAGATGGATAATAACGCTTAGTAAAACTAAAGGCCAGCCATCTAAAAAAGAGACAGAACTTAATTTAAAAAAAGAACTAATAGAAAGTGTAAAAAATTCTTCAATTTATAAAAATATTTTAGAAAAATTTCCAGACGCTGAGCTGGTTGATGTTAATCCTGATGAGAAAGAAGGTAAGAATGACTGATTTCACTAAGATTTTAGATAAGGCTAAAGAATTAGAATCTAAAATGAAAGAGAGCCAAGAAAAAATTAAAAATATTCAGGTTGAGGGATCATCAGGCTCTAATTCTATCAAAGTTACATTAAATGGTGAAAACGAAATGATTAAAATAAATTTATCAGACGAAGTGATGAGGGAAGATAAAGTTATAATAGAAGACCTAATAGTGGCTGCCCATAATAATGCAAAATCTGAATTAAAATCAAAAACATCTGAGGAAATTTCAAAGTCTACAAGTGGGTTTGGTATTCCTGGTTTTAAATGGCCACTTTAATTAGATGCAAAATATTAATGAAATAGAAGAGTTAATAAAATTAATTGCTAAACTTCCAGGTTTAGGCCCAAAATCTGCCAAAAGAATTGTATTAAAACTTATAAATAATAGGGATGAATTAGTTAAGCCAATGGCTAATACTCTAGCTCAAGTTTATAAAAATGTTATCAGATGTCAATCTTGCGGCACTTTAAAATCCAATTCTTTAGGATGCAATAACTGTGAAAACACAAAAGAAAAATATAATAAAATATGTGTTGTAGAGGATATTGCAGATCAGTGGTCTATCGAAAATTCAAATATTTATAAAGGATACTTCCATATATTAGGTGGAACAATTTCATCTGCTGGTCAAAGAAAAGAAGATCTCTTAATTAATTCATTAGTTGAAAGAGTTATTAGAGAAAATATTGAAGAGGTCATTTTAGCAACAAGTGCAACTGTTGAAGGCCAAACTACAGCCTATTATATTCAGGACAGTCTTAAAAAAACGAGTGCAAAAATTACAAAACTTGCACAAGGTTTACCTGTGGGTGGTGAAATAGAAAACCTAGATGATGGAACTTTATATTCAGCTTTTAAAAATAGAACTGGAATTAAAACTAATTCTGAGTAGATTTTTTTAGTAATCGATTTTGATGTAATAATGGTTCCGTGTAACCAGAAGGTTGTTCTTTACCCTTAAAGATCAAATCACAAGCTGTTTTAAAAGCAATTGATTTTTCAAAATTTTCAGACATCATCTCGTAACTTCCTCTTCCAGAACGAGTATAAGCAGCATCATTTTTATTTTGATCATCAACAATTTTTGCCATTTTTTTCATTACTTCCATAACTTGTGATTTTGTGCAAATATCGTGATGTATCCAATTAGCAATATGTTGAGATGAAATTCTTAAAGTGGCTCTATCTTCCATTAAACCAACATTGTTAATATCAGGCACTTTTGAACAGCCAACCCCATGATCTATCCATCTTACAACATAGCCTAAAAGAGTTTGTGCAGAATTGGAAATTTCAGAATTAATTTCTTCCATCGACCAGTTTGGTCTATCTGCAACTGGAACTGTTAACAAATCATCAAGCTTTGCTGACTTTCTTTTTTGAATTTCTATTTGCTTCTCAAAAATATTTATTTCATGATAATGAAGAGCATGAAGAGCTGCCGCAGTAGGTGAGGGAACCCAAGCACAATTTGCTCCAGCTATCAAATGACCAGTTTTTTGCTCCATCATATCTTTCATCTTGTCAGGCATAGCCCACATCCCTTTACCAATTTGTGCTTTACCTGAAAGGCCACACTGCAGACCAATATCAACATTATTATTTTCATATGCGCCAATCCATTTAGAAGATTTCATATCTCCTTTTTTAATCATAGGACCAGCTTCCATTGAAGTATGCATTTCATCACCAGTTCTGTCTAGGAATCCTGTGTTAATAAAAAATACTCTATTTTCAAGTGTTCTAATGCACTCTTTTAAGTTTGAAGAAGTTCTTCTTTCTTCATCCATAATACCAATTTTACAAGTATTTTTTTCTAACTCCAAAATTTCTTCAACTTTAGTAAAAATTAAATCTGTAAATGCTGTTTCATCAGGACCATGCATTTTTGGTTTAACAATATAAATAGATCCATTTCTTGAGTTGCCTTTTCTGTTTAGATCATGAAGGCACGCAGCTGAAGTTATAAAAGCATCCATAATTCCTTCTGGTATTTCAGAACCATCTTTTAAAAGAATTGCAGAATTAGTCATAAGGTGTCCAACGTTTCTTACTAATAATAAACTTCTTCCATGCAATTTTAATCCTTTTCCATCTTTAGAAATATAACTTCTGTCAGGATTTAATTTACGTTCATAGGTTTTTCCATTTTTTTTAAATGTTGATTTTAAATCACCTTTCATCAGACCTAGCCAATTACGGTAACAAATAATTTTGTCATCAGCATCAACCGCAGTAACACTATCCTCATTATCACAAATAGTTGAAATTGCCGCTTCAACAATAATATCACTAATTTTAGCAGAATCTTGTTGAGCACTAAAAGCATTTGAATCTATAATTATTTCTATATGAAGATTGTTATTTTTTAGAATTATTGCAGAGGGGTCATTAGCCTCTCCTCTATGACCGATAAATTTATTTTTATTTTTTAGAGATGTCTCAACGTCATCTTTTAATACAATTAAAGAACCGTCATTAATTTTAAATCCTGTAATATTGTGCCATTCTAAATTTTCTAAAGGAAAATGTTTTTTTAAAAAGTCTCTTCCATATTTTATGACCATTTCACCTCTTAAAGGATCATATCTCTGAGAAGTGCTATCTTCAGACTGTTCGATTATATCTGTACCATATAAACTATCATATAAACTCATCCATCTTGCGTTAGCAGCATTCAGTGCATACCTTTCATTCATGATTGGAACTACTAATTGCGGTCCAGCAATACTAGTTATTTCCTCATCAACATTACTTGTTTTAATTTTAAAATCGGGACCTACTTCTTTTAAATAGTTAATCTCTTTTAAAAATTTTTTATATTCTTCTAAATTGATTTCATTTCCTTTATTTGCAATGTGCCAAGAATCTATTTTTTTTTGCAAATCTTCTCTTATTGTTAATAGGTCTCTATTTTTTGGAGCCAATTCATGAACTACTCTGTCAAAACCTTCCCAAAATTTTTCTGAAGAGATATTCGCATCTTTAAGTAGCTCTTCGTTAACGAAGTTAATTAATTTATTAGAAACTGATAGATTATGTATTTTTGTGTATTGTTCTTTCATAGCACCCATTTTACCCCATCTGTATGTTTGCCTGAGAGTTTTGCTCCATCGGCGAGATTAAATCTCTTTCCAGAGTGTTATGCTTGTTATCGGTCCTTTTGCCTGAGAGTTTCCGGGGTGGTTGCTCCTTCGGCGCTAATATACTTAGTCTCTCCCGATATAAAACAAGACTACTTGTTAATATAATTAAGTCAAATATTAAATATTTAAAACATTTTATTGCCTTTTTTGACAATTAATTAATAATTAAAATTATTCATATGAAAAATTATTTAAATTTTGAAACAGATATTAAAAATTTAGAAGCT
Source organism: Candidatus Pelagibacter sp. uisw_098 (assembly GCF_059512505.1). Next base: position 109,195 of record NZ_CM183454.1, read on the forward strand.
GAAATAGAAAAACTAAAAGATCCATATAATCAAGATGGACTTTCAGAGGTGGATACAAAAAAAATTTCTAAGTCTCAAGAGGAAATAGATAAAAAATTACAAGAGCTTTATTCTAACCTTGATCCGTGGCAAACAACCTTAGTTGCTAGACATGAAGATAGACCTAAAGCTAAGTTTTTTATAGATAATTTATTTGAAGATTTTATCCCATTATCGGGAGATAGATTTTATGGAGAAGACAAATCAGTATTAGCTGGATTTGCAAAATTCAATAAAAAATCAGTTTTAGTTATAGGTCAAGAAAAAGGTGATAGCCTTGAAACTAGAATTGAAAGAAATTTTGGAATGATGAGACCTGAGGGTTATAGAAAAACTATTAGATTAATGAAGCTTGCAAATAAATTTAATATTCCAATAATTTCTTTTATAGACACTCCAGGTGCATACCCGGGTGTTGGGGCCGAGGAAAGGGGTCAAGCTGAGGCAATTGCAAAATCGATAGAATGTTGCATGTTATTAAGTGTACCAACATTTGCAATTGTTATTGGAGAAGGTGGATCTGGTGGAGCAATAGCCTTAGCCTCATCCAATAAAGTTATCATGCTAGAAAATGCAATCTATTCAGTAATATCTCCTGAAGGGTGTGCAACAATTTTATGGAGAGATCCCAAAAGAACACTCGATGCGGCAAGAGCAATGAAGTTATCTTCAAAAGATCTTTTAGAATTGAAAGTAATTGATGAAATTATTCCAGAACCAATTGGAGGGGCTCATAGAGATAGAGATTTAATTTTAGACAATGTAAGAAAATCTATTGAAAATAACTTAAATGAATTCTTTAACATGACTGGAGATGAAGTTTTAAACCATAGAAAAAATAAATTTTTAACCATTGGAAGGTCAAAAGGATTTGTCAGTCAATTAGATGATTTGAGTGCACTAAGTATGAAAAAAAATAAAGTAAATACATTTATTGAAAACTTTTGTAGATCAAAAATAAATTTAGGAATTTCTTTTGTTATAATAGTTTTGTTGGGTTGCTTTATATTTTTCCTATAAAGCGCCACAGCAATTCTTAAACTTTTTACCTGTAGCCTCACATTTTTCATTTCTTGAAATTTTTTCTCCCTTTTTTTTTAGTAGTAAACATTTGGGGTTATTTGAAATTTCTATTTCTTTTTTTTTAAAATTATTATCCTCATTATTTTGTTCATGTATTATTTTTAAATTGATTAAAATTGTTACAAAATCAATTTTTAGTTTATTTAGTAAATTTTCAAAAAGATGAAAGGCTTCTTTTTTATATTCAACTAATGGATCTCTCTGACCATAAGCTCTAAGTCCTATAACCTGTCTTAATTGTTCAAGATATTGAATATGTGACTTCCAATTTAAGTCGATGCATTGAAGAAAAATTCTTTTTTCAATTTCTTTTGCTTTTTCTTCATCTAGCATTTTAATTCTTTCTTTTCTTGATTGTAAAAATTTAGAATTAATTTTTTCTTTAAAATCTGGGTCTTTTAAATTAGTTAAATTTTCAAACTCATTATCATCGACATTTTTTCCAAGTAAAATTTTTAATTGATTATTAAATTCGTTATTCTTAACTCTTGATAACTTTTGAGCTTTTAGGCTAATTAAATGATCTGTAATTTCTGATAAAAATTCATCTGAATAGTCAAAAACCTTTTGGCTATTCATTACATTGTTTCTTTGAGAAAATATTACATGTCTTTGATCATTTAAAACATCGTCAAATTTAAGTAAATTTTTTCTTATATCAAAGTTTCTTGCTTCAACTTTTTGTTGTGCTCTTTCAAGTGCTTTATTAATCCAAGGGTGGTCAATACTTTCACCGTCTTTTAATCCTAGCTTTTGTAAGATGGTATTCATAGATTCTGAGCCAAAAATTCTCATTAAATCATCTTCTAAGCTAACATAAAAAATTGAACTTCCTTCATCCCCTTGACGTCCAGCCCTTCCTCTTGCTTGGTTATCAACTCTTCTAGATTCCATTCTTTCAGTGCCAATCACATATAATCCACCTAATGATTTTATCTTGTTCTTGTTTACTAAAAGTTCTTCGTCAGGTTGGCTTCCTTTTTTCCCACCTAGTTGAATGTCAACTCCTCTTCCCGAAATACTTGTAGTAATTATAACTGAGTTCATTTTTCCTGCATTTGCTATGATTTCAGCTTCATTTTCATGATTTTTTGCATTTAAAACAACATGTTTTATTTTTTCATCATTTAGTAATTTTGAATAAATTTCAGACTTATTAATACTGGAAGTAAAAACTAAAATTGGCTGTCCTTTTTTGTGACATTCAACAACTTTTTCAATGATGGCTTTATTTTTTTCCAATTCAGTTCTAAAAATTTGATCGTTCCAGTCTTTTCTAATCATCTTTTTATTGGTGGGTATAATAACAACAATTAAATTATATATTTCATAAAATTCTTGAGATTCAGTTGCAGCAGTTCCAGTACATCCAGAAATCTTATTATAAAGTTTGAAATAATTTTGATAGGTTATAGATGCAAGTGTTTGGTTTTCAGCCTGTACATCAATTTCTTCTTTTGCTTCAAGAGCTTGATGAAGTCCATCTCCAAACCTTCTTCCTTCCAAGATTCTTCCAGTAAGCTCATCGATAATTTTTAACATCCCATCTTTAATTATATAATCTTTTCCTTTTTCAAATAGATGATTTGCTCTTAAAGACTGATTAACATGATGAACTAAGCTCAGGTTTTCAGGATCATAAAAGTTATTATTTTTTAAAATTCCTGCATTAGAAAATATTTCTTCCACATTATTTATTCCATCATTTGTAAGTAAAATATTTTTATCTTTTTCATCAATTTCATAATGTTTGGGTGTTAGTCTTTTAACTAATTTATCGATTGCAAGATATTGCTCTGTTTTATCTTCAGCGGCTCCAGAAATTACCAATGGAGTTCTAGCCTCATCAATCAAGCAGGAATCTATTTCATCTACAATAGTATAAACATGACCTCTTTGAACCATTTGTTCTTTAGTGAGCTTCATATTATCTCTTAGATAATCAAATCCTAGTTCACTGTTAGTTGCGTATGTAATATCAAAATTATAATTTTTCTTTCTTTCGTAATCATCTTGATCATTATTTATATAACCAGAAGTCAATCCTAAAAATTTATAAATTTCCCCCATTTCTTGTGAGTCTCTTTTGGCCAAATAGTCATTAACGGTAACAATGTGAACACCCTTATCAAGCAAGGCATTTAGATAAGCTGCAAGACTTATGGTAAGTGTTTTACCCTCACCAGTTCTCATTTCTGCAATTTTTCCCTCGTGAAGAACAACGCCACCTATTATTTGAACATCGTAATGTCTTTCATTTCTGGTCCTTTTTGATGCCTCTCTTACGAGCGCAAAAGCTTCAGGTAATAGATCGTCGACACTTTTGCCCTCATTAAGCTTTTCTTTAAGTTCATTTGTTTTTTTAGGAAACTCTTCATCGGTAATCTCTTTAATTATAGCCTCATAAGAATTAACCTTTTCAACAATTTTAGCTATGCGATCAAGCTCTTTTTGATTGCTTGATTTAATGAACTTTGAAAGAAAATTTAAAGGATTAAGCATCTGATTTTTTTGATATATAATTAATTATAACTTTTAATATAAGTATTAAATAAAAATTTTAAATAGATGTCATTAAACCTTAAAAACTTTATAAACACTCAAACTTTCAACTCTAAAATGAACGACTTTCAAGATCTAGAGCATATAGATGGAGTTTCCATATCAGCCATTTGTGCAAATTTATATACCAAACCAAGAGATGACTTGGTTATGTTCTATTTCAGAGATGGGGCAAACTATGCCTCTGTTTATACACAATCAAAAATAGTTTCAGAAAATATAAAATGGAACTTGAATATAAAAAGTAAAAAAATAAAATCTCTTATAGTCAATACTAGAAATGCTAATGCTTTCACAGGCAAAGATGGATACAGAGGTTTAAAAGAAATTGCAAAAGAGGTATCCATCAAGTTATCAGAAAAACAAAAAAAAGACGAGGATTATCCAAAAAAAATATCCGATAATGAAATTCTTTTTGGGTGCACAGGAACAATAGGAGAAAAATATCCAGCTGAAAAAATAAAAAAGAATATACCAGAATTGATTAAAAAAATTAAGTATGTTCAAAATAAGCTTATCTGGATGAAGGCTGCACTAGGTATCATGACAACTGATTTAAAACCAAAGCTTGCAATGGAAGAGTGCAAAATTGGAAATACAAAAGTTAAAATCTATGGAATAGCAAAAGGTTCAGGAATGATCTTTCCAAATATGGCAACCACATTAGGTTATATTTTTACAGATGCAGACCTTTCAAATGACATCTTAAGTAAATTGCTTAAAAAAAATATTGATACAACTTTTAATGCAATAACTTGTGATGGTGACACAAGCACAAATGATATGGTCTCAATTTTTTCAACTGGTAAGGTAAAAAATCCAATTATAAATAATATTAATGATAAAAAGATAGTTAACTTTGATAAAGCTTTACACTCCGTTTTATTAAACTTGTCAAAAAGAATAGTTAAAGACGGTGAGGGAGCCAGTAAATTTATAACAGTTAATGTTGTTAAATCAAAAAATGATAAAGATGCTAAAAAAATTGCATTTTCTATTGCTAATTCAAAACTTGTTAAAACAGCTATTGCAGGTGAAGATCCAAATTGGGGAAGAATTATAATGGCTATTGGTAAATCTAACGTTGATATAAATTTAAAAAAACTATCAATTCAATTTGGTAAAATAAAAATTATAGAAAAAGGACAACTTGTAAAAAATTATAAAGAGAGTGATGTAGCAGATTATATGAAAAATCAATCAATAGATGTTTCAATAAATCTTAATATGGGTTTAAAAAACTTTACTGTTTACACCATGGATTTGACAAAAAAATATATAGAGATCAATGCTGATTATAGAAGTTAATTGGATATTGAATTAAGTATATTAACCATTAACTATACTACATGATCAAATACAGACTTATTTGTAAAGATTGTGAAACTATTTTTGATAGCTGGTTTTCTTCTTCTAAAGAATATGAGAGATTAAAAAAAAAAAATTTTATTAACTGTCATACTTGTAATTCATTAAGTATAGAAAAAACTTTAATGTCACCTAGTGTATTTATCCCAAAGAATAATTCTAAGGCCGATAATAAAACTCAAAAATATAAAAAAACAAAGAAAGCAATTTTAAAATATCAAGAATTTATTAAAAAAAATTTTGATTATGTTGGTGAAAATTTTGCTTATGAAGCAAGGTCTCTTCATTATAAAAATAAAAAAGCTTCAAAAGGGATTTATGGCACTACAACAAAACAGGATCTTAAAGAATTAAAAGAGGAAGGTATACAAGCAGAAATAATACCATGGATAAAAAATAATATAAATTAATTTTTTTTTAATTTAACAATATAATTAACAGATGTGTCCTTACTTATTTTCCAGCTATTATCTAATAAATTAAATTTCATACCATCTAATTTTTTTAGAGATAAACTATTTTTTTCTGAAATTTTTATTAAATCATTAGGTTTGACAAATTTTTCCCAATCATGAGTTCCTATAGGTAGCCATTTTAAAATATATTCAGCTCCTATAATTGCGAATGCATACGACTTTAAAGTTTTATTTAAAGTTGCTACAAACATTATACCATTTTTTTTTAACAGTTTTGCGCTCTCATTAATAAAAAAATCTATATTCTCAACATGCTCAACTATTTCCATATTTAAAATTACATCAAATTTTATATTAGTTTTTAATTTTTCTGGTGATGTAACTTTATAGTTTATTTTAAGCTTGTTTTTTTTTGCATGAAATTTTGCAACTTCAATATTCTTTGTTGAAGCATCTATTCCAAGTACATTAGCCCCCAATCTACACATTGGCTCAGATAATAATCCACCACCACAACCAATATCCAGCAAGTTAATTTTTTTTAATGGCTGTTCTGAAGGTTTAATTTTGAAATCTTGAATTATATTTTCTTTTATATATTTAATTCTTATAGGATTAAAATTATGTAGAGGTTTAAATTTTCCGTTAGGATTCCACCATTCTTCAGCAATTTTAGAAAATTTTTCTATTTCTTTTTTATTTATTGAATTCATAATAGATGACTTGTGGACATAACAATTAAGATGTATTTTATCAATATTAATTAAACAAAATTATCAATGAAAACTGTTGTATTAAAATTTGGTGGAACTTCTGTAGGAAATATAAGCAGAATTAAGAATGTAGCTAAAATTATAGCCACTTATAAAAAGAAAAAATTAGGAGTAATTGTGGTCTCTTCTGCAATGAGTGGGACAACCAATCAATTGATTAAACAAACAAAAGAATTGAGTAAAAATTTTGATGCAGCCGAATATGATGTTTTGCTATCTACAGGCGAACAAGCAGCATGTGCATTAATTGCTGGCAGATTAAAGCATCTTGGGTTTAGGGCTAGATCTTGGATGTCTTGGCAGGTGCCAATTATTACTGAGGGTCCATATAGTTCATCAAGAATTAACACGATTAATAAAAATAAAATATTCAGTTATATGAAATCAGGTGGAATACCAATTATTACCGGTTTTCAAGGAATCAATTCAGATGATAGAGTTACCACATTAGGCAGAGGAGGAACTGACGCTTCAGCAATAATGTTAGCAAAATTTTTTAATGCTGATGCTTGTGATATCTATACAGACGTAGATGGTGTATACACAACAGATCCAAGAAGTCATTTAAAAGCAAAAAAAATTGATAAAATTTCTTATGATGAAATGCTTGAAATGGCATCTCTAGGAGCAAAAGTTATGCAGCCAACATCTGTACAGGATGCTAAATTAAATAATATAAGCTTTTCAGTTAAATCTTCATTTGTAAAAAAGAAAGGAACTTTAATAACAAATAATAAAAAATCTTTTAGCGATCAAATTATAACAGGAATTACATCCACAAAAAATGATGCCAAGGTTACAATGATTGGTGTTAAGGATAAGCCCGGTGTTGCAGCTTCTATTTTTAAACCATTGTCACTTAACCAAATAAATGTAGACATGGTTGTTCAAAATATTTCATTAAATAGCAAAGAAACAGACTTAACTTTCACTATTAAATCTGAAGATTTAAAAAAAACCGAAAAAATTATAAAACAAAATAAAAAAATCTCTTTTAGAAAATTCACACAAGATAGTAATGTTTCTAAAGTATCAATTATAGGGGTTGGCATGATTACAACGCCTGGAATTACCTATAGAATGTTTCAAGCGCTAGCATCAAAAAAAATTAATATTATGGTTATTTCAACTTCTGAAATAAAAATTTCAGTTTTGATATCTAACAAGTATGTAAAAAAAGCTATAGCTGCCCTTCATAAAGAATTTAAATTAGATTAAATAATGAGCTTAAGACCATTTAGAGATATTCATAGAAAGAAAACAAAGGTTATAAATGTTGGTGATGTAAAAATAGGTGGAGATAATCCTATTTCTGTTCAATCAATGACAAATACATTAACCACAGACATTCAAGCAACCATTAAACAAATTAATGATATTCACGAAGAGGGTGCTGACCTTGTCAGAGTTTCTTGTCCAGATGAAGAATCTTCTTTGGCGCTTAAGGAAATTACTAAGAATGTTTCTGTACCAATAATTGCTGATATTCATTTTCATTACAAAAGAGCCATTGAAGCTGCAGAAAATGGTGCAAAATGTTTAAGAATTAATCCAGGTAACATAGGTGATAAATCAAAAATACATGATGTATTAAGTGCAGCCAAAAATAATGACTGCTCGATAAGAATAGGCGTAAATGCGGGCTCGCTTGAAAAAGATATTTTAGAAAAATATAAAGAGCCATGTCCTGAAGCCTTAGTTGAGAGCGCACAAAGAAATATCAAAATTCTAGAAGACCAAGATTTTTTTAATTTTAAAATTAGTGTTAAATCTTCAGATGTTTTTTTATCTATAGCTGCATATCGTCAACTTTCAAAAGTTACAGATTATCCTTTGCACCTAGGAATTACAGAAGCAGGTAGTTTTATTTCGGGGAGTATTAAATCTTCAATAGGTTTAGGATCACTTTTGATGGATGGGATAGGCGATACAATAAGAATTTCATTATCTGATGATCCAGTTAAAGAAATTAAAATAGGTAATGAAATATTAAAGTCACTTAATTTAAGAAATAGAGGTGTGCGAATTATATCCTGCCCATCTTGTGCAAGACAAGCTTTTCAAGTAATTGATACTGTCAAAACACTAGAAGAAAAACTTTCTCATATTAAAACTTCTTTAACTCTATCAATTATTGGCTGTGTAGTTAATGGACCGGGAGAAGCGGCAATGACCGACATAGGCATAACAGGAGGTGGAAAAGGGAATAATATGCTTTATTTATCTGGTATTCAAAGTGAAAAAGTTTTATCAGAAGACATAATATCAAAAGTTGTAAGCGAAGTAGAAAAAAAAGCCGCTGAACTTGATAAAAAATTATAATGATACCTCTAAAAACTATTGAAGATTTAATATCTAAGCACTCTTTATTGGAGAAAGAGTTATCAACAGGTGACGTAGATAAAAAACTTTTTGCTGAAAAATCAAAAGAATATTCAGATTTAAATGATGTAATAGATGATGCTAAAAAATATTTTTCATATGAAGAAGACAAAATAGATTTAGAAAAAATTTTAGGTGATACTGATAGTGATGCTGAGTTTAAACTAATGGCTGAAACTGAATTAAAAGACCTCAAGTCAGAAAATGAAATAATAGAAAAGAAATTAAAGTTATTCTTATTACCTAAAGATGAGGCAGATAAAAAAAACGCAATTATAGAGATTAGAGCTGGCACGGGCGGTTTAGAAGCAAGTTTGTTTGCTTCAGACCTTTTTAAAATGTATGAAAAGGTTAGCCATCAAAAAAAATGGGAATTAGAATTAATAAGCATGTCCCAGAGTGAGGCAGGTGGACTTAAAGAAGTCATTGCATCAATTAGGGGGAAAAATATTTATTCAACACTGAAGTATGAAAGTGGAGTTCATCGTGTTCAGAGGGTTCCAGATACAGAAACTCAAGGAAGAATTCATACATCTGCTGCAACAGTAGCTGTTTTACCAGAAGCAGAAGAGGTTGATATAAAGATAAATGACTCAGACCTAAGGATTGATGTTTTTAGAGCTGGTGGCCCAGGAGGACAATCTGTAAATACAACTGATAGTGCTGTCAGAATCACTCATATTCCAACTGGATTATCTGTGTCTCAACAAGATCAAAAATCACAACACAAAAATAAAGCAAAAGGAATGTTAATTTTGAGATCAAGATTGTATGAGCTTGAAAGATCAAGAATAGAAGGTGAAAGATCACAAGATAGGAAGAGTAAAATAGGAACTGGAGATCGTTCTGAAAGAATTAGAACATATAATTTTCCACAAGGAAGGGTAACAGATCATCGTATTAATCTAACGTTACACAAGCTTGAAGCTTTTTTAGAAGGTGAGGCCTTTGATGAAATGGTAGAAAGCCTAACACTACAAGCGCAAGAAGAGAAATTGAGTAATCTTAATTAAAATGAATATAGAAAATACTCTAAATGAGGGAATACGTATCCTAAAACAAAGTAGAATTCCTAATCCTCAGCTTGATAGTGAGATATTATTATCTAATTCCATTAAGAGAGATAAGAAACATATCATTTTAAACCCTAAAGAGTTTTTAAACTCAGAACAGGCGAAGATATTTAAAAATTTAATTGAAAGAAGAAAAAAAGGGGAACCCATTGCATACCTGATAAACAAAAAAGAGTTTTGGAAGGATAATTTTTTTGTTAATAAAAATGTATTAATTCCAAGACCTGATACTGAGTTAATAATAGAACAAGTTATAAAAATTTATTCAAAAGATTCACAATTGCAGGTTTTAGATATTGGAACTGGCTCTGGATGTATTCTTTTATCCATACTAAAAGAGAGGCCTAATTTTTATGGAACTGGAATAGACATCTCTAAAAAAAGTATAAATGTAAGTAAACTCAACGCAAAACAACTGAACTTAACAACTAGAGTAAAGTTTTTTCATTCTAGTGTTGACAATTTTAAATTAGGGAAATATGATCTTATTGTTTCAAACCCTCCTTATATTGAATTATTTAATTTAAAATATTTGGAAAAAGATGTTATTAACTTTGAACCAAAGTTAGCTTTAAGTGGTGGGTTTGATGGGTTTTCAAAAATCAGAAAAGTTATTAATAAAGCAAAAACTCTGATTAAGAAAAATGGAAAATTTATTTTAGAGATTGGATTTAATCAAAAAAATAAAGTTAAAAAAATACTAAGAGAAGAAGGGTTCTACGTAAACAAGGCCATAAGAGATTATGGAAATAATGATCGCTGTATAATCAGCACTAAAATTTAAATTAAAAAATAAAAATATGGTAACATTTAGAAGTAATAATAATAGAAGACCTCCCTTTAGAAGCAATAATAATAGAAGACCTCCTTTTAGAAGCAATAACGAAGGGTCAAAATTTTCTAACAATGATAATTTTCAAAGGAAAGTCCCAGGTAGAAATAATCACAATGCCTCAAAACTGATTGAAAAATATAATGATATGGCTAGAGAAGCTCTTACTAATGAAGATAGAGTTTTATCTGAAAATTACTTTCAACATGCAGATCATTTTACGAGAGTTCAAAATGAGCAAGAAAGTCTTAGAATGGCAAGAGTTAATTCTTCTCCAGTAGAGGTGGTTAAGCCGATTGAGCCTGAAGTTAAAGTTGAAAAACCATTTAAAACAGAATTAGAAACTGTTAACAAAACAGTTCTAAAGCCTGAAGTTAAAAGGGTTGTAAAGACTACTGAAAAAAAGACTGCAGAAAAAAAACCTGCTGCAATTTAATTTAATCCAATAATTAATTCTGATTTTAAAACATCTAACTTAATTTTTGTAACTTCAAATATTTTTCTCTCTTTACTTTTTAGAGTTTTTCCAGAAGGTAACTTTAATTTTTGGGAGTTAATTTTTTTTCCGTTTTTAATCACTTCATAATGTAAATGTGGTCCTGTCGATTTTCCAGTTGATCCAACATATCCAATTATTTGACCTTGTTTAACTCTCAAGCCTTCTTTTATTCCGCGTGCAAAATTTTTCATATGAGCGTAGATAGTTTCATATGTTGAGTTATGTTTTATCTTCACACAATTGCCACCACCACCACACCATCTAGCTCTAGTAATAACACCACTACCAGATGCCATTATAGGTGTGCCCATTGGTGCTGCAAAATCAGTTCCTCTATGCATTTTATTATAGCCATCAATGGGATGTTTTCTCATTCCGAATGAAGAAGAAAGTCTTGCACCATTAATAGGTGTTTTCATTAATGCCTTCTCAACACTCTTTCCATTTTTATCATAGTGTCCTTCACTTCCTTTTTTATCAAAATAATATAAAGAATTATTTGTTCCACTTAATTTAAGATCTGCAAAAATAACATTTCCCGTTTCAAATACTTTGCCATTATCATCCTCAAATACTTCATACATAATCTGAAAATTATCATTTTTTCTAATATCTCTTTGAAAATCAACTTGGAAACCATAAATCCTTGCAAACTCAATAATTATATTAGGCTGAACATTCAAATCAACTGCAGTTCTATATAAGCTCTGTGTAATTTTTCCTTCTTTAAAAATAATCTTTTTATTTAAATTTGTAATGATTATTTTTTTTTCAAATAAACCTGTATCTAAATTTTTAGTTAATTTAATCTTTTCAGTTCTCGATATTGGAAACAAAAAAGAGGTAATTTTTTTATTGTTTGACTGATCAATTGTAAATTTTATATCAAGATTAGTTTTAAGGTTATTTAAATTATAATCTGAATTTAAATTTTTTTTAATTTCTATAATTTCTTCAGCTGAAATAGAGTAGTTATTTAGTATTTTATCAAATGTTTCACCGCTCGAAATTTTATGATCTATATTTTTATATCGTGGCTTTAAATTATCAAAAATTTGATTAACACTTTTTTGAAAGTAGATATTATTTATTACTTCTTTATAATCTTCATTAATTGATATTTTATTATTATTATAAAATGTAGTGCTAGCGATAGTAATTAATAGCAATAGAAGAAGAAAGAGGAATTCAATATTTCTCTTAACCAATTTTATTATATTATTTAAACTAAATATCATCTGGAATTTTTAATTATTAATTTAGTAATGAGCAAAAATCAAAAAAAACCTTGTATTTACTAAGTATTTTTTCATTTATTTAAATGCTAAATGCTTGATTTACTTTTATTTTAGCTTATAAGCACCACACTTTCTCAATAAAATTATTGTTTAAACAATAGATTAGTGAGGATTATTGGGCGTTTTTAAACCCAATTAGCTATTTAAAAAGTAAAAATTTAAGAAGAGAAGTGTGGACGGTTAAGGTTACCAAAATTTGTCGTACACACTTCAAAATCGTATGGATTGTATTCTTACAATTTATATATGAAGCTAGTGTGCGCCGTTTTTTAACTTGAGAGTTTGATCATGGCTCAGAACGTACGCTGGCGGCACGCCTAACACATGCAAGTCGAACGAAGTAGCAATACTTAGTGGCAGACGGGTGAGTAACATGTGGGTATCTACCCTTTGGCCTGGAATAACACGAGGAAACTTGTGCTAATACCGGATAAGTCTTTACGGAGAAAGCTTTATGCACCATTGGATGAGCCCGCACTTGATTAGTTTGTTGGTAGGGTAATGGCCTACCAAGACTATGATCAATAGCTGATTTGAGAGGATGATCAGCCACATTGGGACTGAGACACGGCCCAAACTCCTACGGGAGGCAGCAGTGGGGAATCTTGCACAATGGAGGAAACTCTGATGCAGCGATGCCGCGTGAGTGAAGAAGGCCTTTGGGTTGTAAAGCTCTTTCGTCGGGGAAGAAAATGACTGTACCCGAATAAGAAGGTCCGGCTAACTTCGTGCCAGCAGCCGCGGTAATACGAAGGGACCTAGCGTAGTTCGGAATTACTGGGCTTAAAGAGTTCGTAGGTGGTTGAAAAAGTTGGTGGTGAAATCCCAGAGCTTAACTCTGGAACTGCCATCAAAACTTTTCAGCTAGAGTATGATAGAGGAAAGCAGAATTTCTAGTGTAGAGGTGAAATTCGTAGATATTAGAAAGAATACCAATTGCGAAGGCAGCTTTCTGGATCATTACTGACACTGAGGAACGAAAGCATGGGTAGCGAAGAGGATTAGATACCCTCGTAGTCCATGCCGTAAACGATGTGTGTTAGACGTTGGAAATTTATTTTCAGTGTCGCAGGGAAACCGATAAACACACCGCCTGGGGAGTACGACCGCAAGGTTAAAACTCAAATGAATTGACGGGGACCCGCACAAGTAGTGGAGCATGTGGTTTAATTCGAAGATACGCGCAGAACCTTACCAACACTTGACATGTTCGTCGCGACTCTAAGAGATTAGAGTTTTCGGTTCGGCCGGACGAAACACAGGTGCTGCATGGCTGTCGTCAGCTCGTGTCGTGAGATGTTGGGTTAAGTCCCGCAACGAGCGCAACCCTCACTTTTAGTTGCCATCATTAAGTTGGGCACTCTGAAAGAACTGCCAGTGATAAGCTGGAGGAAGGTGGGGATGACGTCAAGTCCTCATGGCCCTTACGTGTTGGGCTACACACGTGCTACAATGGCATCTACAACAGGAAGCAAAACGGCAACGTTAAGCAAATCCCGAAAAGATGCCTCAGTTCGGATTGCACTCTGCAACTCGAGTGCATGAAGCTGGAATTACTAGTAATCGTGGATCAGCGTGCCACGGTGAATGCGTTCCCGGGTCTTGTACACACCGCCCGTCACACCATGGGAGTTGGTTCTACCTTAAGGCAAGGTTTTAAACCCTTGACCACGGTATAGTCAGCGACTGGGGTGAAGTCGTAACAAGGTAGCCGTAGGGGAACCTGCGGCTGGATTACCTCCTTTCTAAGGATGAGTGAAAGTAAAATTTCACTCTAAATAATATACATCGGTAATGTTGACCGTCCTCATTTCTCTTCTTAAAGTAATGTTTCCTTCTTGTAGGGCCGGTAGCTCAGTTGGTTAGAGCACACCCTTGATAAGGGTGGGGTCGAAAGTTCGAGTCTTTCTCGGCCCACCAAAAACCTAAATGGGGGATTAGCTCATCTGGGAGAGCGCCTGATTTGCATTCAGGAGGTAGCAGGTTCGATCCCTGTATCCTCCACCAGGAAACATTTAGTTATTAAAATAGTAAATAAAAATAATTTATATCAATATCTATATCCGAACATTAAAAGTTATTATTTAATGTTCAAAATAAAAATTTGATCACAACATGGATTAATTTTCTTTTAAAAGAATTTTTTTCTGTGCATAAATCAAGCGTTTAAGGGCGTGTAGTGGATGCCTTGGCACTGAAAGCCGATGAAGGACGTGATATACTGCGATAAGTTTCGGGGAGCTGTATGTAAGCTTTGATCCGAAAATTTCCGAATGGGGAAACCCACCACTTTATGTGGTACTTTAAACTGAATACATAGGTTTAAAGAGACAACCTGGAGAACTGAAACATCTAAGTAACCAGAGGAAAAGAAATCAATTGAGATTCCGTTAGTAGTGGCGAGCGAACGCGGAGTAGGCCAGTAGTTTTGTTAAAAAAATTTGAATAGTTTGGAAATGCTAACCATAGAGGGTGATAGTCCCGTATGAGTAATGTTTAACAAAATTCTTGAGTAAAGCGGGACACGAGAAATCTTGCTCGAATATAGGGGGACCACCCTCTAAGCCTAAATACTCTTCAGTGACCGATAGTGAACTAGTACCGTGAGGGAAAGGTGAAAAGAACCCCTATTAGGGGAGTGAAATAGAACCTGAAACTGCATGCCTACAATCAGTCCGAGCCCTTTTTAGGGTGAGGGCGTACCTTTTGTATAATGGGTCAGTGACTTAATTTATTAAGCAAGCTTAAGCCATCTAGGTGTAGGCGCAGCGAAAGCAAGTCTTAATAGGGCGATTAGTTTAATGAATTAGACCCGAAAACGAATGAGCTTACCATGAGCAGGTTGAAAGTTGGGTAACACCAACCGGAGGACCGAACCAGTTGACGTTGAAAAGTCTTTGGATGACTTGTGGTAAGGGGTGAAAGGCCAACCAAATTCGTAGATAGCTGGTTTTCCGCGAAAACTATTTAGGTAGTGCGTCGAATAAATAGATGTTTAGAGGTAGAGCACTAAATGGGCTAGGGGGAAGAGATTCTTACCAAACCTAATAAAACTCCGAATGCTAGACATTGTTCTTCGGCAGACAGACTGTGGGTGCTAAGGTCCATGGTCGAGAGGGAAAGAGCCCAGACCACCAGATAAGGTCCCAAAATCATGATTAAGTGTGAAAGGATGTGGAAATTCCATAACAGCCGGGAGGTTGGCTTAGAAGCAGCCATCCTTTAAAGATAGCGTAACAGCTCACCGGTCTAATAGAGTTTCTGCGCCGAAGATGTAACGGGGCTAAAATCATGTACCGAATCTGTGGCTTTACAAAGTTCTCGAACTTTGTAAGGGGTAGCGGAACGTTCTGTAAGCCTGCGAAGGGATACCCGTGAGGGATCCTGGAGGTATCAGAAGTGCGAATGCTGACATAAGTAACGATAAACGAAGTGAAAAACTTCGTCGCCGAAAATCTAAGGGTTTCTATGCAAGGTTAATCCGCGTAGAGTTAGTCGGCACCTAAGGCGAGGGCGAAAGCCGTAGTCGATGGAAACAAGGTTAATATTCCTTGACCTGATGGTAGTGACGGATTCTGTAAGTTGTGAGTTCTTAATGGATTGAACTTGCCGCGAAGGGGTCCCAAGAAATAGCTCCATCATTAAGACCGTACCCGAAACCGACACAGGTAGATTAATAGAGTATATTTAGGCGCTTGAGAGAATGATGTTGAAGGAACTCGGCAAAATGCTTCCGTAACTTCGGGATAAGGAAGACCCTTTTGTAGGCAACTATGGAAGGGTGGCACAAGCCAGGGAGAAGCGACTGTTTATCAAAAACACAGGGCTCTGCTAACACGTAAGTGGATGTATAGGGTCTGACGCCTGCCCGGTGCTGGAAGGTTAATGCGGTTGGTGCAAGCTAACTTCTGAAGCCCCAGTAAACGGCGGCCGTAACTATAACGGTCCTAAGGTAGCGAAATTCCTTGTCGGGTAAGTTCCGACCTGCATGAATGGCGTAACGATTTCTCCGCTGTCTCCAACATCAACTCAGTGAAATTGAATTCTCCGTGAAGATGCGGAGTTCGCGTAGTTAGACGGAAAGACCCCGTGCACCTTTACTGCAACTTTACATTGGTGTTAGGAAAAACATATTTAGCATAGGAGGGAGACTTTGAAGCAAAGACGTCAGTTTTTGTGGAGTCACCAGTGAAATACCTCTTTTGTTTTTCTTGACATCTAACCGCTAGCCGTCATCCGGCAGCGAGACATTGTATGGTGGGTAGTTTGACTGGGGCGGTCGCCTCCCAAATAGTAACGGAGGCGTGCGAAGGTAGGCTCAGAACGGTCAGAAATCGTTCGTAGAGTGCAATGGCATAAGCCTGCCTGACTGTGAGACTGACAAGTCGAGCAGAGACGAAAGTCGGTCATAGTGATCCGGTGCTTCTGAGTGGAAGGGGCATCGCTCAACGGATAAAAGGTACGCCGGGGATAACAGGCTGATACTGCCCAAGAGCTCATATCGACGGCAGTGTTTGGCACCTCGATGTCGGCTCATCACATCCTGGGGCTGGAGCAGGTCCCAAGGGTTTGGCTGTTCGCCAATTAAAGTGGTACGTGAGCTGGGTTCAGAACGTCGTGAGACAGTTCGGTCCCTATCTGCTATGCGTGTAGAAGAATTGAGAGGAGTTGACCCTAGTACGAGAGGACCGGGTTGAACATACCACTGGTGGACCTGTTGTGGCGCCAGCCGCAGTGCAGGGTAGCTAAGTATGGAAGAGATAACTGCTGAAAGCATCTAAGCGGGAAACTCACCTCAAAACTAGTTCTTCCTATAGAGCCGTGGTAGACCACCACGTTGATAGGCTGGATGTGGAAGCGCAGTAATGCGTGTAGCTGACCAGTACTAATAGCTCAATTGGCTTGATTTATGCACTGAAAAAAATTTTTAAATAATTTTAAAGATAATTGATATTTTATTTTATAACCCCAGCCTAAACAGTTGGGGTTTTTTTACTTAAATTAATCACATTTAATAGTAAACTCATCTCAAGATTGAATTAAAAAGGTTCAGCAAAATTTTATTTTTTAGTTTACTTGATATTTTACATACGACTATAATAAGAGCTCATGAAAAAAGATTTGATAGTAGTGACAGGTGGAGCTGGGTTTGTAGGGTCCAACTTAATAAAAAAATTATTAACTCAAACAAATTTCAAAATTTTAAGTATTGACGACTATTCAAGTGGAGAAAAAAAAAATAACATTAAAGATAAGAGGGTTAAATATATTAATGGCAGCACCATCAACATTAATTATTTACTCAAAAGCTATAAAAAAAAAATTCATACAATTTTTCACTTTGGAGAATTTTCAAGAATCTACCAAAGCTTTAAAAAATACAGTCAATGCTTTGACTCCAATGTAAGAGGTACAGAGGCCACTTTCCTTTTTTGTCTTAAAAATAAGATTAAATTAATTTACTCAGCCACCTCCGCAAGTTTAGGCAACAAAGGGAAGGATAAAGATTTATCACCATATTCTTTTACTAAATCAAAAAATCTGGAATTATTAGAAAATTTAAAAAACTGGTTCAATTTTAAGTATGAGGTAATTTATTTTTATAATGTTTATGGACCAAACCAAATTTGTGAAGGAGATATGGCAACAGTAATTGGAATATTTGAAAAAAGCAAACTAGATAATAAAAATATAACAGTTGTTAAACCAGGAACTCAGTCAAGAAAATTCACCCATATAGATGACACAATAGAAGTTTGCATGGAAGCATGGAGTGTTAAAAAATGTCTTCATTACTCTATATCTAATAAAAAAACCTATAGTATTTTAGATGTAGCAAAAATGTTTAAGCAACCAATTAAATATTTATCCAAAAGAGACGGTGAAAGATTTTCTTCTTCTGTGGTAAGTATACATTTATCCAATAAAGTTCATAAACGTTTTGGTAAAATAGATTTAAAAGATTATGTGTCAAATTTTTTAAAAAATATTTCTTAGTGCAAAAAAATACTTTATTACTAGTTAAATTTTAATCCTAAATAGAATAATTTGACATTTTATTTGCAGTCTTGATAGCAAGTATTACTTTTTCTATTTATGCATATGCATTGGCCTGCTTAAAAAAGCTTAAATATATTGCTATTAAGCTTAAATATATCTAATTAAATAGGTTTACAAATAACAAAATCTTGATAAAAGACCTCTGCCGGTGATTATTGCGAAGGAGTTATACCCGATCCCATTCCGAACTCGGAAGTCAAGCCCTTCAGCGCCAATGGTACTTTGTCTTAAGACACGGAAGAGTAGGACATTGCCGGCTAAAAAAAAATTATGAAAATAAAAAGCTCATTAAAATCACTTAAAAAAAGAGACCTTAATTCTAAATTAGTTAGAAGAAGAGGTAGAGTTTACATAATCAATAAAACAAACCCAAAATTCAAAGCAAGACAAAAGTAATTTTTATGGACAATCAAAACCATAAGGATACATGGAGCAATTTTACAAAATTTGTATTGTGGGGAACTGTCGCTGTAATAACTGTTTTAGTTTTAATGGCCATATTCCTACTATAGAGTCAACTCTATGAGAATCGCTTCAGTTTTAGAAAATCAAAATATAGAAAAAAGAATTGCAATCACCCCTGAGATTGCAAAAAAATATAAAGCACTTGGTCTTGAAATTACCATAGCTGAAAAATATGGTGAACACTTGGGATTTAAAGATAGTGATTATAAAGAATTAGGTGTTGAAGTTTCTAATAATAATGAAATTTTAAACACGGCCGATATCATTGTGCAGCTGGGTTTATTGTCTGATGAAAATCTTTCAAATTTAAAAGAAAATCAAACACTAGTTGGAGCATTTAATCCTTACACTAATAAAGAAAAAATAGAAAATTTATCTAAAAAAAATATTAATATTTTTTCTTTAGAAATGCTTCCTAGAATAACTAGAGCACAATCGATGGACATCCTTTCTTCACAAGCCAATCTTGCTGGTTATAAAGCTGTAATAGAGTCATTCTCAAATTTTGAAAAAGCAATACCAATGATGATGACTGCCGCAGGCACAATTCCAGCAGCAAAAGTATTAGTGGTAGGTGCGGGTGTTGCGGGCCTTCAAGCAATTGCAACTGCAAAAAGAATGGGAGCGATTGTGTTTGCAACAGACGTAAGAATTACCTCGAAAGAACAAGTTGAAAGTTTAGGTGGAAAATTTTTATCTATTGAAGGATCTGAAAATCTTGAGACAGAAAGTGGGTATGCAAAAGAAGCATCTGATGAGTTTAAAAAAAAACAAGAAGATCTGTTGGCAGAAACTTTAAAAAAAATTGATATTGTGATATGTACCGCTTTAATTCCAGGTAAAAAAGCTCCATTAATTATTAAAGGCCCAATGATTGAAAATATGCAATCAGGCTCTGTTATTTATGATTTAGCTGCAGCTCAAGGAGGAAACTCAGAGTTCACTGAAGTTGATAAAATAATAATTAAAAATGGTGTAAAGATTATGGGTGAAAAAAATATTCTTAATAAACTCTCTGTTTCAGCTTCAAACTTATACTCAAAAAATGTATTTAATTTTGTGTCAAATTTATATGATAAAGAAAATAAAAAAATCAATATTAATTTAGAAGACGAAATAATTGAAAAAACACTAATAAAATAAAGTTATGGAAATAGACCCTTTTATATTTAGATTAAGCATATTCATTCTGTCAATTTTTATAGGATATTATGTGGTATGGAGTGTAACACCATCTTTGCACACACCATTAATGTCAGTTACTAATGCGATATCCTCAGTAATCATTGTAGGAGCTATAATTGCAGGCTTAGCTGGAAATTCAGATAATGTTTTAACAACCTCTAATGTTCTGGGTTTTTTAGCGATATCACTTGCTGCAGTTAATATATTTGGAGGATTTTTAGTCACCCAAAGAATGCTTCAAATGTATAAAAAAAAGAAGAAAGATAAACAATAATGTCAGCGAATTTATCAGCAATTTTTTATTTAGTATCAGGTGTTTTATTTATATTAGCATTAAGGGGTCTTTCATCGCCTGAAACTTCAAGGCAAGGTAATTTTTTTGGAATTTTTGGGATGACAATTGCCATT
The DNA here is from genome assembly GCF_059512505.1 of Candidatus Pelagibacter sp. uisw_098. The sequence continues at coordinate 129,638 of NZ_CM183454.1, forward strand.
ACAGTTACTTTCTTATCTGTGGGAAGTTTTTCTAGCGGATTGATCTATGTGCTAATCTTTTTATTAATAGGTGGATTGATTGGAGCATTCATAGCTTATAAAATACCAATGACTGCTATGCCAGAATTAGTAGCAGGGTTTCATAGTCTGGTAGGATTATCAGCTGTATTTGTTGCAATATCAGCTTTTTTAAACCCAGAAGCTTTTAATCTCGGGTCTCCAGGAAGCATAAAACTTGCAAGCTTAATTGAGATGTCAATAGGAGCTGCTGTTGGAGCTATAACATTTTCAGGTTCAATAATTGCTTTTTTAAAACTTCAAGGAATAATGTCTGGTTCGCCAATAACTTTTAAAGGGCAGCATTTGTTTAATGCCTTATTATTGATTTCAATTATAATTTTAACCTACTTATTGTGTTCAACGCAGTCTCCTAATTTTTTTTGGATATTATTAGCAGTTTCATTTTTGATAGGGTTTTTATTAATTATCCCAATTGGTGGAGCAGATATGCCAGTAGTAATTTCCATGTTAAATTCTTACTCGGGTTGGGCTGCAGCGGGAATAGGGTTTACCTTAGAAAATAGTGCATTGATTATAACAGGTGCCCTTGTAGGCTCTTCAGGTGCAATCTTATCCTATATAATGTGTAAAGGTATGAACCGTTCTTTCTTTAATGTTATATTGGGTGGGTTTGGTGCAACAGAACAATCCGCATCTTCTGAAAGTAAGGAACATAGACCCGTTAAAAGTGGAAATGCAGAAGACGCAGCTTTTTTAATGAAAAATGCATCATCAGTTATAATTGTTCCAGGCTATGGAATGGCGGTGGCTCAAGCACAGCATGCATTAAGAGAGATGGTAGATACACTTAAGAAAAATGATATTAAAGTTTCTTATGCTATTCACCCAGTGGCAGGAAGAATGCCAGGACACATGAATGTATTATTAGCTGAAGCCAATGTGCCCTATGATGAAGTTTTTGAATTAGAAGAGATAAATAATGATTTTGCTAATGCAGATGTAGCGTTTGTGATAGGTGCAAACGATGTAACTAATCCTGCTGCAAAAAATGACCCACAAAGTCCAATCTATGGAATGCCAGTTTTGGATGTTGAAAAATGCAAATCCGTACTATTTGTAAAAAGAAGCTTATCCCCCGGATATGCTGGCATTGATAATGATTTATTTTACAAAGAAAATACTTTAATGTTATTTGCAGATGCTAAAAAAATGACTGAAGATATAACTAAAAATCTTTAAATTAATGAAAACTAAAATATTTTGCGATATTGCAGAACTAGACTTAATTAAAAAATTTAATAAAAAAAAGATTGTTAAAGGCTTTACAACTAACCCAAGTTTAATGAGAAAAGCAGGGGCAAAAGATTATAAATCTTATTCAGAAAAAATATTAAAAATTTGTAATAATAAACCTGTTTCATTAGAGGTGTTTGCTGACGAATATAAAGAGATGAAAAAGCAAGCCCTTCAGATTAATACCTGGGGAAAGAATGTTTATGTAAAAATACCAGTTGTCAATTCCAAGGGTATTTTTATGGGTAAAATTATTAAAGAGCTTAATAATTTAGATATTAAACTTAATATTACTGCAATATATAGCGCTAAACAGACAGAAAAAATTCTTAAATTAATCAACAAGAAAACTAAAGTTATAATTTCAATATTTGCAGGTAGAGCAGCTGATGCTGGTAAGGACCCAGTTCCAGAATTTAAAAGAAGCATAAAAATGGCAAAAAAATTTAAAAATGTTGAGATACTCTGGGCGAGTGTTAGAGAGCCTTATAATTATTTACAAGCAAAGCAATTAGGCTGTCATATTATTACTATCCCACCAACAACTATTGAAAAAATAGAAAACTTTGGAAAAACTTTTGATCAACTAACTAAAGAAACAATTAAAGCTTTTTTAGTTGATAGTAAAAAATCAAGGTTTAAAATTTAGCTGATTTTGGTTGCGGGGGACGGATTTGAACCGCCGACCTTCAGGTTATGAGCCTGACGAGCTACCAGACTGCTCCACCCCGCGGTATATTTAAATTCTATTTTTAAGTTTATTAAGCTTTTTAACTCTTTTAATATTTTCTTGTAAAATTCTTTTTTTCTTTTCAGAGGGTTTTTCATAAACACTCTTTAGTTTTACAACCTTAAAGAATCCATCACGTTGTAGTTTTCTTTTTAGAACTCTTAGCGCTTGTTCAATATTGTTATCTTTAACTTCTATTTTCATAAATATTTCTAAAGGTGAGTGATTATCATTATAAAATTTTGATGTCTATTAAATTTATTCATTGTTTGAAACTTCTCTTGATTGTCTTGCTTTTTCTTTTTCTTTTTTTTCTCTTTTTATTCTTCTTTCAGCTTTTTCAATAGCTTCAATTAAGTCTTTTTGAGAAAAAAGACCCAATGCAACAGGATCTTTAGGGTTTAAATTATTATAGTTCCAGTAACTTTTATTTTTAATTGAGGTTACTGAACTTTTAGTCACTCCAACTAATTTTGCTATTTGAGAATCTTTTAAAAGTGAATGGTATCTAATTAACCATAAAGCAGAATCTGGTTTATCCTGTCTTTTGGATAATGGAATATATTTTTTAACTTTTTTATCTTCAGTTGATATTTCAATATCAGTATTTTTTATTTGTAGGTCTTTATTTTCATTTTTTGATGCTAGTTCAATTTCTTCTCTAGTGAGTTGGCCAGATATAATTGGATTATAAGCCATTATCCCTTTTGCAACTTCACCATCTGCAATGCCTTGAACCTCTACTTCATGCAAATTACAAAATTTTGAAATTTGTTTGAATGTAAGAGTTGTATTTTCTACTAGCCAAACAGCGGTCGCCATTGGCATCAATGGTACGTTTGACATTTAATCCTTTTTTTCTGATCTGAAGTTTTGGAATTTCTTATTGAATTTACTAACACGACCCTTATCCATTAATTTTTGCTTTCCACCTGTCCAAGCAGCGTGTGATTTTGGATCAATCTCTAATTTTAGGACCTCTCCTTCTTTTCCCCAAGTTGATCTTGTTTCAAATTGAGTTCCATCAGTCATCTCTACTTTTATGGTATGGTAGTTTGGGTGTATGTCTTTTTTCATATCGTGACTTATAGCAAAAGAATTTTATAAAACAATTAAAAGTTCTTTAATTTTTCAAGCATTTTGTCATTAATTGCCATGCTAGAAGCTCTTATTTTGATGTTTTGATTTTGAGATAGGTTTATTTCATTAATCATCCCACCGGCCTCTTTTAAAATTATTATACCCGCTGCTATATCCCATAAATTAAGATCATTTTGAAAATAACCATCATATCTTCCGGCTGCAACGTAGGCTATATCAAGTGCTGCACTTCCAGATTTTCTTAAAGGTAAATCAACTTCATTTTTGGATGAACCCCCTGTAGCAAATAAGCAGCTATTAAGATCCCTTTTTTTTGAAACTCTAATCCTTTGGTTATTAAAAAAAGCACCATTTTCTTTTTCAGCATAGAACATCTCATCTTTTATTGGATCATAAATTAATCCTGAAACTATTTCATCTCCAGATTTTAGTGCGATTGATATTGCAAAGTGGGGAACACCATGTAAAAAATTTGTGGTACCATCTATAGGATCTATAATCCAAGTATTATTTTTATCTTTATTTTCTTCAGAACCATCTTCTTCACTGATAATGGAATAGTAAGGTCTTGCTTTTTTTAATTCTTCAATAATTATTTTTTCTGCTTTTAAATCAGCATTTGAAACAAAGTCAGTTGGACCTTTGATTGAAACTTGTAACTTTTCTACTTCTCCAAAATCTCTAATTAAAGCTCTAGAAGCTTTTTCAGCAGCCTTTATCATAATATTTAGATTAGCTGATATTGATTGCATAAGATTTATATTTTTTTTATATATTCCATAGTTCTTGTATCAATTATGACTTTATCACCACTATCAATAAAGGGAGGTACTTGAATATTTATTCCATTGTCTAAAGTTGCAGGCTTATAAGAAGAGGAAACTGTTTGACCCTTAAGTGCTACATCGGTTGTTTCAATTGTACATGTGACTTGATTTGGTAACCCTACCATTAGCGGCTCTTCGTTGTAAAAGCTTATGCTTACCTCTAAGTTTTCTGTCAGCATTTTACCCTTGTCACCAACAACCTCTTTCTTAATATTAATTTGTTCATATGACTTGGGGTTCATAAAATGATAATCTGTCTCATCATCATAAAGATAATTAAATTTTGTTTCATCTAGTGATGCTTTTTCCACAGATTCACTTGATCTAAATCTTTCATTTAATTTTGTATTTTTATTTACACTTTTCATTTCAACTTGTGCAAATGCACCACCTTTACCAGGCTTAACGTGTTGTGTTTTTAGAACTTGCCAAAGATCATTTTTGTATTCAATTAACATGCCAACTCTAATTTCACTTGCGTATAATTTCATTTTAATTTTTTAATAGCTTCTAATGGTTTGTATTTTTTATTATTCCAAATGTAGCCTGAAATAGCTAAAAAGTTAGCTTTATTCAATAAAAGTTTTCTATAATTATTAAGCTTTATGCCACCAATGACCACTATTGGCAGAGATGTTATTTTTTTAACAGATTTTAATATTGTTAAACTAGCTCTATATTTAACTATTTTAGTTTTAGACGCATAAAACGCTCCAAAAGCTAAATAATCAGCACCAGCCTCAATAGCTCTCTTTGCTAAATTAATAGAATTATGACAAGTGATACCAATAATTTTATTCTTTAATATTTTTCTGGCTTTTATCAGATCCATATCTTTTTGACCTAAATGACAACCGTCTGCATTAAGTTTTTTAGCAAGTAGAGGATCATCGTTAATTAAGAATTTAACTTTATATTTCTTGCAAATTTTCCTAATTTTTTTACCAATAATCAGTTTATTTAGATTTGTTTCTTTTTTAAGTCTTAACTGAAAGAAACTTACCTTTCCTGAGCTTAATATAAGAGCTAAATTAATATAAAAATTTTCATCCTTTATTTTGTTTGGGGAAATTAAATAAACAAATTTCTTGTCTATTTTATTTTGCTTCAAGTTCTGCTGACCATTTGCCTTGAGCCGCAAGTGTGCACATATTAGCCCTGTGGTTGAAGATTCTTTGAGTACCATTGATATTTTTAATATCTTTTGACCAAAATTTAAGTGCGCTTTGTTGCAAAGCTCTTCCATATGAATAGGTCATAATAAAATTCGTATCGTTGTTTTTATTGATCAAGTTTAAATTTTCAGTTGCCTGTATTTCTGTTTGACCTCCTGATAAAAAAGCAATTCCTGGTACACTTGTTGGTACATTTTCTTTAAGACATTTTAAAGTGAGTTTGGCAACTTCTTCACTTGATAATTCTTCACCAGATTTATTTCCTGGTAGAATCATATTTGGTTTTAATATTATTCCAGTTAAATCGATTTTATTAAGTATTAATTCCTCAAAACATTTTTTAATAACTTCTGAAGTTTTGTTAAAACAATCTTCTGCTGAATGGTTTCCATCCATCAAAACTTCTGGTTCTACTATTGGAACCATTCCACACTCTTGAACGAGTGCAGAGTATCTTGCAAGAGCATGAGCATTTGAGTGAATTGACAATTTACTTGGGTACTTATTTGAAATATTATAAACTCCTCTCCACTTCGTAAATCTAGCTCCAAGCTTGTAGTATTCTTTTAGTCTTTCTCTTAAGCCATCTAGGCCTTCTGTAATTTTTTCTTCAGGTGAGCCTGCTAAAACTTTTGCACCAGTATCTACTTTTATTCCAGGAACAGCACCGGAAGAAGAGATTAGATCGGGTATAGTTTTATTTGAATTTGAAGTTTGTTTAATTGTTTCATCATACAAAATTACCCCACCAATATAATTTTTCATTCCCTCAGAAGAGAAAAGGGTTTCTCTAAATAAAAGTCTATTTTTAGAAGACGATGGAACATTTATAGCTTCAAGTCTCTTAGTCATGGTTCCAGTACTTTCATCAGCCGCAAGTATACCCTTACCATTTGACAAAACTTTTAAAGCAATTTTATTTAATTCAGACATATTAATTTAAAGCTTTTATACCAGGAAGCTCTTTTCCTTCAAGATATTCTAAAAAAGCCCCACCAGCAGTTGAAACAAAATCAAAATTATTAACCGCACCCACACTATTTAATAAAGCAACTGTATCTCCACCTCCCGCTACTGAATAAATAGTATTAGCTTTATTTTTTTCAACAATTTTTTTCATAATTTCTAAACTCCCTTTAGCAAAACTTGGGTTTTCAAAGTAACCAGCGGGACCATTCCATAAAATAGTGTTACTTTCTTCAATAATATTGTTAATATTCTTTATTGATTTAGGACCAATGTCCAAAATTAACTCATTTTCAGAAACATCGTTTAACTCTTTTATTTGCGCTGATCCATTTAAGTCTTTTCCTACAGTGACATCTTCAGGATAAATTATCTTGCAATTTTTTTTTATTGAAAGTGAAAAAATTTCTTCTATTATTTTATCACAATTATCTTCTTGAATAGATTTACCAATATTATGACCTTTGAATTTGAGTACGTTATTAGCCATTCCTCCAACAATTATAATATTATCAAATTTAGGTATTAAATTTTTAATAACATTGATCTTAGTTGATATCTTGGAACCACCAATAATACAGGTTATAGGTTTTTTAATCTCAGAGGTAATCTTGCTTAAAGCATCAATTTCTAGATTCAATTGAAGGCCAGCGTATGAAGGAATGAATTTAGTGATTTCAAAAATTGAGGCGTGTGCTCTATGTGAGCATGAGAAAGCATCATTAACATAAATGTCAGCTAGACTTGCTAAATGTCTTGCAAACACATTGTCATTTTTTTCTTCCTCTTCATAAAATCTAAGATTTTCCAGTATTACAATTTTTTCATTATTAGCATCAAATAGGTCGGTAGATTTAATTTTTTTTATATTTTTGGAAATGAGCCTTATATCTTGGTTTAATTTATTTTTTAGACTTTCACATATCGGTTTAAGAGAAAGCTCATTTACAACTTTACCTTTAGGTCTACCAACATGAGACAGTATTATAACCTTAGTGTTACTTTTTAATAAAAAGTTAATAGTAGGTAAAATTTTATCTATTCGAGTTGTATCAGTAATTTTTCCATTATTTAATGGAACGTTTAAATCTAACCTAAGCAATACTTTTTTTTGATTAAGATTGGTCTCGTCCTTTATATTTCTCATTAAGAGATTTGATCGAGATATTCAGCGATATCACACATTCTATTTGAAAAACCCCATTCGTTATCGTACCAGGCTGATATTTTCCCCATATTACTACCAACAACACTTGTTAATGAAGCATCTATGGTTGCTGATGTGGAGTTGTGATTAAAATCAATTGACACTAGTTTTTCATGAGTAATTTCTAAAACTCTTTTAGATTGTTTTTTAGAAGCAGTAGTAAAAGCTTCATTAATTTTTTCTTTTGTTATTTCTTTTTTTGTACAAAAAACAAACTCTATTAGTGAAACATTAGGAGTGGGAACTCTCATGGCCACACCTTCAAGTTTTCCTTTTAAGGAAGGAATAATTTCACCTATTGCTTTTAATGCCCCTGTAGATGTTGGGACAATTGATTGACTAGCAGATCTGGCTCTTCTAGGATCTTTGTGTGAATTATCTAAAATTCTTTGATCACTAGTAAAAGCATGAATAGTTGTCATAAATCCTTTTTCAATTTCAAAATTTTCATTTAAAACATTGGCAACAGGAGCCAGGCAGTTAGTTGTACAAGAGGCTGCAGAAATAATTTGATCGTCTTTAGTTAAAATATTTTCATTTACTCCATAAACGATAGTTTTGTCCGCATCTTTACACGGTGCAGAAACAATAACCTTTTTTGCTCCATTTTTTATGTGAGATAATAATTTTTCTTTAGAGTTAAATTTTCCAGTACATTCAAAAACGTAGTCAACATCAGATTTTTTCCAATTTATATCTTCAATATTAGATTCTTGAGAAAATGAAATTTTACTTTTATCTATAATTAAGTGATTTTCATCAAAGTCTAAATCTGCATTAAATTTTCCATGGATTGAATCATATTTAATTAAAGTGCAACTTGCTTCAGAATTGGATCTGTTATTAATATGTTTAATTTCTATATTTTTATTTTGGCTTTCAATAATTGCACGAATTACCATTCTGCCAATTCTTCCCATTCCATTGATTCCAACTTTAATTGTCATATTTAACCTTTTATTAGGTTTTTGGTTTTTTTTGAAATATTTTCTGCCGTTAATCCAAAATATTTGTAAATCTCTTTGTAGGGAGCGCTTTTCCCAAACGTATCAATTCCAAAAGCCAAACCTTCTGTTCCAATATATTTTCTCCAACAATCTGTTGAGGCAGCTTCAACAGATATTTTAAATTTTGTTTCACCAAGAATTTTTTGTTTATAGGATTTTGATTGTAGGTCAAAAACATCTTGGCAAGGTACTGATACAACTTTAGAGTATATCTTATCTTTGGCCAATTTATGACTAGCTTCAATTGCTAAATTAACCTCAGAACCACTAGCTAGTATAGTTAACTTAACTTTTTTGTTAGTTCTCAAAACTTCATACGCTCCGAAAGAGCATTTGTTTATATTTGAATATTTTTTTCGAATAGGATCAAGGTTTTGTCTAGTTAAAGATAATACACTCGGTGTTCCTGAATTTTTCAATGCTAATTCCCAGCACTCTATAGTTTCCATTCTATCTGCGGGCCTAAAAACATTTAGGTTTGGAATGGATCTTAATCCAGATAGTTGTTCTATTGGTTGATGTGTTGGACCATCCTCACCTAAACCAATTGAATCATGTGTCATTACATAAATAACACGCTGCTGCATCAAGGCTGATAAGCGAATTGAAGGTTTGCAGTAATCAGAAAATATTAAAAAAGTACCACCATAAGGAATAAATTTACTATGAAGGGCAAGCCCATTCATTATTCCAGACATTGCATGCTCTCGGACACCGTAATGAATATAATCACCATTAAAATCTGCAGATTTAATAATGTTATGATATTTTGTTTTAGTATTATTAGATCCAGCTAAATCAGCTGAACCACCAATTAATGTATTATTTTCTTTAGTGAGAGCATTTAGAGTTAACTCTGAGGCTTTACGTGAAGCTAAACCTTTATTTTCTTTAATAGAATTTTGTTTCTCAGATTTTAAAGCCTTAGAGAAATTATTTTTGAAAACTTTATCTATAACTTGCTTTTTTCTCTTGTAAACTTTGCTCCAGGTGGACTCAATTTTTGCTCCTTTGTTACCAATTTTTCTCCATTCGTTCAAAATATTTTTTGGAATTTTAAAAGGTTCATTTTTCCAATCTAACACTTTTCGAACTAGTTTAATTTCATCTGCACCAATAGGACTGCCGTGTGAAGAGGCTTTTCCTGACTTATTGGGTGACCCATAACCAATTTTTGTTTTACATGAAATGACTGTTGGTTTTTTTGCATTTTGAACTTTTTTTAATGCTGTAAAAATTTCTTTTTCATTATGACCATTAATTAAAATATAATCCCAGCCATAACTTTCAAATCTCTTTTTAAAATTATCTGAAACTGCTAAATTAGTTGGTCCATCTATTGATATTGAGTTGTTATCAAAAAGCATAACTAGGTTTTTTAATTTTAAATGACCAGCTAAACTCATTGCTTCATGACTAATTCCTTCCATTAAACATCCGTCTCCAGCTAAAACATATGTTTTATGGTTTATTACTTCTTTACCTAATCTTTTTTTTAAAATTTCTTCAGCAATTGCAAATCCAACAGAGTTAGCAATTCCTTGCCCAAGTGGACCTGTTGTTGTTTCAATTCCAGTGCCAGGATGATATTCAGGATGTCCTGCACAAATAGATTTTAATTGTCTAAAATTTTTAATATCATTTAAAGAGATACTTTTGTAACCAGTTAAGTGTAACAAAGAGTAAAGAAGCATAGATCCATGACCAGCAGATAAAACAAATCTATCTCGATTAAGCCAATTTGGATTTTTTGGATTAAATTTAAGAAAATTTTTAAACAAAACTGTTGCCACATCAGCCATCCCCATGGGCATACCAGGATGTCCGGAGTTTGCTTTTTCAACAGCATCTATTGACAAAAACCTTATTGCGTTTGATAAATCTTTATGTAGTTTGTTCAAAAATATCCTATCTAGACTTAGAAGACTCAATTTAATAATATAAATATATATATATGAAAACAGACAGTGAAAAAGAAAAAAAACTTAGTTTTGCCCTTAATAGATTAAAGAGTTTAGATTTACAAAACCCATCCTTAAAGACTAATCTGGAAAATTTAAGTTCTCAAAAAAATCAATTAGAAATTGAAAAAAAACAAATAGAAGAAAAATATCAAAATCTAGAAAGTGAATTCAGGGCCCTTAATCAAAAATTAGAGGATATTAATCAACAAAAAATAGATGAACAAAAAAAAGAAATAGAATTTTCAGAAAAAATAGATGAATTAAATCAAGAAACGGATACTTTATTGGAAGAAATAGACAAATGGCAAATGTAAATATTAAATTTAATGGTAAAGATTTTCTGCTTTCTTGTGATGATGGACAAGAAGAGCACTTAGAGGAGCTGTTAACTCATATTAATCAAAAATTCAGCAATTTAAAGAATGATTTAGGAAACATAGGGGAGAATAAACTTTTATTAATTACAGCAGTTCAAATAATGGATGAATATTTTGAAACTAAAAAAAAAGTAGAACAGAAAAAGAATGAGTTAACAAATCTTTCAAATAAATTTAGAGAACTAAAGTCTTTAGTTTATGATTATAGAGATCAAAAAGAAGAAGAAATGAAACGGTTATCTCAAGATCATGAAGATTTTAAAAAAGAAATAGAAAAGAATAAAGAAGATTATGAGAAAATAATTGAAGAAGCTGCAGATGAAATTGAAAGTTTTGTCGAAAAAGCAAATTTAGAAAATCCAGTCCAGTAGACTTGTGTTAAAATCTAAATTAAGAAAGAAAATTCTTAAGATTAGAGAGAAAACTAATAAAAAAAAAATTCAAATTGATTTTAATCAAATAATAAAAATTCTTAAAAAGGAAAAAATTAATAAAAAAATTATAGGTGGATATTATCCTGTAAACTTTGAGATAGATGATTTGGTATTGTTAAGAAAATTCGAAAAAAATAGATTTAATATTTCCTTACCCGTAATTAAGAAAAATTTTCAGATGGATTTTTATAAATGGTCATTCTTTGATCCATTAAAAGTAAACAAATATGGAATACCTGAGCCAGAAACCAAAAATCTAGTTTACCCAGATATTTTGTTAATTCCTTTGGTGGCATTTGATAAAAATTTAAACAGACTTGGATATGGTGGTGGATATTATGATCGATTAATTGAAAAATTATCAAAAAAAAAAAATGTTATAAAGATAGGCTTAGCTCTTTCGATTCAGAAAATAGATAAAGTGCCAATTAATGTATATGATCAAAAATTAGATTATATTGTAACAAATAAATATATTATAAAATGAAAATACTTTTTTTAGGTGACGTGGTTGGTATTTCAGGACGATCGATGGTTTTGAGCAGTTTACTTGCAAAAATAAAAAATGAAAAAATTGACTTCGTAGTTGTTAATGGTGAAAATGCAGCTGACAGCGGTGTGGGCATTACAGAAGAAATATGTAAAGATTTTTTTAATTGTGGAGTAGACGTGGTTACAACTGGTAACCACGTGTGGGATCAAAAAGAAACAATGAATCATATTGAAAAGGAAAACAGGCTTCTCAGACCTAAAAATTTATTTGAACCATCGCCTGGAAAAGGATTTGGAATATTCACAGCTAAAAATAACATGAAAGTTGGTGTGCTTAATTTGATGGGAAATGTTTTTATGAAAAAATGTGAAGATGTATTTGAAGCTGCTGAAAAATTTTTGAAAAAATATAAGCTAAAAGAAGATTATGATTTTCTATTAGTTGATTTTCATGGCGAAATAACAAGTGAAAAAGCGGCCATGGGTCATTTTTTTGATGGTAATGCAACACTAGTTATTGGTACTCATACACACATTCCAACAAATGATACGAGAGTATTAAAGGGGGGTACAGCTTACCAGACTGATGCAGGTATGTGTGGTGACTACGATTCTGTTATCGGAATGAATAAAGACAATTCAATTAACAGATTTTTAAAAAAAAAATCTACCAAACATTTTCCAGCAATTGGAGAGGCTAGTTTGTGTGGTGTGATTGTTGAATGTGATGTAGAAACAGGGTTAGCAAAAAACGTAGAAAATTTTATACATGGAGGAGAATTAAAAAATTCTCATTAATTATTATGTCAGGTCATTCAAAGTGGGCAAGTATAAAACATTCTAAAGGTAAAGCTGACAAGCAAAGATCTAAAATATTTTCTAAATTATCAAAAGAAATTAGTGTAGCTGCAAAATTGGGTGACAAAGACTCAGATATGAATCCAAGACTTAGATCTGCAATTCAAGCTGCAAAGTCAGCTAACATGCCCAAAGATAATATCGAAAGAGCTATTGCTAAATCATCTGCTAATACTGAAACTAATTATGAGAATTTAAGATATGAAGGATTTGGTCCAGATAAGATAGCTGTGATTGTAGAGGCATTAACAGATAATAAAAATAGAACTGCCTCCAATGTTAGAACTATATTTGTAAAAAGTGGTGGAAATTTAGGGACACAGGGATCGGCATCACATAATTTTAATCAACTGGGCATTATTAAGATAGATAAAAAAGAAATATCTGATGAACAAATTTTTGAATTAGCAATTGAATCAGGAGCTGACGAATGTATTTCACACGATGATTATCACGAGATTCAATGTGCAATGAATGAGATTTATATTGTAAAAAAAAAATTAGAGAAAACAATTGCAAATTTTATTTCAACTAAAATTGAGTGGGTACCTTTAAATAGTGTTGACGTTGAAAAAGATAAAGTAGAAGCTGCAATTAATTTTTTAGAAACACTAGAAGACGATGATGACGTTCAAAACGTTTTTTCAAACATAAATTTTGGAAATAATTAATGCTTATAATTGGAATCGACCCAGGCATAACGGGCTCTATTTGTTTTTTTGAAGATGGGAAAATAATAGATGTAGTGGAAATGCCAAATATGGCAGAGGGTAAAAAAAATAAAAAACAAGTTAATGGTGCTCAAATTTATCATGAAATTTCTTTGCGCATTAAAAATTTAAAAAAAGAAGAAATTAAAGTTGTAATAGAACAAGTTTCAGCCATGCCAGGACAAGGTGTAACCAGTATGTTTAATTTTGGTCAATCTTTTGGAATTTTAAAAGGCATATGCTCTGCCATGCAATTATCAATGTATTTTGTAAGACCTGCTAAATGGAAAAAATATTTTAATCTTATAAATTCTGAAAAAGATGCCAGCAGAACTAAAGCGATAGAGGTATTTCCTTATTTTTCATCACAATTATTAAGAAAAAAAGACTCAAATAAAGCTGATGCAATCTTGATTGCTAGTTTTTATTACGAAACCTATAAATTAGAAGAGTAAATTAAATCTAATAAAGTCAAATTCATGACACATTTAAGTGTGAAATCTTAATTATGGAAGCTGATATTACATCTCAAGCAGTAGGACTCGCATCAAATACAGATTTTTCCTTATGGAGCTTATTTATACGAGCAGATTTTATTGTAAAATCTGTAATACTTATGTTAATTGGCTGCTCTATTTACTCATGGGCAGTAATCATTGAAAAATTTAGATTATTTAAAAAAATTAACTTAGAATCAGAAGAATTCGAGGAAAAATTTTGGAAATCGAAATCAGCAGAAACTTTCTACAATAGTCTGCCAGCAGACTTAGATAACCCCATGGCTTTATTATTTAAAGATTCAATGCAAACTTTATTAAAAGCAAAAAATAAATCCAATCTTAGCGAAAGAATGAGCAGTGTGCTTGAGGTCAATATTGAAAAACAAATAGTAACACTTGAAAAAGGGTTTACATTTTTGGCAACAGTTGGATCTACCGCTCCATTTATAGGTTTATTTGGAACAGTTTGGGGAATAATGAATTCATTTCAATCGATTGCAATTTCAAGAAATACAAGCTTGGCTATTGTAGCACCCGGAATAGCAGAAGCTTTATTTGCAACAGCACTAGGTTTATTGGCTGCAATCCCAGCGGTTGTCGCTTATAATAAATATAATAACGACTCTAAAAAATATTCACAAAAATTAGAAAACTTTTCTAAAAGATTTTTATCAATAATATAAAATGGCTTTTAAACTCAACCGTTCATCTAAAGAACCTATGAGTGAAATTAATGTTACACCTTTTGTAGACGTAATGTTGGTATTATTAATTATTTTTATGGTAACAGCACCATTATTAACAGTTGGAATACAAGTTGATTTACCTGAAAGCTCAGCAGATTCATTGCCCGAAGAATTAGAACCATTAACTTTATCCATTAACTCAAAGGGTGAAATATTTATTCAAGAGTCTAAAGTTGAGTACGATAAAATAATAGCAAAAATTTTAGCTGTATCTAAAAATAGAACAGATACTAGAATTTATGTTCGAGGAGATAAATCAATAAACTATGGTAGAGTTTTAGAAATAATGGGAATGTTATCTGGTTCTGGCTTTACTAAAGTAGCATTAATTTCTGAGCCATATAAAGAGAGGTAATTAAAGTGAATAGAAATGTCATTATTTCTTTTGGATTCCATACTTTGCTAGTCATAATTACAGCTATGAGCTTACCATTTCTTGCCAAAAAACCGATTGATCTTCCACCTATTGTGTCAGTTGAACTCATTCAAATCACAGACAAAACCAATATTCCCTTTGCACCTAAGGCAAAAAAAATAATAGAGAAAGTTAAAGAGAAAGAAAAAAAACTAGTTTCTGAACAAGCACCACCAAAAAAAATAAAAAAACAAAAACCTGACGCCGTTCCATTACCTGATGAAAAAATAGAAAAAATTAAGAAAATTAAAGATGAAAAACAAAATCCTGAAAAAGTAGAGACGGAAATTAAACAAATTTCAGAATTTGAAAAAAAAGAACTATTTGATACCAATGATATTGCAGCATTAATTGATAAATCCAAGACTGAGAGTGCCGAAACAAATAAAAAATTAGATAAAGTTACTCAAGATCAAGATAAAGAAATGGATTTTGGTGGATTAACATTAAGTGAAGAAGATGCCCTAAAAGCTCAAATTTTTGGATGTTGGAGTATTCCTCTAGGGCTGCCATTTAACGAAGATTTATTAGTTAGAATTAAGTTACAATTAAAACCAGATGGCTCTATTATAAGAACAGAGATTCTTGACCATGCTAGAATGAATAGTCCTGGACAAGGATTTTATAAAGTATTAGCTGAAAGTGCATTAAGAGCTATAAAACTTTGCCAACCTCTTAGAGTGCCTAGTACGGGTTATGAGAGATGGAAAGATATGCAGTTAAATTTTGATGCAAGAGAAATGTTAGAAGGATAAAATGTTATTTAGATATTTATATGTATTATTAATCTTATTACCTATTAAGGCCTTTGCTTTAATTGAAGTTGATATTACTAGGGGAAATTTAAACCCCTTACCTGTTGCCGTTTCACCTTTGGCTATAGACAAATCTTCGAAAGATAATTTTAAAAAAATATTAAAAAAAGAAAACCTTGGATTGGAAATATCTGCCATTGTTGAGAATAACCTAAAACAATCTGGCTTATTTAATCCTCTTAATAAAGAAGCGTTTCTTCAAAAGCCAGATATTGCAAATTTAAAACCAAGGTTCGAAGATTGGAATTTAATAAAAGCTCAAGCTCTAGTAACAGGCAAGGTTACTTTTGTAGATGAAAAATTAAGAGTAGAGTTTAGATTGTGGGATGTTTTAGCTGGAAAAGAAATGATGGCATTAGCTTTTACAACCGTGCCAAATAATTGGAGAAGAGTAGGGCATATAATAACAGACAAGGTTTATGAACGTTTAACTGGTGAAAAAGGTTATTTTGATACAAGAATAATTTATATTTCTGAAGAAGGTCCGAAAACTAATAGAATAAAAAAATTAGCAATTATGGATCAGGATGGGTTTAATAATAAATTTTTAACTCTTGGCAATGAGTTGGTTTTAACGCCAAGATTTAGTCCAACCAATCAAATGGTTACATATCTTTCATATTTTAGAAATTTACCCAGAGTTTATTTACTTGATATTGAAACTGGAATGCAAGAAGTAGTTGGCGACTTTCCAGGCATGACGTTTGCTCCAAGATTTTCTCCTGATGGAAAAAAAATTATAATGAGTTTTGCTAAAGATGGAAACTCAGATATATATACAATGGATCTTGAGAATAGAATTGTTGAGAGAATTTCTAACCACCCTTCAATTGACACGTCACCCTCTTATTCTCCCGATGGAAAATATATTACTTTTAATTCTGACAGAAGTGGTTACCAACAAATTTATGTCATGAATAGTAATGGGAAGAATGTTAAAAGAATTTCATTTGGAAATGGCTTATATGGAACACCCGTATGGTCTCCAAGGGGTGATTTAATTGCATTCACAAAACTACATAAGGGAAAGTTTTATATTGGAGTTATGAGAACGGACGGAACAGGTGAAAGACTATTAACTGAAAATTTTTATCAAGAAGCACCCTCTTGGTCTCCAAATGGAAGAGTATTAATTTTTTATAGAGAGACAAAAACCAATATAAAAGGAGAAGGCTTTTCAGCTAAATTATGGTCTATTGATCTAACTGGTTATAACGAAAAAATGGTTGAGACAGAAACAGATGCATCAGACCCATCATGGTCATCATTATTAAGTAATTAACTGTTAAATTGCTTGATTTTTTAACTTGAAACATCTAATTAGTTGTGAAAAAGTAAGTAATTCAAATAAGAATTAAGGAGCAATAATGAACCTAAGTAAAACTTTAAAAAACGGATTTTTAATATTAGTAGCATGTTTAGTTTTAAACGCTTGTGCAACTAAAAAGACAGAAACAATAGGGCAACTTCAAGGTGATGTTTACACCGGGTCAGAATCGGTTGAATATTTAGCATCAGGTGTTCCTGACAGAGTTTTCTTTGCAACGAATGAAACAGTTCTTACAACTGCTTCAAGAGAAACTTTAAGAAAACAAGCTGCGTGGTTAAGAAAAAATTCAGATATTAATGTTGTATTAGAAGGTCATGCTGATGAAAGAGGTACAAGAGAGTACAACTTAGCATTAGGAGAAAGAAGAGCTAATTCAGCGAAAGACTATTTAATGACTTATGGAATTTCTTCAGACAGAATTTCAGTATTAAGTTATGGTAAAGAAAAACCTGTAGATTCAGGCTCTAATCCTTTGTCATGGTCAAAAAACAGAAGATCAGTTACAGTTAAAGCTAACTAGTAAAATAAATTTATAAAAGACCCTATTGCTTAAGTATATAGGGTCTTTTTTTTGCCATCATTATAATTACTACTCAATTAACCATGTTTAATTATAAAAAATTCACTCAGTTAAAATTTACACTTATATTTATTTTTTTATCTAATGTGGTGTTTGCAGATAACCACAACATAAATAAAGTTTTAAAACTAATTCAAAAAGATTTAAAAACACTAGAAAAAGCAGTCTACTCTGGATCAATTAATATAGAAAACTCTGATAGTAAAAAAAATTTTGATGCAAATTCGGAAGATGTTTTGACAAGACATTTATTAAAATTATCAGAGGTGGAGAGTCAGTTTCGAGAACTTACTAATAAGTTTGAAGAAATAAATTTTAAAATAGATAAGTTATCGAATAGACTTTCCAAAGTTCAATCTGATAATCAATTAAGATTTCAGGATATCGAAAGCTCATTATCTTCAGGTGATGTTAGTCAAAAATTAACAACTAAGCCAAAAGAGCAAGTAAAAAAATTACCAGGTTCTTCGCAGCCACAAGACTTAGGTTCAATTTCATATAAAGATACAGCAAGTAATGAAACTACTCAAAAAATAGAATCAGTAGAAACTACCGCTTCAATAGTAACAGAAACATTTGAAGCAGAGCAAAATCTACTACCCAATGATACCCCAGAAAAACAATATGAATTTGCAACTAGTTTTTTAAAAGTAGGTGATTACAGTACAGCAGAGAGAGCTTTTAGAGAATTTGTAATAACCAATTCAGAACATAAACTTGCTGGTAATGCCCAGTATTGGTATGCTGAAACATTTAGAATTAGACAACTTTATACCGATGCGGCTACTGCTTATCTTGAGGGATATCAAAAATATCCAAAAGGTGAGAAGGCTCCTATAAATTTATTAAAACTTGGTGTATCAATGGTTCAAATAGGAGAGAAAGAGCAAGGTTGTAAAATGATTGTGGGAGTTGAAAAGCAATACCCAAAAGCTAATCAATCGGTTCTTCAAAAAGCAAAGTATGAATCTAAAAAATTTGAGTGCTCAAAGCAAAAAACATAAAAAAATTCTTAGCCACCTAAATCAAAAAAAGATATTTAAAATTTATAATAAGTTTTCATCTTCATTAAAAACTAAAGAAGATTTAGCAGTAGCTGTTTCAGGAGGACCAGATAGTTTGGCATTAGCCTACTTAACTAAATGCTATTCATTAGAAAATAAAATAAAGGTTAAATATTATTTAGTTAATCATAAACTTCGAAAAGAATCTTCATTAGAGTCTGAAGTAGTAAAAAAAATTCTAAAAAAAATTGATATTCAGTGTAAAATTTTAAATTGGAATGGAAAAAAACCATCTAAAAATATTCAAGCTACAGCTAGAAATAAGCGATATTCTTTATTGGCAAATGAGTGTAAAAAAAATAATATCAAATATTTATTATTGGGGCATCATCTAAACGATCTATATGAAAATTTTTTAATTAGAATAGTTAGAGGCAGCGGATTAAATGGACTAATTTCATTTAGTAAAAATACAAAATATAGATATCAAAATTTGAAAATCATAAGACCATTATTAAATTTAGAAAAAAAAGATTTACTTTTTATTTCTAAAGAAGTGTTTAGTTTTTTTGTTAAAGACCCATCAAATATTAATGAGGATTATAAAAGAACCAGGATTAGAAAACTAATATACTCACTAGAAAAAGAGGGATTGGATATAAAAAAACTTAAACTAACTATTAATAATTTAAAAGACTCGGATAAGTCAATTAAATTTTACGTAGATAGAAATTTAGAAAAAAATTTAGTTTTTTTAAAAAAAAAAAATATTTATATTCTAAATAATAATTTTTTTGATCAATCGCATGAAATAATTTTTAGATCTCTAACAAAAATAATTCAGAGATTGGGAAAAAAATATTATCCAGTCAGAGGTAAAAGTGTAAATGAACTGATTAAAGGGATTAGTGCCAATTCATTTTCAAAAGTTACTCTTGGGGGGTGTTTTGTTGAAAGAGCAAATGAAACCATAATAATATCTAAAGAAAATTGACATTAAGTTTAAATTTTGTAACAATTTGACACTTGTTTAATTCATAAAAATTATTATCTTATAACTATGAATATGAAGAATTTAGCGATGTGGGCCGTAATTGTTTTTTTAACAATTGGTCTTTATAATATGTTTAAAAACCCTCAAGCTAATGTGGGTAAAAATAATTCAATCATATTTTCAGAATTTCTAACTGAAGTTGATAATGGTGGGGTTGTAAAAGTAGATATACAGGGAAACAATATAAGAGGACTTCTTGCTAATGGAAATTCTTTTTCTACATACTCACCAAATTATCCAAACCTAATTGAAAAATTATCTAGTAAAGGTGTGAGCATTTCAGCGGCTCCACTGGAGGATAAAATGCCATCGCTCTTCGGAGTTTTATTATCATGGTTTCCGATGCTATTATTAATTGCTGTTTGGATTTTTTTCATGAGACAAATGCAAGGTGGAAAAGGTGGGGCAATGGGTTTTGGTAAGTCCAAAGCTAAATTAATGAACGAATTAAAAGGCAAAGTAACATTTGACGATGTTGCTGGTGTAGAAGAAGCCAAAGAAGAAGTTGAGGAAGTCGTTCAATTTTTAAAGGATCCAAAAAAATTTAGTAGACTTGGCGGCAAAATACCAAGAGGATGTTTATTGGTTGGTCAACCAGGAACAGGTAAAACCTTACTTGCAAGAGCTATAGCAGGAGAGGCCGGTGTTCCGTTCTTTACTATATCAGGTTCAGATTTTGTTGAAATGTTTGTTGGAGTTGGAGCATCGCGAGTTAGAGATATGTTTGAGCAAGGTAAAAAGAATTCACCCTGCATTATTTTTATAGACGAAATAGATGCCGTTGGAAGAAGCAGAGGTGCTGGCTTAGGTGGTGGAAATGATGAAAGAGAACAAACTTTAAACCAATTGTTAGTTGAAATGGATGGTTTTGAAACTAATGAAGGGGTAATAATTATTGCAGCTACAAACAGACCTGATGTATTGGATCCAGCTTTATTGAGACCAGGTAGATTTGATAGACAGGTAGTTGTTGGACTTCCAGATATTATTGGAAGAGAAAAAATATTAAAAGTGCATGTTAAAAAAATCAAAATGGCGCCTGATGTAAATTTAAGAATAGTTGCAAGAGGAACACCAGGTTTTTCAGGTGCAGACTTAGCAAATATAGTTAATGAAGCAGCATTATTGGCAGCAAGGAAAAATAAAAGAATAGTTACTTTAAACGAATTTGAAGAAGCTAGAGATAAAGTCATGATGGGAGCCGAAAGAAGATCTATGATTATGACTGAAGAAGAAAAAACTTTAACAGCCTATCATGAAGCTGGACACGCAATAGTAACCATCAATGAAGATGCTGCGCATCCAATTCATAAAGCAACAATTATTCCAAGAGGACGAGCCTTAGGAATGGTCATGCAACTTCCAGAAAGAGATGAATTATCTCAAACAAGAGAACAGCTTCATGCTCAATTAGCTATAGCTATGGGTGGAAGAGTAGCAGAAGAAATTATTTTTGGTGAAGATAAAGTTACAACTGGTGCATCAAGTGACATTGAGCAGGCGACTCAAAGAGCAAGAGCAATGGTGATGAGAGCAGGTCTTAGTAAAGAATTAGGACCAGTTGCTTATGGTGCAAATGAAGAAGAGGTATTTTTAGGCAGATCTGTTGCAAGAACTCAAAATATGTCAGAAGAAACTGCTAAAAAAGTAGATTCAGAAATTAGAAAAATTGTAGATAAAGGCTATGAAAGAGCAAGAAAAGTTTTAACCGAAAAAATTGATGACTTGCATAAATTAGCAAAAGCTCTTTTAACATACGAAACACTTTCAGGTGAAGAGATAGAGAATTTAATAAATAAAAATATATACCCAAACAATAAAGAAGATTTAAAAGTTGAAGATGAAGATAAAGGTTCAGCTTTAAGCTCAATGGGCCTTAAGCCAAAAATAGTTCATTAAAAATAAATGAAAAAGTATTACACAAGGGTGTGTAATTTTGCTTACGGTAAATCATCAATAAAGTTAATTAGAGAGAAAAAAAATCTTCCCTTAAATGGTAATAAAGAATTTTCTTTTAGCCAAATAGAAATTATTACCCGAGATTCAAAAAAAATAATTGATCTTAAAAATATAAAAAAATTACCAAAATTACTAAAAGAAAAAATTGATAAAGATCTTAAAATCATTACTAAAAAAAATAACAACTTTTCAAATTTAAATTTTAATAAAATTCCCAACATAATGGGAGTATTAAATCTAACACCAGATAGCTTTTCTGATGGTGGTAAATTTAATAAAAAAAAAGCAGGGTTAAAACATGCATTTGATTTATTCAAATTCGGCGCAGATATAATTGATGTGGGTGGAGAATCTACAAGACCAGGATCTAAATCTATAAGTGAAGAAAAAGAATGGAGTAGAATTGAAAAGATTATAAGAGAAATTGGTAAAAAAATTCCACTTTCGCTTGATACAAGAAAAGCAGGTATTATGCATAAAGGAATTAAGATAGGAATTAAGTTGATTAATGATGTCTCAGGATTAAGTTATGACTCTAAAACAGTTGATCTGTTGAAAAAAAATAAATCTCCATTTGTAATTCAGCATTCACAAGGAAATCCAGAAAATATGCAAAATAACCCAAAATATAAAAATGAATTATTAGATATATATGATTTTTTTGAAGAGAAGATAAAATTTTTAAGATCTAAGGGCATAAAACATAATAATATTATAATTGATCCAGGTATTGGATTTGGAAAAAATTTGAAACATAATATGAATTTAATTAGAAGTATTTCTATTTTTCATACACTTGGTTTTCCTATACTACTTGGACTTTCTAAAAAAAAATTTATCAAAGATTTGTCTGGAAAAAATGATACTAAAGAAAGGCTTGGAGGCACTATTGCTTCCTCAATATATTCAATGATGCAAGGTGTTCAAATCTTAAGAATTCATGATGTTAATGAATTAATACAAAGTATAAAAGTATTTAAACAATTAATAAAAAATTAATGATAAAAAAATATTTTGGGACTGACGGAATAAGAGGTCTTGTAAATAGTAGAAACATTAACGGTGATATGTTTTTTAAATTTGGTCTAGCATCAGGAACATATTTTAAAACACAAAAAAAAAATAAACAAGTTGCAATAATTGCAAAAGACACCAGACTATCTGGTTACACTCTAGAACCTGCTTTAGTATCAGGGCTTACCTCTGCTGGAATGCATGTTTATACACTAGGCCCTTTACCAACAAATGGCCTTGCAATGCTAACAAAATCTATGAAAGCAAACATGGGCATTATGATTACTGCATCTCATAATCCATATTATGATAATGGATTAAAATTATTTGGTCCCGATGGATTGAAACTGTCTGATAAAATAGAAAAAAAGATAGAAGCTTTAATTGATAAAACAATTGAAAATAATTTATCAAATCCAAAAGAACTTGGACGTGTAAAGCGGCTAGAAAGTGGAAACAAAGATTATATCAAAATACTAAAAAAAAATTTTCCCAAAGATTTCAACCTTAGAGGCTTGAGAATTGTTATTGATTGTGCAAATGGTGCTGGATATAAGGCTGGACCTGAATTGCTTAAATCTCTAGGGGCAAAAGTAATTGCCATTGGAATAAAACCTAATGGTTTAAATATTAATCAAAATTGCGGTTCTACCTTCCCAAATAAAATTAAATTAGCTGTAAAAAAATATAAAGCCCATATAGGAATTTCTCTTGATGGTGATGCTGACAGAATCATTATGTGTGATGAGACAGGAAACATAGTTGATGGTGATCAGATAATTGCAGCACTAGCAATTAGATGGAAAAGAAAAAGAATGCTAAGAGGTGGTGTTATCGGAACTTTAATGTCCAACTATGGATTAGAAAAGTTTTTTAAACAAGAAAATATAAAATTTCATAGGGCAAATGTAGGAGACCGTTATGTAAAAGAAAAAATGCAAAAAAATAATTTTAATTTAGGGGGCGAACAATCTGGGCATATTATTTTAGGTAAGTTTGCAACTACTGGAGATGGCTTATTAGTTGCGTTAGAAGTTTTATTTTCTTTAAGAAAAGGGAAAAAAGCTAGTAACTTTTTTAATACCTTTAAAAAAACTCCTCAAATATTAGAAAATATTAACATTAAAGATAAAAATATAATTAATAATATCAATGTAAAAAATTCCATCAAACACGCAGAAAAATTGATGAAGGGACAAGGGAGAATAGTGGTTAGAAATTCAGGAACAGAGTCAAAGATCAGAGTAATGGGTGAGAGTGAAAATAATAAATTACTTCAAGAGTGTTTAAAAATTATATTAAAAGAAATAAAATAAATTGAAACCAAAGTCTAAAATATTAATTATTGCTGGTTCAGACTCATCCGGAGGTGCTGGAATTCAAGCTGACATTAAAACTATTACTGCTCTAGGCTCATATGCAATGACCGCAATAACAGCTGTAACAATTCAAAATACAACAGGTGTTAAATCGATAGTGTCTATTGAACCAAAAAAAATTTCTGACCAAATAGAATTTACTTCAAGAGACATTAAGCCTGATGCGATAAAGATAGGAATGCTACATTCTGCTAATGTAATAAAATCTGTAATTCGTTCTTTGGATCTTATTAAAGTTAAAAAAATAGTTTTAGACCCTGTTATGATTGCTAAAGGTGGAGCCAAACTGATAGATGAAAAAGCAGTTCAACTATTAAAAAATGAATTAATAAAAAAAGTTAGCTTGATAACGCCAAATATCCCAGAAGCCGAAATATTAACTAATACTGTAATAAAAAATAAAGAAGACATGATTCTTGCTGCAAGTATTTTGATGAAATTAGGGGCAAAAAATGTTTTTATAAAAGGTGGTCATTTAGATTCTAGAGTGGTCCAAGATATTTTTGTTAACAAAAAAGAAATTATGCTTATAAAAAATAGAAGAATTACAACCAGCAATACGCATGGAACTGGTTGTACGCTGTCATCTGCTATTTCCACATTCTTTGCATGTGGAAAAACATTAAAGAAATCTTGTGAGCTAGCAACTAAGTATGTAAATAATTCCATAAGATCTAACCTAAATTATGGTAAAGGCCATGGTCCTATAAATCATTTGAGTTCAATAATAATAAATAAAAAATTTAAATAATGAAAAATGTAGTAGTTGTTGGATCACAGTGGGGAGACGAAGGAAAAGGCAAAATAGTTGACTGGTTATCAGATCAGGCTGATGTTGTTATTCGTTTTCAAGGTGGTCACAATGCTGGGCACACACTAGTTATTGATGGTGTTACTTATAAATTGAGATTACTTCCTTCTGGAATTGTTAGAAAAAATAAAATTTCTATTATTGGCAATGGAGTTGTAGTTGACCCTTGGGCACTATTAGAAGAAATTGAAGAAATTAGATTTAAAGGTGTTGAGGTAAATATAAATAATTTTATAATATCTGAATCTGCAAACCTTATTTTGCCTTTTCATAGAGAGATGGATGAAATAAGAGAAGATGCAGCTGGAAAGGGAAAGATTGGCACTACAAGACGTGGAATTGGACCTGCTTATGAGGATAAAGTTGGAAGAAGATCTATCCGTGTTATGGATTTAAGATCTGAAACAAACCTTGATCATAGACTGGAAACTGTACTTCTTCACCATAATGCAATTAGAAAAGGATTAGGTAAAAAAATTTTTGAAAAAGATAAGTTAAAAGAAGACCTATTAAAAATTGCTCCAGAAATATTAAAGTTTTCTCAACCAGTATGGCTTAGAATTGATGAATTTAAAAAAAAAGAAAAGAAAATACTATTTGAGGGTGCACAAGGAATTCTATTAGATGTTGATCATGGCACGTATCCTTTTGTAACATCATCCAATACCGTTGCATCTGCTGCTGCTACAGGAACTGGTTGTGGGCCAAACTCCATCCATTATGTACTTGGTATAACAAAAGCTTACACAACTAGAGTTGGAGAAGGTCCATTTCCTACGGAACTAACTGATGAAACGGGAGAGTTGCTTGGATCAAGAGGAAAAGAATTTGGAACAGTAACAAGTAGAAAGAGAAGATGTGGTTGGTTCGATGGGGTTTTGGTCAGACAAACAATCAAAATTTCAGGAATAGATGGAATTGCATTAACCAAATTAGATGTTTTAGATGAACTTGATGAAATAAAAATGTGTGTTGAGTATGAATTGGATGGAAAAAAAATGGATTATCTTCCTGCTGCAGTTGAGGATCAGCTTAAGATAAAACCAATTTATAAAACTTTTCCTGGATGGAAAAGTTCTACTCAGGGAATAAAAAATATTGAGGCTTTACCAGAAAATGCAAAAAAATATATTTACGCTTTAGAAGATTTTATAGGAACTAAAATTTCAAGTATTTCGACAAGTCCTGAACGAGAAGATACAATTCTTCTAGAAAACCCTTTTGAAGCTTAGTTTACTGGAAGTAAATTTTTAGATTTGGCGGATAATAACATGTGTTTTTGAAGTTTTTCAAAAGCTTTATTTTCTATTTGTCTAATTCTTTCCCTGCTTATTTTATATTTTTTACTTAGATCCTCGAGCGTTGTAGGTTCATCATTTAATCTTCTAGAATATAAAATTTCTCTTTCTCTTTCATTAAGAATTTTTATAGAATCTTTCAATAGATTTTGTCTTTGCCCCATCTCTTCTTGATGTGCAAATTTAAGGTCATGATCTAGCTCTTTATCAACCAACCAGTCTTGCCACTCATCACCATCCTCACCAACTTGAGCATTTAAAGAAAATTCTTTGCCAGAAAGCCTCCTATTCATTGAGACAACCTCATGTTCGCTAACATCTAGTTTATTCGCTATTTCATTTACATGTTCAGGCCTTAAATCACCTTCTGACTGTGGAGCAATTTGATTTTTAATCTTCTTTA
Source organism: Candidatus Pelagibacter sp. uisw_098 (assembly GCF_059512505.1). The sequence goes on from NZ_CM183454.1 coordinate 156,108, forward strand.
AATTAAAAAATAATTTTTTTTGTGCAGTTGTTGTGCCTATTTTAACTAAACTCCAAGATCTTAATATATATTCTTGAATAGAGGCTCTAATCCACCACATTGCATAGGTTGCCAATCTAAAACCCTTTTCAGGTTCAAATTTTTTAACAGCTTGCATTAAGCCAACATTTCCCTCTGAAATCATCTCATTAACTGGAAGACCATATCCCCTATAACCCATCGCAATTTTAGCAACAAGTCTAAGGTGACTGGTTACAAGTTTTTCTGCAGCTTTAACGTTTCCAGTTGTTTTCCAATTTTTTGCCAGCATATATTCTTCTTCAGCTGCTAACATAGGAAATTTTTTAATTTGCTCAAGGTAAGCAGATAGGCCACCCTCATTTGAAAGTGCAGGAAGATTGTTATTCATCGTAGTTCTCATAAGTTGTATTTATTTAATTAATTATTGTAATATTTCAAGATCTTATTTGCCAGTGTTTCTAAGCAATACTAGAATATTTTCAAGTTCTTGTGGCAAAATTGAGGTAAAAGTCATTTCATCATTAGTTTTGGGGTGAATGAAGCCCAGTGTATGAGCGTGTAGAAATTGTCTATCCAATTTATAAATTAGATTTTCTAAACTAGTGTCGATATTTTTAAGCTTTTTGTATTTCTTTTTATACTTACCATCACCCATAATGCTGTTGCCCATATGTGTCATGTGAACTCTTATTTGGTGCGTTCTTCCCGTTTCTAATCTACACTCAACCAAACTTAGTGTGGGAGTTTTATCATTTTCAAAAATTTCTATAGTTTTATAATTAGTTATTGCCCTTTTTCCTTTGGAGCTACTAACTTCCATCATCTGTCTATTCTTTGAACTCCTAGTTATAAAAGTATCAATTTTTCCAGATGAAGGTCTAAGCTTCCCCCAAATTAAAAGTTGATAAACTCTTGTAATTGTATGTTCACTGAATTGATGAGATAAATTTTCATGTGTAATATTATTTTTTGCTATAACTATTAACCCAGAAGTGTCTTTATCTATTCTGTGCACAATACCTGGTCTTAATTCATCTCCAATTGTAGATAATGAATCTTTATTATAGTGCATTAAAGCATTAACAATTGTTTCATCATAATTACCGGCTCCAGGGTGCATGATTATTCCAGCTGGTTTATCAATTATTAATAAATCATCATCTTCATAAACAATTTTTAATTTGAAATCATAAGGTTTTAATGAAGCTTCTTTTGGTTCTGGAATTTGAAGATCTATTTTATCACCAGTACATATTTTTTTTGAAGGACTGTTAACAATTATATTATTTAACTTTAATTTTTCTTTTAAAATTAAGTTTTTAATTCTAGTTCTACTAATTAACTTCTCTCTTTTGTTAACGAATACATCAAGTCGAAGATTATTCTCATTTGTCTCAACTATTAAATTAATGTTTTTTTCCATAAAATGTAATATTAATACTATATGCGCTGCTAGCTCAACTGGATAGAGCACCAGATTTCGAATCTGGGGGTTATAGGTTCGACTCCTATGTGGCGCACCATAATTAAGTTAAGTATTTAATATCTAGAGGCCCTCTGCAATCTATCATTTATAACTTTTCCCAATCCTTTATTAGAAATTTTTTCTACAGCAATTGATTTGTACCCTTTATTTTTTATTTTTCTTAAACAAGAGTATAGGTTTTTTGCAGCTTCATCTAAGTTATTTTTAGTAGTTAAATAAAAATAATTTTTTAACTTAGTTTTTCTTTTTTTAATTATTATAAATGCTTCATCATCTTTTGGCTTAATTATATTCATTCTCAGAGGTATACCAGGAGAATAATGAAGACGAGATTGGCCTGGTGCAATTTTCTTCTTAGGGTTAATTGTTATATTTAATTTAAATCCTAAAACTTTTTGGATTTTTGAAATATCTAAACCACCCAATCTTAATATAGTGGGCTCACCTATAAGGTTAATGATAGTGGATTCGATGCCAATTGCACACGCTCCACCATCTAAAATATATTTAATTTTATTACCAAATTCTTCTTTAACATCTTTAGCTTTAACTGCACTTACTTTTGTAGTGATATTAGCACTAGGTGCTGCTAATGGATAATTTAATTGTTTTAGTAAATTTTTAAATAGAGTGTGTTTTGGTAATCTTACCGCTAAGCTTTTTTGATTATTAGTAACGTATTTAGAAATTTTAGAATCTTTCTTTAATTTTAATACGTATGTTATCGGACCAGGAGAAAATTTTTTATAAAGTTTGATGAAATTTTCATTTATTAAACAATCTCTTTCTAGAGAATCAATATCGTGATAATGAACAATTAAGGGGTTATTTTTAGGCCTTTTTTTTAAACTAAAAATCTTTTTTATTGCGGAATCCATGTAGGCATTAGCTGCTAAGCCATAAACAGTTTCAGTTGGGACGCCTATACAGTAATTTTTATTAAGGTATTTTTTTGCTTTTTTGATATTTGATTGATTAGATTTCATGTATTAATAATTATTATTATATGAAAGATAAAAATTTACCACCTGATAATAACTCTCAATCTCTTGAAGAGCTAACAAAAGAAGCAAATAATATTATTGAATCTTTAGAAGCAGAAAAAGATCTTCAGAACTCAATTGATTCTTATCAAGAACTATTAAAATTAAATAATATTATCGAAAAAAAATTTCAAAAGACTTCAAAAATAATCAATGAAGAAACAAAGAAAAAAATTAATAATATAACTTCAAAGAAAAATGATAGATAAACTTGTTAGAATAGCAGAAGATACCAATTTATTTTTAAAAAAGTTTATTAAGAAACAGAAAAGAACAGAATTAGTTACAGCCATGGAGTATGGTTTATTTCCAGGAGGAAAAAAAATTAGATCAAAAATTTTATTAGATATAGGAGCTGTATTTAAAATTGAATATAAAATATTAATTGCTATAGGCGCTGCGGTAGAGTGTATTCATGCTTATTCACTCATCCATGATGATTTGCCATGTATGGATAATGATAAATTAAGAAGAGGAAAGCCTTCTACTCATATTAAATTTGGTGAGTCCACAGCAGTACTTGCAGGAAATTCTCTTTTAACAATGGCTTTTGAAATTTTAACTTGTTCAAATTTAAAGATTAATGAAAAAACAAAAGTAGAATTAGTTCAAAAATTGTCTGAGTCTTCAGGACACCTAGGTATTGCTGGGGGACAGTATTTAGATCTAAGCTTTGAGAAGAAAAAAATTTCTAAAAATAAAATTATAGATATGGAAATAAAAAAAACTGGAAAGCTATTTAGCTTTTGTTGTGCTGTACCAGTCATTATTAAAAAGAAAAATAATAAAGATATAAAATTTTTTGAAAATATTGGTGGGAATATAGGTCTTTTATTTCAAATAGCAGATGATCTTATTGATTTTAAAGGCTCTTCTAAAATTGCAGGAAAAATAACTGGGAAAGATAAAAAGAAAGGTAAAGCTACTTTAATCAGTTTACTAGGATATCAAAATGCTATTAAGTATAGTGATAAAATTAAATCTAAAATAATCAATGATTTAAAAAAATATAATTCTAACACTAGTAATTTAAATGAGACTTTAAATTATATTTTAACAAGAAACAAATGACACAAGAATATAAATTTTTAAAAAATATTAATTTCCCTTCTGATTTAAGAAAGTTGTCTGAAAATAATCTTCAAGAGCTATCTAATGAAGTCAGACGTGAGATGATTAATGCAGTTTCTGAAACAGGTGGACATTTAGGGGCAGGTTTGGGCGTTGTTGAGCTAACAGTTGCCTTGCATTACATATTTGATACTCCCAATGACAAGCTAATTTGGGATGTGGGTCATCAAACTTATCCTCACAAAATTCTAACAGGAAGAAAAGCTAAAATTAAAACTTTAAGACAGGGTAATGGTTTGTCTGGATTTACTAAAAGGTCTGAAAGTGAATACGATCCTTTTGGTGCTGCACATAGTTCCACATCTATATCTTCAGCATTAGGGATAGCTGAGGCAAATAAATTATCCAATAAATCAAACAATGTAATTGCCGTTATTGGAGACGGGGCAATTAGTGCTGGTATGGCCTATGAAGCCATGAATAATGCAGGCGCTTCAAAAACAAAAATGATTGTTATTTTAAATGACAATGACATGTCTATTGCAAAACCAGTAGGCGCTATGAGAACTTATTTAGCTAAACTTTTAACAGGAAAAATTTATTTTAATTTAAGAGAAACATTTAAATTAATCACTTCAGCTTTTTCTAAAAGATTTAGTGCAAACGCTGGAAAAGCTGAAGATTTTTTACGTTCAGCCGTAACGGGTGGTACTCTTTTTAATTCTTTAGGATTTTATTATGTTGGTCCAATTGATGGACACGATTTGACAACTCTTCTACCAATTTTAAAAAACGCAAGGGACTCAAAATATCAAGGCCCGATTATGATTCATATTAAAACTAAAAAAGGAAAAGGTTATTCATATGCTGAAAAAGCAACCGATCATTATCATGGTGTTTCAAAATTTGATGTTGTAACTGGAGAGCAAGTAAAAAGTGGAACCAATCTGCCAGCCTATACAAAAGTTTTTGCAAATACTTTGGTTAAACATGGGGAAAGAGACAGTAAAATTGTAGGAGTTACAGCTGCAATGCCAGGTGGAACAGGAATGGATGTTTTTGCCAAAGCTTTTCCAAAAAGAATGTTTGATGTAGGGATCGCTGAGCAGCATGGAGTTACTTTCGCTGCAGGATTATCAACCGAAGGTTATAAGCCTTATGTTGCAATCTATTCGACTTTTCTACAAAGAGCATACGACCAAGTGGTTCATGATGTGGCCATTCAAAGTTTACCTGTGAGGTTCATAATTGATAGAGCAGGTTTGGTAGGTGCTGATGGATCCACTCATGCTGGCTCATTTGATATTACTTATCTTTCTACACTTCCTAATTTTATAGTCATGGCCCCAAGTGATGAATCGGAACTAGTTAAAATGATTAATACTTCTGTTGATATAAATGACAAGCCTAGTGCAATTAGATATCCTAGAGGAACTGGAGTTGGATTGGAATTGCCATCTATAGATGAGAAAATAGAAATAGGAAAAGGAAAGGTTATTCAAGAAGGAAAACAAGTTTGTATTTTGAGTATAGGAACAAGATTAGAAGAATGTAAGATTGCAGCCGAAGAATTAAAAAATAAAGGGGTTAATTCAACAATAGTCGATGCACGGTTTGTCAAACCTTTGGATCAAGAACTTATTTTAAAGTGTGCCAGAGAGCATGAGGTAATGATTACTGTAGAAGAGGGATCTATAGGAGGTTTTGGTTCTCATGTTAAAAATTTATTAGCAGAAAAAGGTATATTTGACAGAGGTCTAAAATTTAGATCTATGACATTACCTGATACTTTTATAGAACAAGATAGTCCAAAAAAAATGTACGACGTTGCAGGTCTTAATGCATCCCAAATATCAAAAAAAATACTAGATATTTTATTTACAAAAGATTCGATTAAAGCAGTTAAGAATTAAATTTAAAATATTAACTACATTGAGCTTTATTCATTAGATAGTGATCTAATAAAACACAATTCATCATTGCTTCTCCTACAGGGACCGCACGTATTCCAACACAAGGGTCATGTCTACCCTTAACTGAGATAGTAGTATTTTTTCCAAATTTATTTATAGTTTTTCTAGTTGTTAAAATAGAAGAGGTTGGCTTAACAGCAAATGAAACAATAATTTCTTGTCCTGTAGAAATTCCTCCAAGAATTCCACCTGCATTATTAGAGTTAAATTTTAATTTTTTACCTTTTTGTGAAATTTCATCTGAGTTTTGTTCGCCACTTAATTTCGCAGAATTCATTCCTGAGCCAATATTAACACCTTTAACAGCATTGATACTCATCATTGCAGAAGCAATATCCATATCTAATTTAGAATAAATAGGAGCGCCTAAACCAACAGGAATTCCTTTAGCTCGCACTTCAATTACTGCTCCACAAGAAGATCCTGATTTTCTTATATCTAACAAATATTTTTCCCAAAGTTTGACCATGTTTTTATCTGGGCAAAAAAATGGATTTTTATTAATTGTTAGATCACTCCATTTAGTGGTATCACATCCCAATATTCCTAATTGAGTAACAGCACCAACCACTTTAAACTTTTTACCTAATTTATTTTCTAAAACTTTTTTAGCAATCGCACCTGCTGCAACTCTTGAAGCTGTTTCTCTTGCAGAAGATCTTCCACCACCACGGTAATCTCTTATTCCATATTTCTTAAAATACGTAAAATCAGCATGTCCTGGTCTAAACTTATCTTTGATATTTCCATAATCTTTTGATCTCATGTCTTGATTATAGATAATTAAAGAAATAGGTGTTCCAGTTGTTTTACCCTCAAATATTCCTGATAAAATTTGAACTTTATCGTCTTCTTTTCTCTGTGTGGTAAATTTTGACTGTCCAGGTTTTCTTTTGTCCAGTTCTACCTGGATATCTTGTTCTTTTAGGTTTATATTGGGTGGACATCCATCAACAACGCACCCAATTGCAAGACCATGAGATTCTCCCCAAGTTGTGAAACGAAATTGCTTTCCAAAAGTATTAAATGACATTATCAATATTATATAGATTATTTTGTTAAAATTATGAATCAAAAAAACTCATTAGGCCTTAATAAATGCTTTTTAGATAAGAATGATCCAATAGACTTATTTGAAATTTGGATGAATAAAGCAAGAAAAACAGAGCCAAACGATCCAAATGCAGTGGCGTTAGGAACTTCCGATCATAATAACTCTCCATCAATTAGGATGGTTTTATTAAAAGACTTTAATAAAAATGGATTTGTTTTTTATACCAATTTAAATAGTCAAAAAGGGAATGAATTAAAGAATAATCCAAAAGCAGCAATGTGTTTTCATTGGAAAAGCCTCTTAAGACAAGTAAGAATTAACGGAACAGTGCAAAAAGTTTCTAATAAAGTAGCTGATGAATATTACAATACCAGAGGATATGAAAGCCGGATCGGAGCATGGGCCTCGAAACAGAGCTCTATTTTAAATAATAGAGAGGAACTTTTAAATTCAATAGAGGAGTACAAAAGAAAATATTATAATAAAAATGAAGTTCCAAGACCAGATTATTGGTCAGGTTGGAATTTAATGCCTGCAAGTATAGAATTTTGGTTAGATGGAGATAGTAGAATTCACGAAAGGCTTAAATATATTAAAGATGATGTGGGTAACTGGACCAAGTCTTTATTAAGCCCTTAGAAACTTCTTTCCAGACTAAATGAAGTAAGATTTTCTAAAATTTTTTTTTCATCACTATCTTTGAATGCTGTTAAAGAATTTGAAGCAAGATTAATGTAGTGTTCAGCTTTTTTGTAACATTCTTTAATTATATTATATTTCTTAATAAGCTCTAAAGTAAAATTTAAATCCTCATCAGACCTAGTTTCTTGCTTGAAAATATTTTTTAATTTTTCTTTTTCTATAGAGGTTATATTTTGAAATAATAAAATTACAGGTAAGGTAATCTTACCTTCAAAAAAATCTTTGCCAATCTTTTTACCAAAAAATTTTAAATCAGAGTTATAATCCAAAGTATCATCAGCAATTTGAAATGTTAAACCTAAGTTTTTTCCATAAAACTCTAGTGCTTCTTTTTCCTTTGTTTCTTTATTAGATAAAATAGCCCCAACTTTAGTTGCTGCAGAGAAAAGCTCGGCTGTTTTAGCTGTTATAATTTTAAGATAAGTTTCTTCTAACATGTCAACTTCACCTTTATGTTGTAGTTGCAATACTTCTCCTTGAGCAATTTTTGATGAAGTTGAGGATAAAAGTTTTAGAACTTCCAAATTTCCATCTTCTACCATCATTTCAAAACACCTACTTAGAAGATAGTCTCCGACCAGTACAGAAGAGTGATTTCCCCAAATTGAATTTAATGTTTTTTTTCCTCTTCTTATATTTCCGAGATCAATAACATCATCATGCATTAACGTTGCACCATGTATCATTTCTACACATGCGGCTAAATTAATATCTCGACCACCTTTTGTATATCCACATAACTTAGCTGATCCAAGAGTTAATAGAGCTCTCAATCTTTTCCCACCAGTTTCTATGTGGTAGTCAGTCATTTTTTGTACTAAATCAACCTCACTCAAAAGTTTTGACTTAATCTTTTCCTCAACTAAAACTAATTTTTCATCAACGGAATCCTTTAGTTGAAAATAAGAATTGTTTATTTGGTTTCTAAGCTGAACAACTGTTCCCATAAAAAATAAGTTAGTATAATTAAGTTATATTTATTACTTATCAATTGACGCACCTTAATCTTCAACTATAAGTAGGCTTTATATTATATCAAAAATTCTATAAGGATTAACAATGTTCTCTTTTTTTAAAAAGAAAAAAATAATAGCTCACATCAAGCTAAATGGTGTGATTGGTAATGCAGGAAAGTTTAAGCAAGGCATAGATTTTGCAGGACAAGAAGAGATCATTGAAAAAGCCTTTTCTCTAAAAAAGGCAAAGGCAGTAGCAATTACTATAAATTCACCAGGTGGATCGCCTGTACAATCGCACTTAATTTATAAATTCATTAGAGCTCAAGCCAAAAAAAATAAAATTAAAGTTATAGTATTTGCTGAAGATGTTGCAGCCTCTGGTGGATATTTAATAGCTTGCGCGGGTGATGAAATATATGCAAATTCTAGCTCCATTATTGGCTCTATAGGAGTTATCTACTCATCTTTTGGATTTACGGAGCTGATAAAAAAAATTGGTGTTGAAAGAAGGGTACATACGGCTGGAAAAAATAAAAGTTCACTTGATCCATTTCAAGAGGAAAAAACAGAGGATATTGAAAGACTTAAAAGTATTCAATTAGACCTCCATAAAGATTTTATTCAAGTGGTAGAGGAAAGCAGAGGTTCTAAGCTTAATAAAAATGAAATTGAATTATTTTCAGGTGAGTTTTGGGCAGGAAGCAAGGCTAAAGAACTAGGACTAGTAGATGGATTGGGTAATGCAAACGAAATTTTGAAAGAAAAATTTGGTGAAGACATTGTTATTAAAAAATTCGAAAAATCTAAAGGTTGGTTAAGTAAAAAGTTCTCATCTTCTAGTAATCAAATGGATCAACTAGCTAATATTGTGGAAGAAAGATCTATCTGGCAAAGATATGGCTTCTAAAGAAAAAATTACAAAACCTAAATTTCAATCATTTCAAGATACTATTTTGAATCTTCAAAAATATTGGGGCAAACAAGGTTGTATTATTCTGCAACCATATGACATGGAAGTTGGAGCTGGAACTTTTCATCCTGCTACAACTTTAAGATCATTGGGTCCTAAACCTTGGAAGGCAGCTTATGTTCAACCATCAAGAAGACCTACGGATGGAAGGTATGGAGAAAACCCAAATAGATTGCAACATTATTATCAATTTCAAGTTTTGATAAAACCATCACCAGATAATATCAAAAAAATTTATTTAAATAGTCTTACTGTGATTGGTATTAATCATAAAGAGCATGACATTAGATTTGTTGAAGATGACTGGGAAAGTCCAACACTGGGTGCTGCAGGACTAGGTTGGGAGGTTTGGTGTGATGGAATGGAGATTACTCAATTTACATACTTTCAGCAAATGGCAGGAATTGAATGCAAGCCAGTTTCAGTTGAGATTACTTATGGCCTTGAAAGAATTTGCATGTTTACTCAACAAAAGAAAAACGTTTATGATCTATTATGGAATGACGAAGGTGTAAAATATAGAGACGTATTCCTTCAAGCTGAAAAAGAGTTTTCCGCATATAATTTTGAACATGCTAATACAGATAATCTATTTAAAATGTTTGATATGCATGAGCTTGAAGCAAAGTCATTAGTAGATAAAAAAATTTCACTACCAGCATATGATCAATGCTTAAAAGCAAGTCATGTATTTAATATTTTGGATGCAAGAGGCGTTATAAGTGTTGCTCAAAGAGCTGGATATATAGGACGAATTAGAGATATTACAAAAGCAGTTGCTGAAAGCTGGTTGAGCAGTCAAACAGATTAATGTCAGAATTTTTTTTAGAATTATTTAGTGAAGAGATACCATCTGGTTTACAGCGAAATTCACGTAATACCTTATTAGAAAGCTTTCAAAAGTTATTTGAAGAAAAACAAATTTCATTCAAGAAAAGTTCGTCCTTTTCAACACCAAATCGTCTTATAATTTTATTTGAGGATTTGTCTAAAGAAATAATACAAAAAGCCGAAGAGATAAAAGGGCCAAATGTTGACGCTCCAGAAAAAGCTGTAGAGGGTTTTTTAAGGTCAAATCAAATAAATAAAAAAGACTTACTTAAAAAAAAGATAGAAAAAGGGGAATTTTACTTCTTTAAAAAACCTTCAAGTAAAATTAATACAATTGATTTGCTTGAAGAGTACACCCCTTTAATCCTTGATAAATTACAATGGAAAAAATCAATGAGATGGGGAAACTATAGTCTCAACTGGGCAAGACCATTAAAATCTATTTTAGCTGTTTTTGACAATAAAAGTTTAGGTTTTAAATTTCATCATTTAATATGTTCCAACACTACATTTACAGATAAAGAATTTGAAGATAAAAAAAAAATATTTAAAAATTTTAAAAGTTATAAAGATTTTTTTAATCAATCAGGCATAATTATAGACCATGTACCAAGAAAAGAATTTATTATTAAAGAAATTGAAAGAATATCCATCAAAAACAATTTTATTATTGAGTCTAATACCAAACTTTTAGATGAAGTTACGGATATAGTGGAGCAACCTAATGTTATAGTGTGTAAATTTGACAAAAAATTTTTGAATATTCCAAAAGAAATTTTAATAATTACAATGCAATATCATCAAAAATATTTTCCAACTTTTGATAAAAAAAAAAATCACCAATGAATTTTTAGTAGTGGCAAATAATAAAGATATAAAAGGATATATAAAATTAGGTAATGAAAGAGTTGTGGAAGCAAGATTAAGTGATGCACAATTCTTTTGGGAAAAAAATAAATCTCAAAATTTAGTTAAACAAGTATCAAAATTAAAAACTATGAATTATTTTAAAGGTCTTGGATCTTATTTTGATAAAATTCAAAGGATGAGAAAACTTGGAGGAATGATCTCTGATGAGTTATTAATTAGTAAAGATCAAGTCGAACTATCAGCATCAATTTGTAAAGTAGATTTAATTTCTGATATCGTTGGAGAATTTCCTGAACTTCAAGGTATTATGGGTGGTTATTTTGCTGAAGTACAAGGTTTTGATAAAGAAATAGCACTAGCAGTAAGTGAACATTATCTGCCAACAGGTCTTGATAGCAAAACTCCAAAAAAACCATTCAGTATTGCTTTAGCTTTAACTGATAAGATTGATACTTTAGTAGGGTTCTTTGGAATTGATCAAAAACCAACAAGTTCAAAAGATCCTTATGCACTAAGAAGATCAGCATTAGGAGTTATAAGATTATTAATTGATAATAATAAAGAATTTAAAATTAAAGATCTAATTAGTTACTCAACTTCTTTACATAAGGACCAAGGCTTCGAGCTATCAAATGATTTATCTCAAAAAGAATTAGCAGAGTTTTTAATGGACAGATTAAAATATTATATGAAAGAAAAGAAAATTAGAGCAGATATTGCTGAAGCTAGCTTAGGTTCATATGGAATAGACCATATGAATAAAATATATAAAAAAGCCTTAACTTTAAATAATTTAATTAAAAAAGAAATTGGAGAAGATATAATGGCAAGCTACAAAAGAGCTTCAAGTATACTAGAAAGTGAATTAAAAAATATTGATCTTGAATTATCAAATACAACTGACCCTGGTATTTTTAAAAATGATTATGAGAAAAATTTATTAAAAAAGATTAATGAATTAAGGAAATATTTTACAAATATAAATAAAGATGAAAATTACGAGGAAACGCTTATGAATTTAGCCAGTGCAAAAAAAGTGATTTTTGATTTTTTCGATAATGTAAAAGTTAATGATGAAGATAAAAATATCAAAAAAAACAGATTGGAACTTTTACAAATGTTATGTAGAACCTTTAATAATTACATAAACTTTTCAAATATTGAGACCAAATAGTGAATAAACTAATTTTAAATTTTAAATCTAAAGAATCAAAAAAAATAAAAAACCCAAAAAATTTTTTGGGTGGAAAAGGTGCCAATCTTTCTGAAATGGGAAGAATAGGTTTACCTGTTCCTCCAGGATTTACTATCTCAACTAAAGTGTGTGAGTTATTTTATAAAGATAAAAAAAAATTAAATTCACAAATAGTTAGCACTATAAAAAAAGAATTAAAAACTATTGAAAAAGAAGTTGGAAAAAAATTTGGTGATTTAAAAAACCCATTATTACTATCTGTTAGATCTGGTGCTAGAGTGTCTATGCCTGGTATGATGGATACAATTTTAAATTTAGGTTTGAATGATAAAACTGTAATCGCACTTTCAAATAAAACTTCTAATATAAGATTTGCAAAAGATAGCTATAGAAGGTTTATCCAAATGTATGGAAATGTTGTAATGGGAGTCGAGAGTTATCATTTTGAAGAGCTAATAGAAAATTATAAATTAACTAAAGGGGTTCTTCTAGATACAGATTTAGACGCAGATGATTGGCAGGGTTTAATAAATGACTTTAAAAAAGTTGTTAAAGATCAAACGAAAAAAGAATTTCCACAAAATGTGCATGATCAATTACTTGGTGCAATTAGTGCAGTGTTTTTATCTTGGGAGAGCAATAGAGCAAAAGTTTATAGAAAATTAAATCAGATTCCTGCTGAATGGGGAACTGCAGTTAATGTTCAGTCTATGGTATTTGGTAACATGGGAGATGATTGTGCAACTGGAGTCGTTTTTACAAGAAATCCATCCGATGGGGTTAATGAAGTTTATGGAGAATACTTAATTAATGCACAAGGAGAAGATGTTGTAGCTGGAACACGAACTCCTCAATACATAACAAAAAAAGCAAGAAAAGATGCAAAAGCAAAAGAGTCTTCTATGGAAGAATCTATGCCAAAAGTATTTAAACAATTAGATAAAATCCTAAAAGTTTTAGAAAAACATTATAAAGATATGCAAGATGTTGAATTTACTGTTGAGAATAATAAGTTGTGGATGTTGCAGACAAGAGCTGGAAAAAGAACTTCAAAATCTGCGGTTAGAATTGCAGTTGACATGGTTAAAGAAAAATTAATTTCTAAAAAAGAAGCGGTAATGAGAATAGATCCGGCTTCTTTGGACACCTTATTACACCCCACATTGGATGAAAAAAGTTTGGTAAATGTTATAGCGAATGGACTACCAGCCTCACCTGGGGCAGCAAGTGGTAAGGTTGTTTTTTCATCAGAAGAAGCCGAGAGATTAAATGAAGTCATGCAAGATACTATCTTGGTTAGAGTTGAAACATCCCCAGAAGATATTCATGGCATGCATGCTGCTAAAGGTATTTTAACTGCAAGAGGTGGAATGACCAGTCATGCTGCGGTTGTTGCGAGAGGAATGGGAAGACCATGTGTGTCTGGCTCTAGTGAAATTGATATTAATTATGAGGCTAAAACTTTTAAAACATCATCTATTGTAGTTAAAGAAGGTGAAGTTATTACAATTGATGGCTCCACTGGAAGAATTATTTTAGGAGAAGTGCCAACGGTTAAACCTGAGATGTCTAGAGATTTTTCAAAACTAATGAGTTGGGCTGATGGGTTTAGAAAATTAAAAATTAGAACTAATTCTGAAACACCACTAGATACAAAAACAGCAAGAGATTTCGGAGCAGAAGGTATTGGTCTTTGTAGAACAGAGCATATGTTTTTTGATGAAGAAAGAATTTTATCAGTTAGAGAGATGATTTTATCAAAAACAGTGGTGGATAGAAATAAAGCTTTAGCAAAACTTTTACCACATCAAAGAAAAGATTTTATTGAAATATTTAAGATTATGAGGGATTTGCCTGTCACGGTTAGATTATTAGATCCACCGTTACATGAGTTTCTTCCTAAAACTGAAAAAGAAATTAATGATGTTGCAAAAGTTGTGGGTCTACCATTAAAAGAAATTGAATCTAGAATTAATGAATTACACGAACAAAACCCAATGCTAGGTCATAGGGGCTGCAGATTGGGAATTTCATTTCCAGAAATTTATGAAATGCAATGTAGGGCAATCTTTGAAGCTTTGTCTGAACTTAAGATAAAAAAAATTAAATCAGCATTCCCTGAAATCATGATCCCTTTAGTTTCAACAGAAGCTGAAATTAGAATAATGAAGGACTTAGTGGTTAGAGTTTCAAGAGAAGTTCAAAAAGATAAAAAAGTTAAAGTTGATTATTTAGTTGGTACTATGATTGAGTTGCCAAGAGCTGCCATTAAAGCAGACGACATAGCAAAACATGCGGAATTTTTCAGTTTTGGTACTAACGATTTAACCCAAACAACATTCGGGTTGAGCAGGGATGATAGTGGTAAATTTTTAAACGATTATATTGAAAATAAAATTTTTTCTATAGATCCATTTATTTCGATTGATGATGGAGTGGGTGATTTAATAGAAATTGCAGTTGAAAAAGGGCGAAGACAAAATAAAAAAATTAAACTTGGAATTTGTGGAGAACATGGTGGAGATCCTAAAAGTATTCATTTTTGTGCAAATGTAGGTTTAGATTACGTTTCTTGCTCACCATACAGAGTTCCAATTGCAAGATTGGCTGCGGCTCAAGCCGAATTATTTAAAAAAACTAAATTTCTAACTTAAAATCAATAGCTGGTACACTGTGAGTGATACTACCAATGGAAATTCTATCAACACCTGTTGTTGCGATTTTTTTAACAGATTTTAAATTAACGTTCCCTGAAGCTTCAGTTTCATAGTATTTTTCAGCCATTTTAACACCAGCTTTCAGGGTTTTGATGTTCATGTTATCAAACAAGACTGTATTAAAATTTAAACCCACTATTTTTTTGAGCTGATTTAAATTATCAACCTCTACAGTAATTTTTCTTCCTTTTTTATTTTTGATTGCAAGAGACACTAAAGTTTTAATATCAGAGCTTGCAATGTGATTGTCTTTAATAAGAAATTCATCACTTAAGTTAAACCTATGGTTAACACCCCCACCTAACTTAACAGCATATTTTTGTATTACCCTTAAGGTTGGAATCGTTTTTCTAGTGCAACAAATTTTACATTTTTTATTAACCAATTTAACAAATTGATTAGTCTTAGTGGCAATTCCAGAGATATGACTTATAAAATTTAAAGCAACTCTTTCACCAATTAGAATATTTTCAGCTTTGCCTTCTATTGTTGCAATTAGTTCATTTTTTTTAACTACTGAACCTTCTTTTTTTTTAGTAACAAATTTAATCTTACTATCTATTAATTTAAATGTTTGTTTTGCAAATTCTAATCCGGCCATCACAGCTTGTTGGTTAGAAATTAATTTAACTTTTATTATCTTACTATTTTTAAATAAGTTTGAAGTAATATCACCAGAAGGGTACAGATCTTCATTTAAAGCAAGTTTTACAACATTCTTGATATAATAATTGCTTAATTTAATTTGAGACACTTTTATTATCTACCGATCGCAACCATTCTTTCAACAGGAATTCTTGCTTTACTTATGGTTTCATTGTCCATAATTATTTCACCAGTTTCATTTTCTAGGCAATCTAAAATTTTTGGTAATGTAATTTTTTTCATATGAGGACAAAGGTTACACGGTCTAATAAATTCTACATTTGGGTTTTCTACTTGAATGTTATCACTCATTGAACATTCAGTAACCATCATAACTTTTTTAGGTTGATTGTCCCTAACATATTTAATCATCCCACCAGTTGATCCAGCAAAGTCACTTGCTTTAATTACGTCAGGTGGACATTCTGGATGAGCTATTATTTTAATACCAGGATTTTTTGCTCTAATATCATGTATTTCTTTTTCAGTGAACTGGTCATGAACCATACAAATACCTTTCCAAGCGATAATTTCAACTTCAGTTTGGGAAGCAACATATTTTGCTAAGTATTCATCAGGTAAAAAAATAACCTTTTTAACATCAAGAGATTCTACAATTTTAACTGCATTTGCAGATGTGCAACAAATATCTGTTTCAGCTTTCACATCTGCAGAGGTATTTACATATGAGACAACAGGTACCCCTGGATATTTTTCCTTTAACAATCTTACATCTTTACCTGTGATTGACGATGATAAAGAGCAACCAGCAGTCATATCAGGAAGTAAAACTTTTTTTTCAGGACTCATTAACTTAGATGTTTCGGCCATGAAGTGAACTCCTGCCATTACAATAATATCAGCCTCAGTTTTTGAAGCCTCAATTGCAAGAGCTAACGAGTCTGCTGCAACATCTGCAATACCGTGATAAATTTCTGGAGTTTGATAATTGTGAGCAAGTATAATTGCATTTTTTTCCTTTTTTAATTGATTAATTCTATGAATATAAGGAGCATGAACTGACCACTCAATCTCAGGCATAACCTTTGAGATTTTTTGATAAATAGGATCAGTTGCTATTCTTACTTCTGGTGTAAATTCCATGTCAAAACTTATCAATTAGGTTAATACTTGTCATTCCTTATTATGCCACACTACCGTATCCAATTTGGCATTTTTATTCTCAAAAT
This sequence comes from Candidatus Pelagibacter sp. uisw_098, assembly GCF_059512505.1. The sequence goes on from NZ_CM183454.1 coordinate 172,835, forward strand.
TGCATTTTCGCTTTTTAATTCACTGTCTTTTTTAAAGTTTTCATCTAGATATTTGATTAATGCAAAGGGATACTCATCATTAATCAATACTTTACCTATTTCAATATCATTAGCATAAATTGAAGCACCCTCAGTTAATTTTCCACTGATTAATTGTATGGCTAACAATCTTTTAGAAAGTTTATTCTTTAGTTTTATTCTTGCTGTATTCTCTTGACCAACATAGCAACCCTTTTTAAAATCTATTCCATTTAGCTCCTCAAAATTACATTCAATTCCAAATAATTTATTTTGTAATTTATTCATTTCTTTTTGAGCAATTCCTAGTTCATGACTCAATTCGTAATATTCAGTAATTGGGGAATCTTTTAGATCTAATTTTTTTAAAGATAGATAAAGCTTTTCTAAATTAATAATAAGCCTTGCACCCAGATCTTTATTTCTTGGGTCTAATAAAATAGGGTCCTCTCTATATTTTATTGTGTTTCCAGGTTGATCCTTGGCACCTTCAAATTTTAAAAACTTTTCATGACTAAATGCTGCAATTACAAATTCATTGCTTAAATTCATAATTTCAACTTTAGATCTAAGCTTGTAGATGCTCAGTTGTTTAAAGAGAGCCTCTGTTTGAGATTTTTCACAATCTATGAAATAACCAGATTTATGTTTTACAACAATAAAAGCAAATAGAAATTTTCCTTGTGGAGTTAGTAGTGATGCAAAACAACTATTGTCTTCATTGACCTTATTAATGTCATTGCTAATCATATTTTGTAAAAATTCATTAGCATCTGCTCCATTTATGTAGAGAATTCCTCTATCTTCTAAAATATATACTTTCTGCATATTCATAATTGATTGATACCTGGATATGATATAATTACTTTTTTCATAAATGTTAGATCTAATAATTAAAAATGGCTCATGCTACATAGATAAAGATCTTAAAGGTCAAGATATAGGAATTAAAGACGGTAAAATTATAAAAATTGGCAAAATTGACAGTGAAGCGAAAGAGACTTTTGATGCTAAAGGGTTAACAGTTTTACCAGGGTGCATTGATACACAAACTCATTTTAGAGAGCCTGGGTCAACAGATACAGAAGATTTACACTCAGGAAGTAGGGCTGCAATAGTAGGTGGCATAACAAGTGTGTTTGAGATGCCAAACACTAATCCACCAACATCTACCAAGGTAGAATTTCAAAAAAAATTAGATTTAGCTAAAAATAGAATGTATTGCAATTATGCATTTTATTTTGGAGCAACAGCTGATAACACAAGTGAGTTAGCAGATTTGGTAAATTTAGAGGGTTGTTGTGGAATTAAACTGTTTGCTGGATCGTCAACTGGAAACCTTTTAGTTGCTGAGGAAGAGGATATTGAAAAAGTATTTAAAAGCAGCTCAAAAGTTGTTGCAGTACATTCCGAGGATGAAGCAATTTTAAATATTAATAAAAAATTGATTAAAGAAGGAGATGTTCATTCACACCCAATTTGGAGAAGCGCCGAATGTGCAATCTCATCAACTAGAAGAATAGTTAGAATTGCTGAGCGATATAAGAAAAAAGCCCATATTCTTCATATTACCACGAAAGAAGAGATTGACTTTTTATCACAACACAAAGGTAACATAACATTTGAGATTACCCCACAACATTTAACAATCTACGCTCCAGACTGTTATGACAAACTTGGAACTTATGCTCAAATGAATCCACCTTTAAGAGACAAGTCCCACTATGATAGATTGTGGTACGGAGTAAAAAATAATCTTAATGATACAATTGGTTCTGATCATGCTCCACACTTGAGAGAGAATAAAGAAAAAAATTATCCAAATTCACCATCTGGAATGCCAGGTGTTCAAACACTTTTACCAGTTATGTTAAACCATGTTAATGATGGAAAATTAAGTTTAGAACAATTAATGAATTCTATATGTGAAAATCCAGTTAAAATTTTTGGGATACAAGATAAAGGTTTTATTAAAGAGGGTTTTGATGCTGATTTCACAATCGTAGATATGAATAAAAAAATTATAATCAAAAATGCAAATATTGAAAGTAAATGTGGTTGGTCACCTTTTGATGGATATGAATTTAAAGGCACACCAGTATCAACAATCATTAATGGTCAAATTAAAATGAGGGATGGCAAAATTTTAGGTGATCCTGAGGGTAAGCCATTAAAATTTTAAATAGTTTTTACTGAAAAGCTATTTACAAGCACAACTCCAAAAACAATAAAAAATAATCCTAATACAGCCTGCTAAGACAATGATTGTTTAAAGAAGATATATCCTAATATTGTAACTATTAAAATTAGATATGTTTTAATCACTACTTAAGAATATTATGCTTAATTAAGTCCTCTTTTATCTCAGTTAAGATGGTGGGATCATCAATAGTTGCTGGTACCTTATGCTCTTCATTATCAGCAATTTTTCTAATAGTTCCTCTTAATATTTTGCCAGATCTTGTTTTTGGTAATCTTTTAATAACAATTACAGTTTTAAATGCTGCTACTGGTCCAATAGTATCTCTAACCATTTTTATGCATTCTTTTGAAATACTTTCGTTATCTTTTTTAACACCTGTCTTAAGAACGACTAGACCAATTGGTAATTGCCCTTTTAATTTATCAGCAATTCCTAGCACTGCACACTCAGCAACTGATTGATGTTCTGATAAAACTTCCTCTATAGCACCTGTCGATAATCTGTGGCCTGCAACATTAATAATATCATCTGTTCTAGACATAATCCAAATATACCCATCTTCATCAATATGACCTGCATCATATGTTTCATAGTAACCTTCATAGTTCGTCATATAATTATCTTTGTATCTTTTATCTGCATTCCATAAGGTTGGAAAAGTTCCAGGAGGTAAAGGTAATTTTACAACTATATCTCCCATTTCATTTGGTTTTGCTAAAGTTTGATCTGGCTTCATGATTTGAACATCATATCCAGGGACTGCCTTACATGCTGAACCATATTTTGTTTTCATCATTTCAATTCCTGTACAATTAGAACTAATTGCCCAACTTGTTTCGGTTTGCCACCAATGGTCAATTACTGGAACTTTTAATAAATTTTCTGCCCATTTAATGGTATCTGGGTCAGCTCTTTCACCAGCTAAAAATAATGATTCAAATTTACTTAAATCATATTTAGAAAAAAACTTACCCTCAGGGTCTTCTTTTTTAATAGCTCGAAAAGCAGTTGGTGCAGTAAAAAGAGATTTAACTTTGTAGTCTGAAATTATTTTCCAAAAAGCACCAGCATCAGGAGTGCCAACGGGCTTTCCTTCAAATAATACTGTAGTACAACCTTTAAATAAAGGTGCGTAAACAATATAAGAGTGTCCAACTATCCAGCCAATATCGCTTGCTGACCACCAGACATCATCAGCATCAATATTGTATATATTTTTCATAGTCCATTTTAGAGCAACTATATGACCACCAATATCTCTAACTATTCCTTTAGGAACTCCTGTGGTTCCTGAGGTATATAAAATATAAGCTAAATCATTTGAATTCATTTCGACACAATCTACTTCTTTTGCATTTGAAAGTGCCTCACCCCAACTGATTTCTTTTGGAGCATTAAGTTCAACCGTATGGTCTATTCTTTGAAATAAGATCATTTTATCAATTTTATGAGAAGCCATCTTAATTGCTGCATCAACCAATGGTTTATACTCAACAGTTTTTCCAGGTTCAAAGCCACATGAAGATGTAACTATTACTTTTGCTTTACTGTCATCAATTCTGCTAGCAAGTTCATTAGAGGCAAAACCTCCAAACACCACAGAGTGGATTGCTCCAATTCTTCCACATGCTAACATTGCTATAACTGCTTCTGGGATCATGGGCATATAGATTATAACTCTATCACCTTTGTCGACTCCTTGATTTTTTAGCGCTCCTGCAAATTTTGAAACTTTTTCTCTTAACTCTTTATAGGTAAACTGCTTTTTGTTTCCAGTTATTGGGCTATCATAGATTAAAGCTAGCTTGTCACCTCTGCCTTGATCGATATGAATGTCTAAAGCATTATAACAAGTGTTGGTAACACCATCCTCAAACCATTTATAAAAAGGTGGATTGGATTTATTTAAAATTTTAGTGGGTTTTTTAAACCAAAAAATATCATTAGAGACTTCTTGCCAAAAATCTTCAGGGTTTTTTAAAGAATTTTGGTAAATATTGTTAAACTTTTTTGTCATATGATTTGATTCTATTTTGTTAGTTTTTTAAGCTTATTAAATTAAAGATTGTATTAAAATTTAAAAAGTAAGTAAAATCAATACAAATTAGATACAATTAAACCTTCTAAAAACTAGATAACTTTGATAGTTAACCTTCAACATGACTTAAGCATTAGTTTAGGTCTAGTTTATATAAACTAAAGTTAAAAACTAACACAAGAGGGAGTTTTTTATGAAAAAACTAAAATTGTTTGCTCTTACAGCTGTAGCCCTAATGGGTGCTTCAGGTGTAGCAAACGCGGAAACAGCCATGTTGGCTTCTGACGACTTCGTTGGGATTTCATTCTGGCTAGTAACAATGGTGATGTTAGCGTCTACTGCTTTCTTTTTCTTAGAAGCAGGAAATGTTGCAGCAGGTTGGAGAACATCAATAATAGTAGCTGGTCTAGTAACTGGTATTGCCTTTATACATTACATGTATATGAGAGATGTATGGGTTACGACTGGTGAGTCACCAACTGTTTACAGATATATTGACTGGTTAATCACTGTACCATTACTGATGATAGAATTTTACCTAATTCTAGCAGCTGTAGGAAAAGCAAATTCTGGAATATTCTGGAGATTGTTAATTGGAACAGTTGTGATGCTTGTAGGTGGATACTTAGGAGAAGCAGGATACATTAACGCTACACTTGGTTTTGTAATCGGTATGGCTGGATGGTTCTACATTCTTTATGAAGTATTCTCTGGTGAAGCGGGAAAAGCTGCAGCAAAAAGTGGAAACAAAGCTCTTGTTACTGCATTTGGTGCAATGAGAATGATCGTTACAGTTGGTTGGGCAATTTACCCATTAGGTTATGTATTTGGTTACCTAACAGGTGGTGTAGATGCTGACTCACTAAACGTGATTTACAATATAGCTGACTTGCTAAACAAAACTGCATTTGGTCTAATCATTTGGGCTGCAGCAATGCAATCAGGTGGTAGAAAAGCTAAGTAATTAGTAAACCTAAATAATTTAAAAAGGGCGAGTACATTTTGTGTACTTGCCCTTTTTTTTTATGTAATTATATATAGTTCAATGCCTAAAATTACCTACATTGAAAATAATGGAAAGTCTCATACCATAGATGTTTCTAATGGGTTAAGTGTAATGGAGGGTGCAGTTCAAAACGATATTCCTGGGATTGACGCTGATTGTGGAGGTGGAATGGCTTGTGCTACTTGCCATGTTTATGTCAAAGAAGAATGGTTTAATAAACTTCCAAAAAAAGAAGATGGTGAAGAAGATATGTTAGATATGGCTTTTGAACCTAATAAATTTAGTAGATTAAGTTGTCAGCTATTAGTTTCTGATGAACTAGATGGACTAACGGTTAGCATTCCATCAAAACAAGGTTAAATGATTAAAACAGATACTTTAATAATAGGCGCAGGGCCAGTTGGATTATTTTGTGTTCATCAATTAGGAATAATCGGATTAAAATGTGAAGTAGTTGATAACTTAGATAAAATAGGTGGACAGTGTATTGAACTTTATCCTGATAAACCTATTTATGATATTCCTGCTGTTCCAGAATGCACTGGAGAAGAGTTAACCAATAATTTAATTGAACAGATTAAAGCATTCAAAACAAATTTTCATTTAAATGAGCGAGTACAAGAACTTAAAAAAGTTGAAAAAAAATGGTTAATAAAGACCAATAAAGGAACTGAATTTGAAGCATCAAGTATAATTATTGCAGCTGGTGTAGGATCTTTTGAGCCAAGAAAATTCCCAACAAAAGAAATTGAAAAGTACGAAGGAAAACAAATACTTTATTCAATTAAAGACAAAAAAATTTTTAAAGATAAAACAGTTACCATTTTTGGTGGAGGAGACTCAGCATTAGATTGGGTGATAGAACTCTCAAATACATCTAAAGTTATATTAGTACACAGAAGAGATGAATTTAGAGGAATGCAAGCAAGTATTGATAAAGTTAAACAATTAAAAGATGAAGGTAAGATAGAAGTTCATACTAAATACCAATTAGGTTCAGTTAGCGGTAATGAAAAAGTTGAAAGTATTAACATCAAGCATGATGATGAAAGTATAAAAGAAATTAAAACTGATTATGTTTTGGGTTTTTTTGGATTAATAATGCAACTAGGACCAATTGCTGAATGGGGATTAAATTTAGATAAGAAAACAATACCGGTTAATACAGAAAATTTTGAAACCAATAAAGAAGGTATTTTTGCAATTGGTGATATTTGCACCTATCCTGGAAAACTTAGATTAATTCTTTCAGGTTTTCATGAGGGAGCATTAGCTGCTAGAGGTTGTTTTAAATATGCTAAACCAGATGAAAAATACAGATTTGAGTTTACCACTTCCTCTAAGACAGTAAAAAGCAGACTGGGTGTTAAAGAGTGATAGAGCTATTTACAGCAGATACTCCAAATGGGAAAAAAATTACAATAATGTTAGAAGAAATAGGTTGTGATTTTAAAGTTACTAAAATTGATTTGTCAAAAGATGAGCAATTTAAAAAAGATTTTAAAAAAATAAGCCCATTTGGAAAGATACCAGTAATTACAGATCATGAAAATGGACAGTCATTATTCGAGTCTGGTGCAATACTTATATATTTAGCTGAAAAATATAACAAATTTTATGAAGCAAAAGATAGGCATACCATAAACCAATGGTTGATGGCGCAGATGGGAATTATAGGACCAATGATTGGACAGCATCATCAGTTTCATCATTACAATCCTGGAAAAAGTGAATTTGGAGAGGAAAGATATTTTAAAATTACAAAAAGAATTTATAGCGAACTAGATGAGAGATTATCTTCATCAAAATACTTAGCTGGAAATGAATATACAATTGCAGATATTGCAACTTGGCCATGGATAGCAAGGCACGAATGGCATGATATTGGTCTTAAGAATTACAACAATTTAACTAGATGGTATTTAGATATTGCAAATAGAGAAGCTGTTGTAAAAGGGTATGATCTTTTAAAAGATGGCTCTGAGATACCAAAACCTTAATTAGAAATTTCCTTTTTTAGTAGAGCCTGGATAAAAAATTCCTTGCAAATCTTCATTTGCCTTCTTTCTTATTTTCATATCTTTTTGATCCATTAGCATACTCGGTCTTTTAGTATGTTGATGATATTTAAAGGTATCATCTCCTCTTGCTTGCTGAACATACATTTTACCTAAAACTTGATTTACATTACTGCCAATATAGCTTTGAACTACAAAACCAATTCTTCTATCATTACTTTTGTTTAGTCCTGAACCATGAACTATTGTTGGATGATGTAATGACATTTGTCCTGCTTTTAAAACCAAAGGTGTTGTTTTATCTAAGGGAACATTTTCTACAGTTTGACCTCTTGTTAATAAGTTACCTTCATCATATTTTTGTTCATGATGTCTGATGTTAGCTTTATGTGAACCAGACCACATTCTCATACAGCCATTTTCTTCGTTAGCATCAGTTATTGCTAACCAAGCAGTTACCCAATTATGTGGTTCCAATCCAATATATGTTGCATCTTGATGAAAACTTACAAATCCTTTTTTATATGGGTCTTTAATAAATAAAGTTGTTCCACAAATAAGAATATTTTTTCCAATTATACTCTCAACAGCATCTAGCATTTTTGAGTTATGACAAACTTCATCAAGTATGGGAGAAATCATATGCACATAATTTCTTCCAATTCCTTTCAGTTCATCAGGCCAACAGGCTTCAATGTTTTCTATTTCTTTTCTTATCTCAAATGCTTGATCTTTAGTTAAAACTTCTATTGGAGCAACATAACCATTATCGTTATACTCTTGAAGTTGATTTGAAGACAATTTAGGCATATTATTTAAAAATATTATATGAGCGTAACTATTTCTTCAATAAATTATTGTCCAGTTAAATCCATATCATTTCAAACTATTGATAAGTGTGAAATTAAAAAAGATATTGGAATTATAGGAGATAGAATTTTTGCATTTGCTAAAGATTTAAATTTAGAACAAGTAAAGCTATTTGAAAAAAAACCTGAAGAAAGAAGAGGAAAATGGAATAAAATTTTAACTCTAAAAAACTCTCCAGTATTGAATAAGTATAATTTTTTATTTGTTGAAAATAAATTAACATTAACTTTTAAAAATGAGAAAATTTTAACAATTAATGTAAATGAAATGAATGAATATGATTTACTTTCAAATAAAATCTTAGAATTGGAAAATTCCCTTAAAAAACCAATAGTATTAATGAAAAATAAAGACCTTCCTTTTTTTGATACATCGATATCAAATAAAACAGTTTTATCTCATTCGGTATCTCTTTTAAATAATAAGAGTATTGAGGATTTTAAGAATAAAATTAATCAAAAAATTGAGGCTCAAAGATTTAGAGGCAACATTCATATTGATGGAGTTGAACCATGGAAAGAACGAGAATGGATCGGAAAAATTGTTAAAATTAATGGTGTTTCTTTTAAAGTTGAAAAAAACATACCAAGATGTGTTGCAATTAATCTAAAACCAAACACAGATGACAATTCTTTAAATTTACTTCAGTCATTAAAAAAAACTTATAATCATTTTGAAATGGGAATTTATTTGACCGCACTTGATGATGGTGAAATTAAATTAAGTGATAAAGTTCAGATAATTAATTAATACAAATATTTTATTAAGCAACTTTAAGTTGTATCTATTTTTTTTGATGTACAAACAACTTCAATTTTGCTTTAATTATTAAAATAAACTTAAATAGAGGAAAAAAAATGAATAGATTTTTAAAATCAATTGGAGTCTTTCTTGTAATTCTTTTTAGTATTACTGCAGTTAGCGCTGAAACGTTGACTAGTAAATTAAAAGGTGGTGACAAGTTAAGACTTGGGTTTGGAACTGCAGTGCCATGGGCTTATGCGGGAGATAACGGTCAAGCTTTAGGATTTGTTAATATGATAGCTTTAACAGTTCTTGAAGAAATGGGAATTACAGAAGATCAAACTGAAACTAAAGTTTTTGAATGGTCTGGATTAATACCTGGATTAAATGCAAATCGTTCAGATATGGTTACTGGTGGTATGTATATTCTAAAAAGTAGATGTGCAAACATGAACTTTTCTGATCCTATAGGTGTTTTTGGTGATGCCATGATGGTTCCAAAAGGAAATCCTCAAGGAATTAATAATTATGCAGATGTTATTAGAACTGGTGCAAAACTTGTAACTGGTGCTGGATTTAACACTGTTGAAGCTGCTAAAAAGTATGGTGTTCCTGAAAGTCAAATGATGTTAGTTGAAGGTGAAGTTGGAATTCTTGCTGCAATGAAAGCTGGAAGAGCTGATGTTGCTGTGCAAACATTCTTTGGTGCAAAAGAGCATGAAGCAAAAAGTAACGGTATGTTTGAAGTGACTGACCCTAAATTAATGCCTAAAGAAACTTTAAACGTAGTTGGTATTGGTTTTAGAAAAAGTGATGTTGAATTTAGAGATAATTTCAATGCAGCTTTAGCAAAAGTTATGGCTAACCCAGCAAAAATGTTAGAGAGAGCTGGTGAGTATGGTTATGATAAAGCTCAACTACCACCTCCTTCAATGAGTACTGAGTGGGCTTGTTCAACTAAGTAATATTAGTAATAGATTAATTTAATCAGGCGATGAATAAAAGTCGCCTGATTTTTTTTTAAATTTAATTAAAGGTTTTAAAAGTGAGTTATTTTTCATTCTTAGCTGAACACGGATCTACTTTATTGCTAGGAACAGTTACTACAGTTAAGGTATTAATTTGTGCTACTATTCTCTATGTAATAATTTCCATAATTTTTGGGTTAATGAGAGTGTCAAATAATTCAGTTATTCAGGGCGCTGCAACTATTTATATAGAATTTTTTAGAGGCACATCTTTAATGGTGCAATTATTTTGGGTTTATTATGTCTTACCTTTTTTTGGTATGTCTCTTGAGGCATTCACTTCAGGTGTTGTAGCTATAGGGATGAATTTTGGTGCTTATGGAGCCGAAATAGTAAGAGGTGGAATAATAGCAGTACCAAAAGGTCAATGGGAAGGAGCTTATGCTCTTAACTTTAGTTCAGCAAAAAGAATGAGGAGAATTATTATACCACAAATTTTTCCAGTTATACTTCCACCTGCAGCAAACTTGACTGTAGAACTTTTAAAAGCTACCGCACTAGTTGCACTAGTAACTGTTGTTGACTTAACATTTGAAGCAAAACAAATTAATTCTATTACATGGTTATCTGCGCAATGTTTTGGAACAGCACTTATAATATATTATATTATATCGAGATTTTTTCTTGTCCCTTTTTTACGTTGGTTAGAGGTTCTTGCTGCAAGAAAAGTAGGAAAGGAGAAGATATAATATGGATGCAGAATGGAAATGGGATTTTGCTTATCAAATATTACCTAAAATGCTATGGGCAACCTTAAACACTATAATGGCTGCGGGAATAGGTTATGCAATAGCAGTTGTAGTAGGTATGCTGTTTTTATTGGGTCAACGAACACCTTATAAGTTTGTAAATATTATAGTTAGAGAAATAGTAGAATTTATTCGTTCAACTCCACTTCTTATTCAATTATTCTTTGTATATTTTGTTGGACCTCAATTTGGTATAGTTTTATCTGCTTGGGTATCAGCAATGATAACTATCGGACTTCATTTTGGAACATATCTTTCAGAGGTTTATAGAGGAGCATTAGAGGGAGTTCCCAAATCTCAGTGGGAAGCTTGCAGAGCGCTAAATTTTTCTGCAATATACACTTATAAAAGAATAATTTTTCCCCAAGCTTTTCCCATAGCAATTCCAGGAATGGGAAATTATTTAGTAGGAATTTTTAAAGATACACCATTATTATCAACTATCGGAGTTGCAGAATTATTTCATGCAGCAACAGCAGTAGGTGGGTATCATTATCGTTATTTAGAACCATATACTATGGTTGGAATTATTTTCTTAATTTTATCTATACCTGCAGCAATGGGTATTAGAAAATTAGAAAGATCAGTTAACAAAGCACAAGGAAAGGTAAAAAATTAAATGAATAATTCAGATGATATTCTAGTAAAGTTTTCTGATGTTACAAAACAATATGGAGATCTTGTTGTTTTAGATAAACTTAATTTGGAAATTAAAAAGAATGAAATGGTTTCAATTATTGGTCCATCAGGATCAGGTAAAACAACGGTATTAAGAACCTTGATGACTCTAGAAAAAATTGACAAGGGAGTAATTTACTTAGAAAATGAACCCTTAACTCATATGCCTGATAAAGAAGGAAAACTAGTTATTGCTAATGAAAAATATTTAAGAGAAAGAAGATCTAAAATAGGAATGGTGTTTCAGCAATTTAATCTTTTTCCTCATATGACTGCTCTACAAAATTGTATAGAGGCACCAGTTGAAGTGCTGGGTATGAAAAAAGAAGAAGCTGAAGAGAGAGCTTTAGATTTACTAGATTTAGTAGGACTGTCTGATAAAAAAGATGAACATCCTTCAAGATTATCAGGTGGTCAACAGCAAAGAGTTGCAATAGCTAGGGCTTTAGCCATGAGGCCAAAAGTTATGCTTTTAGATGAAATTACATCTGCATTAGATCCTGAGGTTGTTGGGGAAGTTTTAAATGTAATTAGATCTTTAAATAAAGAACATGATCTTACTATGATTATGGTCACACATCAGATGGGTTTTGCTAGAGAAATATCAGACCGAGTTTGTTTTTTTAATGAAGGAAAGATATTTGAGCAAGGACCACCAGAACAATTATTTGATAACCCACAGAATGAGAGAACTAAAAAATTTTTACACGCTGTTCTTGATGCTAGTTAAGAAGAATATTTAAACTTTAATCGTCAGCGTATACTTTTTCTTCTTTTTCGTGCTTTTCTTGAGCGGCAATGCAAAGATGAGCAACTGGTCTTGCCATTAATCTTTTTAAACCTATTGGTTCTGCAGTCTCTGCACAAAATCCAAAAGTTACATCTTTTATTCTTAATAAGGCTTGATCAATTTTAGAAATTAATTTTATTTGTCTATTAATCGCTTTCATTTCCACGGCTTTGTCTGTGTATGAACTTGCTTGATCAACAATATCTGCAGACACACTATTGTCATCCATTGATCCATGGTAAAGAGCTTCGTTATTTGCTTTTACTAATTCTTTTTTCCATTCTGTAAGCTTTATTTTGAAAAAGGATAAGTGTTTATCACACATATATTTCTCAGTATCTTTAGGAATGTAATTTTTTGAAATTTTGATTGGTGCCTTTATTTTTTTTTCAGTAGTAGCTACTTTTTTTATTACTTTAGCAGGCTTTTGGGTTGTAATAACAATCTTCTTTGCTTTAGCTATTGGTTTTTTAGTAGATGATTTTGAGATTTTAGGCATATATATAAATTTAAGTGGCCGGATTATATTCAGCAATTAATACGTGTCAAGCAAGCTTAATTCATATAAATTTAATGGCAGTAAATAATAATAATATAAGTCCATTATGAGTTTTAATAAAATAGATATAAATAAATTATTTTACAGTTTTATTATAATACATCTAATTTTATGGACACTGATTCCGTCATTAACAAATAACAACTTACCACTTGATACAATAGAGCATTTGGCTTGGGGTAGTAACCTAGATTGGGGTTTTAACAAACACCCACCAGCTGTTGCTTTTTTTCTTGAAGTTTTTTATCAAATCTTTGGTGCGCAAGATTGGGCTTATTATTTATTAAGTCAAATATTTGTAGTTATAGCTTTTATTGTTGTGTTTAAATTTGCAGAAGAGCTATTCAAGAATAAAACTTTAAGCTTAATATCAGTTCTTTTATTAGAGGGTATCTATTTTTATAATTTCACAACTCCAGAGTTTAATGTTAATGTTTGCCAATTACCTTTTTGGGCTTTATGTGTTTATTATTCTTGGAAATTATTTGATAAGCAAAAAATAAGCCTTAAAGATTGCTTTTGGCTGGGTGTATTTTCTGCGATAGGTTTTTTATCAAAGTATCTTTTTATTTATCTTTTAATAGCAATTGACCTATTATTTTTTTATGTAATTTTTATAAAGAAATATAAAAAATTTGATTTCAAATATTTAATATCTGTAGAAGTTTTTATTGTTCTATTAGTTCCACATCTAATTTGGCTAACAAATAATGATTATACAACTATCACTTATGGATTAGCTAGAGCTGGATTAGGGAACTCAAGTTTATTAGATCATATAATTTATCCATTAATATTTTTAGGCAAACAAACTGGGATATTAATTCCACTTTTTATTATGTCATTTTTTTTAGTTAAAAATTTTAAATTCAAGATATCACTCAAGGATAAGAAATTATTATTCTTAGTTTTTATTAATCTGGTTCCTATAGTTTTAATGTTTTTAACCTCAATGATAACTGGATCAAAAATTAGAACAATGTGGATGACACCTTTTTATTTATTTTTTGGTGTTTTAATTGTTTATATTTTCCAAACACAAATAAATCTAAAAAAGTTAAATGGTTTCATGTCGGCATTCCTAATTTTATTTATCTTTTCACCTTTTGCTTATGCTTATGTTTCAATTACAGAAACAGATAAAAGAACAGATTATTTTGGAAAAGAAATAGCAGAGAAAACCCAATATTCCTGGGATCAAGATTATAAAGAGCCTATTAATGTTGTGCTTGGAGACGAATGGCAAGCAGGAAACTTATCATATCATTTAAAATCAAGACCAGTTTGGGAGGGATTTATTACAAAAGATAAGCTAAACTCACTTACTAAATTTACCTGTATTGATAATATTTGCATTGGGAATAGATGAGTAAAATAAAAATTTTAATTCCGGTTTATAATGATTGGCAGTCATTTTTTAAGCTTATAGAAAACATTAACTCACAAATCTCAACATTAAATGATGAGTTTTCAGTAATAATAGTCAACGATGCTTCTACTGAAAATAGATCAGAGTTTTCAGTCGATTTAAATAACTTAAAGTCTGTTCAAATTATCAACATGAAAGAAAATAAGGGTCACGCAAGGTGTAATGCGGCGGGTTTAAAATATATAAATGAAAAAGAAGACTTTGATTATTTAATTCCAATGGACGGTGATGGAGAAGATAGACCCGAAGAGCTAATTTTATTGATTGAAAAAATTAAAGATTATCCAGATGCAGTTGTTACAGCGAATAGAGTAAAAAGATCTGAAGGATTTCTATTTAAGTTTTGTTATCTAGTTCATAAGTATTTAACTTTCATTTTTACAGGAAAAACCATTAAATATGGCAATTATTCTTGTCTACCCAAGTCTGTAGTTAAGAAAATGGTTAATGAACCTGCAACATGGAGTAGTTTTTCAGGCTCATTAGCAAAAACAGTAAAAGACAGAAAGTCTATTTCATCTGAAAGAGGCACAAGGTATTTTGGTCTTTCTAAAATGAGTTTTGTTAAATTGCTAAAGCACTCTCTTTCAATTATTGCAGTCTTTAAGATAACATTGTTAATTAGATCTATAATCTTTTTAATTGCTTACTTATCTTTAGTGACTGGAAAAATATCAGTTATTACATTGATACCAGTCATCGGAGTTATTGTTCTGATGCTCTCAGTAATTACTTTATCAAAGAGAGAAAATATGTCGGAATTTAATAATTCTTTAGAAAATATTGATAGTATAGATAAAATTAAATAGCTTTTATTATTGGTAATGAGTGAAAATCAGCTGTGTCTATTTTTGAAGAGTGATCTCTCCTCATATTCCATTTTTTATTAACGCCAGCACTAGCTAAACTCAGTGTTGACCGACCATATCTGTGGTTTGTGCTATCAATGGATCTCATTAAGCCTTTAATTTTCTCATCTTTTTCAGTAGAAAATAGATTCTTACTGCCACTCGAACTAACCAAACCAGTCAATGTTATTCCTGCTTTTTGATATCTGTATCCATTAATAAAAATTTCATTTAATGCGATTAAGGCAGTTTTAACTATTTCAATACTATTATTAGTGGCTATTGGAAAATCTATAGTTTTAGTATTTGAATAATATACGCCTCTATTTTGAAAGGGGCTTGTTCTAACAGAAACAGTTATCGATTTTGCTATTAAAGATTCTGATCTAATTTTTTCTGAAGCATTTAAGCAATAACTTGCAACTGCTTCTTGTAATTCTTGAAACTTTTCAACTCTTGTGCCAAATGATCTTGATACTACACAGCTTTTTCTTTTTGAAGTTTTAGTTTCTAGTGGAATGCAAGAAATACCTCTAAGCTCCAATGCAGTTCGAGAGCTTAAAACATTAGAACTTTTCTTGATCCAGGTGTTTGATATATTTTTCAATTGTTTAGCATTGTAAATTCCATTTTGATGATAGAATTTAGTTAACTGTTTACCAACTCCCCACACATCGTTGATATCTATTTTTTCTAGTAATGGATCAATATTTTCAATTCCTATTAAGTTTGTGACACCAGATTTTTTTTTCTTTGCTATATGATTTGCAATTTTGCTTAGTGTTTTTGTTTTAGCAATACCAATACTAGTTGGAATTCCTGTCCACTGTAAAACAATACTTCTAATTTCCTTTCCTACATCTTCTACTTCATCATCTGGATAATTACTTAAATCTAAAAAAGCTTCATCTACTGAATATATTTCTAATTCAGGATTAAATCTTTTTAAAGTTCTCATCACTCTTCTAGATAAATCTCCATACAAAGAATAATTTGAAGAAAAAACATAAACATTATTTATAAGTATTATATCTTTAGCTTTAAAATAAGGCTCTCCCATTTTAATACCAAGAAATTTTGCTTCATTTGATCTTGCAATAATACAGCCATCGTTATTAGATAAAACAACAACAGGTTTATTTTTAATTTTAGGATTAAATAATCTTTCACAAGATACGTAAAAAGAATTGCAATCAACTAGTGCTATTTTTTTAGTACGTTGAATGAATGACATAAGTCACAACTCCCCAAATAAATACTTCAGTTTCATCTCCAATAATTATTTTATCTTCAATATTTTTTGATCCTGACGTTAAAAATTGCTCATCTTTTGATTTAACAAAACTTTTGACAACTAATTCATCATGAACATTTGCAACAACTGTTGAAAAATTTTTAGGTTTTAAACTTCTATCAATAACCAATAGGTCACCATCATAAATACCAACATCTGTCATCGACTTTCCCTGAACCCTAATTATGAAAGTTGCTGGAACATTTTTAATTAGATGAACGTTAAGATCTACATCTTCTTCTATGTAATCTGTTGCAGGAGAGGGAAAGCCAGCACCTGCTTTGTGTAGATAAAAGGGAATAGTTAATTTCATGTTCTAGTTTTGTTCTAATTAGTAGAGTACTTATACAATGCAGTCAATAGGTTGTATTTTGAGTCTGTTAATGAATCAAAGGTGAATCAAAACGTGAACATCGAAACTATATTTTGTGGCCTTGTGAATAACTTCAACCAGAGATAGTTTAAGCCTCATATTGAAATGAAAAAAATTCTATCGATTATAATTCTTGGTTTAATTATAACCTCTAAAAGTATGGCTTATGAAGAGGCAAATTATGAAGTGGTGAAAAAAAATGAAATTTATGAAATCAGAAAATATTCTGATCGTTTAGCCATTGAAACAGAAATATCAAATCAAGGTAGCAGTTTTAGAAAACTATTTAACTACATTTCGGGCAATAATGAGAGTAATGAAGAGATTAAAATGACAACACCAGTTACTCAGGTAGAAAAAAAAGGAAGCATGACCATGCAATTCTATTTACCTTCAAGATTTAATAAAGACGATATACCAAATCCATCTAATTCAGATGTAAAGATTTTAAATGTTAAAGGTGGTTATTATGCGGCTATTACATACTCAGGAAGAGCTTCTGATAAAAATTTTACTAAACATAAAAATATTTTAGAAAATGAATTAATAAAAAAGAATATATTAATTTTGAGTCCACCTATTAAAGCAACTTACAATAGCCCTTTTACATTACCTTTACTCAGAAGAAATGAGGCAATGTTTGAGATTAACATAAAAAGATAATGGAGAAAGATAAATGAAAAAACTTAAATGTCATTGTGGAGAAGTAGAGGTAGAAATAAATGTGCCTGATAATTTGGAAAAAGTTTTAAAATGTAATTGTTCTATTTGTAAGAGAAAAGGAGCAATTATGTCTATGGTTAAGAATGAAGATTTTAAAATTATTAAAGGTGAAGATAAGTTAACACTTTATCAATTTCATTCAAAAATTGCGAAACACTATTTCTGTTCTAATTGTGGAATTTACACACATCATAATCCAAGAGCCAATCCAGCTATGACAGGATTTAACCTTGGATGTATAGATGAAATAAATACTTTTGAATTAGAAAATGTTGCAATCAATGATGGTCAAAACCATCCCCTTGATAAAAAATAGTTTTTTATGCAAGAAGTTAATGATTGTTTTAACAAAGTAAAAAAAGATTATTTTAAATTTATTTCTTCTCAAGAAACAAAAAAAGACAAATTTAAAAATAAAGAAAAGATGATTAAGTCTTTTCTAATTCCTGTCAGCTTTTGGATGTCAAAAAAAGTTAATAAAAAAAAACCATTAATAATTGGTTTAGCGGGAGGGCAGGGCTCAGGCAAAACGACTATCTCATCGATTTTAACTTTAATTTTACAAAAATATTTTAAGTTAAATGTTTTTAAAGTTTCCATCGATGACTTTTATAAAACAAGAAAAGACAGAAAGTCATTATCTAAAAATAAGCACCCTTTATTAATGACAAGAGGAGTTCCTGGAACTCACGATGTAGATTTGATGTTAAATTTTTTTAAAAAGATTAAAGATAAAAACTTTAAAAGTTTGCAAATTCCAACATTTAATAAAGCAATAGATGATAGATGCCAAAAGAGCTTATGGTATAAAATTAAAACAAAGCCTGATGTAGTAATTTTTGAAGGTTGGTGTGTTGGAGCAAGAGCCCAATCAGGTAGCCAACTTAAAAAACCAATTAACTCACTTGAAAAATTTTATGATAAAGGAGCCAAGTGGAGAGCTTATGTTAATAATCAGTTGAAAACTAAATATAAGACATTATTTAGCCAATTAGATGGACTGTTATATCTAAAAGCTAAAAATTTTAATTTATTAAGAGAATGGAGATTAAAACAAGAGAGAAAGCTTTGGGTTCAAACAAAAAATAAGAAAAACCTAAAGATTATGAGTAGTGGAGACGTGATAAATTTTATGCAAACCTATCAAAGAATTACTCAACAAATGTTTAAAGATGCGCTAAAAAGCTCATCTATAATAATGAATTTAAATAGCAATCATCAGATTGAAAAGATAAAATTTAAAAAATAATGAAAAAAATAATCTTAATATTATTCTCGGTTTTATTTTTAAGTCAACATGTCTTAGCAGTAACTTTATTTGAAGCTCTTAAAGAAGCTTATAAAAATAATACTGATTTAAATGCTGAGAGAAAAAATATTGATATTTCAGAAGAAGATTTAAAGATTTCAAAAAGTAATTACTTACCCACAGTCATAATTTCTGGAAGCAAAAGTCAAGAAGACACAAGCAAATTGACCAATAGGATAGGAGTTGAGCAATCAATTAATAATGTTGATCCTGCCACTCAATCTATAAAAATTGAACAAACATTAATAGATTTTGGTAGAAGCGCAGATGTTCAAAAAAATGAAATTGGAATTAACCTTGCAGGCATAAAATTATTAAAAAAAGAACAAGAAGTTTTATTAAAAGCAATTGAAGCTTATTCAGGTTTAATATTGGCCAATGAAAAATTAAAGATCAATCAAAGCAATCTTAATTTATTAGAACGACAAGTTGAAACTAATAGAGCTAGACTAGAAAGAGGACAAATTACCTTATCTGATCTGGCTCAATCTGAGTCCTCATTAGCTGGAGCACAAGCAAATTTTATTCAATCTCAAAATGAAATTGTATCAAATAAGTTAAATTACGAAAATGTGATTGGACCAATTACAGATATAAATAGTTTAAATAAAAATTTTGATATTCAACTTATACTTCCAAGCAGTTTAAGTGATGCAATCGATACTTCAAAAAAATACAATCCTGAATTAATTATAGCAAAGCTAGAATATGAGCAATCAGAAAAAGATGTCCTTATTTCTCGATCTGATTTATCACCATCTGCAAAACTTTCTTATGAAAATTCTAGATCCCAAGACTTGAGCTCAACATATGATGAGCGTAATAAGAATATTTTAAAAGCAACAGTTACATGGCCAATATATTCTGGTGGGAAAAATAGAGCTACGTTGAATAAAAGTCGAAACTTACGAAGTAGAAAAAAATTATTATTAGATAGTGTTATAAAAAATAATAACAATAATGTAGCAATCTCATGGTCTACACTTCAGTCTTCAAAAGGTTTATTGAATTCAGTTAATTCTCAAGTTAAGGCGGCTGAAATTGCAAATGAAGGAATAACTGTAGAGTATGAATCTGGACTTGGAAGATCTACTTTGGATGTTATTCAATCTAATTCAATTTTACTAAATTCTAGAATTGCTCTAGCAAACTCAGAAAGAAACTATCTGCTTGCTCAATTTAATGTTCTAAAATCTATAGGCCTACTAAATAGCAGCCACTTAAAACTTAGGAAATAAAGCCAATATTTACATAAAAAATTAACTATTGATAAAAAGAACAAAATGTGTACATTTAAAACAAGATTCGAATACTAATTATTTTAATAAAAAGGCATAAAATGACTAAAAACAACCTAAAAGTAGTTAAAACTACAAAAGCACAACAAACAGAAGGCAATGAAAAAAATAAAGCTTTAGACGCGGCAATGAGCCAAATTATAGATAATTTCGGAAAAGGCTCGGTTATGAAGCTTGGCCAAAGAAGAGCAATGGATATTGAATCGGTATCAACCGGCTCTTTAAGTTTAGATGTGGCACTTGGAATAGGTGGATTACCAAAAGGAAGAGTTGTTGAAGTTTATGGACCAGAATCGTCTGGTAAAACAACCCTAGCTTTACAAGTGGTAGCTGAGGCTCAAAAAGTAGGTGGAATATGTGCATTTATAGATGCAGAACATGCTTTAGACCCAATTTATGCAAAAAAACTTGGTGTAGACACTGAAGAGTTATTAATTTCACAACCAGATACTGGTGAACAAGCTTTAGAAATAGCTGATACATTAATTAAATCAGGATCTATTTCAGTAATAGTTGTTGATTCAGTTGCAGCATTAACCCCCAGAGCAGAAATTGAAGGAGAAATGGGAGATCACCACGTAGGACTTCAATCAAGATTAATGAGCCAGGCCTTGAGAAAGTTAACAGGATCAATCTCAAGCACAAATACAATGATGATTTTTATCAACCAAATTAGAATGAAAATTGGAGTTATGTTCGGAAGCCCAGAGACTACTTCAGGTGGAAATGCACTTAAATTCTATTCATCTGTTAGAATGGATATCAGAAGAATTGGTGCTATTAAAAATGGAGATGAAATCATTGGTAACTCAACAAGAGTTAAAGTGGTTAAAAATAAAGTTGCACCACCATTTAAAGTTGTTGAATTTGACCTAATGTATGGCAAAGGTATTAGTAAAGTAGGTGAATTAGTTGACCTTGGTGCAAAAGCTGACATTGTTGAAAAATCTGGAGCTTGGTATGCCTATAAAGGTGAAAAGATTGGTCAAGGTAGAGAGAATGCTAAAATCTACTTAGAGCAAAATCCTAAGATTGCTGCAGAAATAGAATTGGCAATAAGAGAAAAAGCTGGAGTAATAGCAAAAAAAATTGAAGGAAATCCACTTGATCCAGAAAAAGCTGCAAAAGATCAAATAGAAGACCCAAAGGTGGAAACTAAGATAGAAGAAACTCCACCAAAAAAAATTAGTTAAAGTCATCTTTAATTATTAAAAGGCGCTTAATTTAAGCGCCTTTTTTCCCAGACTGTTTCTAGGAATACCAACGCTTATTTAACAACACTCGCCCTCAAATCTTGCTTTATCTCTTTTGGTTCGAGTTTGATCCGAGTTTAGCTCTTATTTATATTTAGAAAAATGAAATTGTAATGATTACCATTTTTCCATTATTGAGGTAAGATATTCATCACCACCACCACTTTTGCCTACATTTGTAATCATGCGTACAGAATTTCCTATTTGCCAAAAATAAGTACGCCCCAATGGTGGAGTTGTGCTCTGGTTTTTCCAGCAACATTCTTCAGAGTTATCGTGAGTATTTTTCCAACCACTAAATTTAAAATGTTCATAAAAATAAGTAGTAAAATAATATGCACTATTAGTACAATTATAAGACCCTGTATTTGTATAGCTATATTTCATGTTAATGTATGGAGCTCCTAATTCACATTTAGCAAATGAACCATTTGCAAAAGCACTCATATTTTTATGATTTGCTTTGGCTGCTGCAATCTTTGCACTACTCGTATACCCATTATAAGCAACTACCCCTACTGCAGCGAGGATACCAATGATAGCTACAACGACTAGGAGTTCTATAAGAGTGAAGGCTTTTCTATTCATATTTAATCTCTTCCTCCAATCTATTATCAGAATTACTACACGGCTCCTTGAAACAAATACATAAGGTTATATGATCCCAGGAATTTACTGAATCAATATGAGTTATACCGACATATTGTCCTCCCCACGATGCCACTTTACAACCATTAAATCTTTGTGCACTCCAGGCAGTAGGGTTATCAGGATGTGGAGGATATGGATTTGTATATCTACCATTATTCTCCATATGATTAATAAGATATCTTGCTATGAATGTTCGTTGATCAGGTTGATAACAAGTAACTACACTTTCAGTTTTAGAACCATAGACTTTCATCATTGTTACACTTCCATAAATATCGCATTTTTGGATCACAAGATAAATTTCCTTCTTAATCGCTGCATGATTAGATTTTGCAACTGCAACCCTTGCGCTTGATGTATACCCATTATAAGCAACCACTCCTACTGCAGCGAGGATACCTATGATGGCTACAACGACTAAAAGTTCTATTAGGGTGAAACCATTTCGCTTCATAATCCAACCCTACCAATATTCAAATATGTTGTCTAGGTGATGGAATTGGCTATTTGATTTATCTCTTTTGGTTCGAGTTTGGTATCGAGTTTAAGAGATGTTTTTAGTGAATCTTTATGTGACTAATTTTTTATAAATTTTAAATCATCCGCATAACTAGTGTGAGCTAGTGTCAGCTAGTGTGAGGTAGTGTGTTCCTCAAGTGCATAATTTAAGCGCCTTTTTTCCCAGACTGAATTCAGGAATACCAACGCTTATTCAACAACACTCGCACTCAAAACTTGTTTTATCTCTTTTGTTGCTAGTATGTTGCTAGTAGTCCCACATAATCCTATAGGGTGAAGGCTTTGCGGTTCATTAAAAATTTCTTAAATCTATTTCTGTAGCACCTCTATTATCATCTCTACAAATTAATTTCCAACAAGCACGCAGTGTAAGTATGTAATTATTATCTGCATAATAACTGAGATAACCTAAGTCTGTATCTCTGCCATGTGTTTGATGATTTCTGCAAGCTTTTGTATTCGACAAGTAAGGATTCATAACTTTAGAAAGATCACCATTATTACATTCTGTATTTAAACCTTTTACTAAATCATCACTTAAAGTAATTGGACATGATATCCCAAATAATTTATCAGTTAATCCATTATTACATTTGGTTAACTCACTCATTAAAAATTTACTATAATTTTTATGATATGTTTTTACCACATTAACTTTTGCAGCACCCGTATACCCATTATAAGCAACCACACCTACAGCAGCTAGAATACCAATGATCGCTACTACAACTAGGAGTTCTATTAGGGTGAAACCATTTCGTTTCATCCAATAACATTAGCATAAAAACCTACGATGTAATAGCAACGTAATTTAATCTAATACGATTGTACTTGTTTGCCGATTTACAAGTAACCAACATTTAGTTTTATGGCAGGATTTAATTGTAATAATATTTCCACTGTAAGATATTGTAATATAGCCAACATCTATATTTTTAGTATTAGTAAAAACATTCGATTGTCTGTGTGCTTTATTTGCAGTTACATATGGATTTTTATCTTTCATAACTTGAGCTCCACCAGAAGCTATACCTGACGCATCTATACCAGAGCAATTCAAAGCACCATTATAAATTGTTGTTTCACCTAAACTACATTTCATAACTTCAGCTGAAATATATTTTACTGTTTGAGTGTGAATTGTTTTCGTTGCAGAAACTTTTGCAGCACTCGTATACCCATTATAGGCAACCACTCCTACTGCAGCAAGAATACCGATGATGGCTACTACGACTAGGAGTTCTATTAGGGTGAAGGCTTTTTGTTTCATTAATTCACATCAATAGTTGTGTTCATTGTGTTTTTTGTATTTGAGCAGGGGATTTTAAAACAAACTGAAGTAAAAATTTTAGTACCAAGCACTGAATTCATTAATACTTTACCTAAGGCTTTATCGCTATCATCTTTTCCACTTTGTATTGCAAGTTTTTTTTTAAGTGCCCAATCTGGATTACTGAACACATTTATATCTTTTAATGTATTTTCCATACATACAATAACTTGAGTAGCAGGTGATGGCTTCCCACTATTAAATTTACTACACTTTAGACATCCTTGCATTACAGATTCTTCACCTAAATCACACAATTTTATTTCTGATTGCATATATTTTATTGACTTTGTATAAATTGATTTTGTTACAGCAATCTTAGTACCACTTGTATACCCATTATAAGCAACAACTCCTACTGCAGCTAAAATACCGATGATAGCTACAACGACTAAAAGTTCTATTAGTGTGAAACCGTTTCTTTTCATCGATTAAGCCTAACAAAACAATATCTAAGTATCAAGGTGATGGAATTAGCTATTTGATTTATCTCTTTTGTTGCTAGTTTGTTAGTTAGTTTAAGAGACATTTTAGTGAATCTTTATGTGATTAATTTTTTATAAATTTTAAATCGTCCGCATAACTAGTGTCAGCTAGTGTGAGGTAGTGTGTTCCTCAAGTGCATAATTTAAGCGCCTTTTTTCCCTTACTATGTTTAGGAAAACCAAGGCTTATTCAACAACACTCTCACTCAAAACTTGTTTTAGCTCTTTCGTTGCGTGTTTGTAGCGAGTTGTCCCACATAATCCTATAGGGTGAAGGCTTTACAGTTTACTTTCATTGCCATTGGGTTTGATAGGATAGAACGTTCGTATAATTGCTACAAGGGCTATCTACGCAAGTACAGACATCAATTTTTTTTGTTGATGTTGTGTAGTGAACAAATACGTATCCTATATATTTTTCTTGAGTACAAGCCCAGCTATCACCAGATGTTGCAACATAATTTTGGCCCCAAGGTTCTTTTGTGTGATTATTTTTCCATTCAATAGAATTGTTTAAATCGTTTGTGAAATATTCTCTGAAAAAAAGATATGTATTAACATCATACCAACATCCTTTTTCATATTTAGTTTTATCACCTTGTTTCAACATCAATTTAACTTTTCCATTTGAGCTAATATCGCATTGTTGTATTAATAGATTAAGTTTTTTAACTACAGTATTGTGATTAGATTTTGAAACTGCTACCTTTGCGCTGTTAGTATACCCGTTATAAGCAACTACTCCTACAGCAGCAAGGATACCGATGATAGCTACTACGACTAGAAGTTCTATTAGGGTGAAGGCTTTACGGTTTACTTGCTGCACCATTGACTCCAACTATCTAATAAAAAAATACTATTTTCGTGATCTTTATGAGTCTTGACCCATAAGACCATTTTTTTATACCCCCCCTTACCACCAGAATTTCTACAGTCTGTTTCATCAAGTCTTAACCTACCATTAACAGTATCACCTCCGCTGCCTGTTCTAATAATTGAAGCTGCACTATTATCATATGGATTTTTGAATCCCATTTTTAAAAAATGATTCATAAATGTTTCAGCCATTTTGATTACAGTTGTTTGATTGTTAATTGCATCACAGTCAATAATGTTTCCAGAGCTAATTTCAATACTACCACTCTGTGTTTCACAAAGAGCAAACGTATGATCTATAAACTTTGAAGCCATCTTATAGTTTTGTAACGTTGCGGCTCTTTTTGCACTATTAGTATACCCATTATAAGCAACTACACCTACTGCAGCAAGAATACCGATGATGGCTACAACTACTAGGAGTTCTATTAGGGTGAAGGCTTTAGTTTTTTTTATGGATACCATTTGTAAATATCAACCACTACATTTGTTCCTGGATTGCTCCATTTATCTCCACTACATGGTAGTTGATAACACACACTGACGCTTACTCTAAAAAAACCTGTATCTCCACCAGCATTTAATAAAACATAGCCTAAGTCTCTTTCATTGCCCCAGCCACCTTCTTTAACTCCTTCATCACCAAAGCCCGCATAATTTGCCCCATATGGGTTTTTATATTTTCCCTTTAAGGCTCTTTCTATTGCAAGGACGGTACTCCCAGCAGGATTTCCTCCTGAATTTATTGAGGATGAAATTGAACTACATGTAACCTGATCGTTTAAAACTTTTTCAACACCGAGTTGGCATTTTTGTGCTTCTGCAGCCAACCATCTAACTACATTTTTTTGATTTGTTTTAGCAACTGATTTTTTTGCAGCACTAGTATACCCATTATAAGCAACCACACCTACTGCAGCTAGGATACCGATGATGGCTACAACGACTAAAAGTTCTATTAGTGTGAAACCGTTTCTTTTCATGGATTAAGCTTAACAAAACAATATCTAGGTGTCTATGGGATGGAATTAGCTATTTGATTTATCTCTTTAGGTTCGAGTTTGGTATCGAGTTTAAGAGATGTTTTTAGTGAGTCTTTATGTGATTAATTTTCTATAAATTTTAAATCGTCCACATAACTAGTGTGAGCTAGTGTCAGCTAGTGTGAGGTAGTGTGTTCCTCAAGTGCATAATTTAAGCACCTTTTTCCCCTTACACTTATATAGACATCAAATAAAAAAGTTGTATTTTAAAAATATGGCTGACAAATCTTTAAACGAAATAAGAAATACATTTTTAGCTTATTTTGAAAAAAATGATCATAAGATAGTTGAGTCTAGCAACCTAGTTCCAAATAACGATCCAACATTAATGTTTGCAAATTCTGGTATGGTGCAGTTCAAAAATGTATTTACTGGGTTGGAGAAAAGAGATTATATCAGAGCAACTACCTCACAAAAATGTGTAAGGGCAGGTGGTAAGCATAACGACCTTGAAAATGTAGGTTATACACCAAGACATCATACATTTTTTGAAATGCTTGGAAATTTTTCATTTGGAGATTATTTTAAAGAAGAGGCAATTAGTTACGCATGGAATTTAATAACTAAAGAATTGGGAATTGATAAAAATCGTCTTTATGTAACAGTTTACCATGACGATGAAGAAGCATTCAACTACTGGAAAAAAATAGCTGGTTTTAGTGATGATAGAATAATCAAGATAACAACATCAGATAACTTTTGGTCTATGGGCGACACAGGACCTTGTGGGCCATGCTCAGAAATATTTTATGATCACGGTGACCATCTAGAAGGTGGTTTGCCTGGTACTAAAAATGAAGATGGTAACCGGTTTATAGAAATATGGAATTTAGTATTCATGCAATATGAGCAAATTTCAAAAGGTAAAAGAATAAACTTACCAAAACCTTCTGTGGATACTGGTATGGGTCTTGAAAGAATAGCAGCATTATTGCAAGGAACACACGATAACTATGAAACAGATCATTTTAAAAAACTGATACTGTCTGCATCTGACACATTAAACGTTAAAGTAGATGAGATTAACCAATCTAGCTTTAGAGTAATAGCAGATCACTTACGAGCAAGTTCATTTTTATTAGCAGAAGGAGTTTTACCATCTAATGAAGGTAGGGGATATGTGCTTAGAAGAATTATGAGACGTGGAATGAGACATTCACATTTGTTAGGTTCTAAAAAACCAGTCTTTTATAATATCTTTAAAACACTTTTAGAAGAAATGTCTAATAATTATCCAGAGTTAGAAAGAGCACAATCTTTAATAAAGGAAACTTTAAAAACAGAAGAAGAAAAGTTTTTAGTTTTACTGGATAGAGGAATAAAAATATTAAATGAAGAGTTAGAGAAAGTGGAAAAAATATTACCTGGTGAAGTGGCATTTAAACTTTATGATACATTTGGTTTTCCATTAGATCTAACTGAAGATATTTTGAAAAATAAATCACTGACTGTAGATGGGAAGAAGTTTGATTTATTAATGAAAGAAAGCAAAGAATTAGCAAAAAAAAATTGGAAAGGATCAGGGGATAGTTCCATAGATCAAATATGGTTTGATATAAAAGATCGTTTAGGAGCAACTGATTTTTTAGGATATTCCACAGACAAAGCTGAAGGTGTAATTACTTTGATTCTTAAAAATAATAAAGAGGTTCAAGATCTACAAGAAAACGATGAAGGAATTATAATTACAAATCAAACACCTTTTTATGGTGAGTCAGGGGGGCAAGTTGCTGATACAGGAATAATTTCTAATGAGGTTTTTGAATTTGAAGTGTCTGATGTTCAAAAAAAACTAGGGGATTTATTTGTTCATTATGGAAAAGTTATAAAAGGTTCGATTAAATTAAAAGACAGTGTTGAATTAAAAATAGATACACAGAGAAGAAATAATATTAGAGCCTACCATTCTGCTACTCATTTATTGCACGAAGCGTTAAGAAGAGTTTTGGGCGAGCATGTAACTCAAAAAGGATCTTTAGTTCAATCTGATCGATTAAGATTTGATTTTAGTCATATGAAGCCTATCTCAGAAGAAGAGATGGGAAAAATTGAAAATTATGTTAACTCAATAATTAAAAGAAAGTCAGAGGTGAAAACAAGAATAATGACACCTAAAGAAGCTGTTGAGAATGGTGCCTTAGCTTTATTTGGAGAAAAATATGGTGATGAAGTGAGAGTTTTATCTATGGGAGACGAGGAAGGTAAATTTTTCTCAACAGAACTATGTGGAGGAACGCACGTTGTAAATACAGCTGACATCGGAAAATTTAAGGTTATAAGCCAATCATCTATTGCAGCAGGCGTAAGGAGAATTGAAGCATTAAGAGACACGCAGTTAGTTGATTTTTTAAAAGAGAAAAAAAACTTATCAAATCTGTCAGATCAAAAAAATGAGACAGTTATAAAAGAATTAGAGACAAAGATTATTAAATTAGGAGGAAAACCTAATCTTCAAAATAGTGATCAAGTAGCCTTGATAAAAGACCTTAATAGGCAATTTGATCAACTTTCAGTTAGCTCAATATTAAAAGATAAAGAAAAAAATAAAATCAATGATCAAATTATTAATGGGTTTAAAGTTAGGTTTCAAAATATTGTAGATTTACCATTTAAAGATCTACGTAAGTTAATTGATGAAGGAAAAAAAGAAATTGTTGAAGGATTAGTAATAATTTATGCAATCAATGACAATAAAGTTGGATTAGCTGTAGGTGTTACCAAAACATTAGAGGGCAAGTTTGATGCTGTAAAAATTGTCAGAGCTGGTTCAGAAGTTATTGGTGGTAAAGGTGGTGGTGGAAGAGCTGACTTTGCACAAGCTGGTGGAACATTGCCTAATAAAATTGAAGAGTCTTTTGAAAATATTAAAAAATTAATTAATTAAGCTTTTTCTTAAGCTGACCATCTAACTCATCTAAGAAACCATTAGTAGTTAAATAATTACTTGAAGGCCCAATTAAAATTGCTAAATCTTTAGTCATTGATCCATTTTCAACACAATCAATGCAAACTTTCTCTAAAGTTTTTGAAAAATTAATCAGCTCTTCGTTTCCATCTAATTTTCCTCTATGTGCAAGACCTCTAGTCCAAGCAAATATAGATGCAATTGGATTTGTAGAAGTTTCTTTACCTTGTTGATGCATTCTATAATGTCTAGTTACAGTTCCATGAGCTGCTTCAGCCTCCATTACTTTTCCATCCGGAGTTAATAGAACGCTAGTCATTAAACCTAATGAACCATATCCTTGTGCCATAGTATCTGATTGAACATCACCATCATAATTTTTACAAGCCCAAATATATTTACCGCTCCATTTCATTGCACAAGCAACCATGTCATCAATTAGTCTGTGTTCATAAGTAATTTTTAATTTTTCAAATTTTTCTTTAAATTCCTCATCAAATATTTTTTGAAAAATATCTTTAAAACGACCATCATATTGTTTTAGAATTGTATTTTTTGTTGATAAATAAACTGGCCATTCTTTAATCAAACCATAGCCAAAACAAGACCTTGCAAAGTCTTCTATTGATTTATCTAAATTGTACATTGATAAAGCTATACCTGGTCCAGGAAAATTAAAAACTTCATATTTTATTTCTTGGCTACCATCTTCAGCTGTCCATTTAACTTCCATTTTACCTTTTCCAGGAACTTTAAAATCTGTTGCTCTATATTGATCTCCAAATGCATGTCTTCCAATAATTACAGGGTCCGTCCATGAAGGCACTAATTTAGGAATATTTTTGCAAACTATTGGTTCTCTAAACACAGTTCCTCCAATAATATTTCTTATAGTTCCATTGGGAGATCTCCACATTTTTTTTAAACCAAATTCTTCAACACGGGCTTCATCGGGTGTGATTGTTGCACATTTAATACCAACACCAATTTTTTTAATTGCAGCAGCTGAATCAATTGTTATCTGATCGTTAGAATTATCTCGGCTTTTCATGCCTAAATCAAAGTATTCAATACCCAAATCTAAATATGGCAGAATAAGTTTACTTTTAATAAACTCCCATATTATTCTTGTCATTTCATCGCCATCTAGTTCTGCAACTGGGTTTTTAACCTTAATTTTAGTCATATTTGAATAATATTTATTAGTAATTGTAATTCAGTGCTTTATATACATATTAATAAAAAATTATCAAATAGAAGCTTATGTTAGAGAAAATTTTCCCAAAAATTCATTCTGAAGGATACAAATTTTTAGCTATAGCTATTATTGTAACAATTTTTTTATACTTCCTTAGCACCTTTCTTGGATTAATTGGTCTTATATTATCTATATGGGTTTATTATTTTTTTAGAGATCCTGAACGAATTTCAATAAATGATGAAAATTACCTAACTAGTCCAGCAGATGGTGAGGTTTTAATGGTTCATGAAGTGGATGGACCAAAAGAACTAGGTTTAGAAGATAAAAAATTCACTAAGATTAGTATTTTTATGAACGTATTTGATTGTCACGTTAATAGAACACCTTGTGAAGGTAAAATTTCAGAAATACTTTACAAACCAGGAAAATTTTTAAATGCATCACTCGATAAAGCAAGTGAAGACAATGAAAGAAACTATTATAAGATAACGAATAACCATGGAGAAGAGGTTATTGTTGTTCAGATTGCAGGTTTAATTGCCAGAAGAATAGTTTGTGAGTCTTCAAAGGATCAACATTTGCAACAAGGTGAGAGAATTGGAATGATAAGATTTGGAAGTAGGGCTGATGTTTATTTTGAAAACTATGAAACGTTAGTCAAAGTAGGACAAAAGACAATTGCTGGTGAAACGCTATTAGCTAAAAGATAGCTTATGGAACAACCTAAAAATAATTTTAAAATCGTATCAGATAAAAAAGCTAGAATGCTTTTGCCTAATGCACTGACATTAATAAATGTATGTATTGGTTTAAGTTCTATTAAATTTGCATTAGATGAAAAATTTGAACTATCTATTATAGCTATTATATTTGCAGCAATTTTTGATACTTTAGATGGTAGGGTTGCAAGGATGTTAAAAGGAACTTCCTTGGTTGGAAAAGAATTAGACTCATTAGCAGATTTAATTAGTTTTGGTGTAGCACCAGCTTTTATAATGTATTTCTGGTCTTTAAATAATTTAGGTAAATTTGGCTGGTTACTTACAATGATTTTTGTGGTTTGTGTTGCTCTTAGACTTGCAAGATTTAACGTGAACTCAAATTCAGAGCCATCATGGAAAGATAATTACTTTGAAGGTGTACCTTCACCAGCAGGTGGAATTTTGGTATTGATGCCGTTAATATTAAGTCTAAGTGAGATAAATTTGATAAAGATTAACTACAATATAGTAGTACCAACATTTTTTATTTTGATTTCATTTTTATTGATCAGTAAAGTTCCAACATTTGCTTTTAAAAAGATTTCCATACCACGTCGTATGACAATTTTTGCATTGTTTGGTGTTGTGTTATTTTTTGGACTTTTGTTAATATATACATTTAAAGTTTTAGTCATTTGTGGATTAATCTATATTTGCTTAATTCCATTTGGATACTTCAGTTATCAAAAAATTTATAAACAGAAAATTTTAAGTGGTGAAAATCATGATAATGATGATCTTGAAGACATATTGTAGATGAAAAAAAATGTAATTGTATCTCTGGCTGACTCAAATTACTTTGAATTACTTAATGAATTAGTCGATTCTATTAAGAGTTATGAAAAAAGCAAAGATACAGCAATCTGCATTTTAGATGCTGGTTTGTCCGAGCAACAAAGAGACATATTATCTAAAAAAGTTGACGAAATTAAATCAGCCAAATGGGACATTGATGTTTCGGCATTTAAAGTAAAAGGAAGAGAGTGGTTAAAGAGTCAAATATCTAGAGCCTTTTTACCAAAATATTTTCCTAGTTATGAAAAATTCTTATGGATTGATTGTGACGCCTGGGTAGGAGATTGGAATTCAATAGAACTTTATTTTAAAGCTTGTGAAAATGGTAAATTAGGAATTACTCAAACTTTTACACCTGGATATAAAATAATGTCTAAAGTTACTTGGATATTTGGACAACTCGCAATAATTAAATCTCAAAATTTTAAACATGCAATAAAATCAAAAATTGGAATAGATAAAGCACGAAAACTTGCCTTTGCCCCACATATTAATATTGGTGTTTTTTCTTTAGAAAAAAATTCAGTTGGATGGATTACATGGCAAAAAAATTTAGAACAAACATTAAAAGCTGGAAATATTTTTGGATCAGAACAATTAGCTATTAATATGTCTGTTTACATCGATGATTTAGAAACTGAGTTCTTGCCTCATAATTGCAATTGGTTAGTTAGTAATCTTTTACCAAAATTTAACGAACAAGAAAAAAGCTTTGTCGAACCTTATCTGCCTAATCATAAATTAGGTATAATACATCTTGCTTCTGGAATCTGGGATGATGATAAGGATATGAGACTACATAAAGAGGTAAAGGTAAA
This sequence comes from Candidatus Pelagibacter sp. uisw_098, assembly GCF_059512505.1. The sequence goes on from NZ_CM183454.1 coordinate 205,447, forward strand.
CATAAAAACTTTAGAAAATAAAATTTTATCAAAAAGTTTAAGGTTTGGTCATTAATTGAAAAAGAATAGAATTTCAAAAAATTGGATTAATAAACAAAAAAGAGATATTTATGTTAGACAATCTCAGATAGATGGTTATCGAGCTAGATCAGCATATAAATTAATAGAAATAGATGAAAAATTTAAGATATTAAAAAATGGAATATCAGTAATAGATTTAGGTGCATCGCCAGGTAGCTGGTCTCAATATATTTCAAGAACAGTAAAAAGTGGAAGATTAGTTTCAATCGACATAAAGGATATGGAAGAAATTGAGAATACAATCCAAATCAAAGGTGATTTTACTGATCTAGATTCTCAAGAAAAAATAAAAGGCTTATTCAAATCAAAAGTTGATGTTGTTGTGTCTGATATGGCCGTTAATACAACGGGTATAAAAGATATAGATGCAATTTATACAGGGGAACTTGCGATGGAAGCCATGAATTTTTCTAAAGAAATGCTGGTTAAAGAAGGACGATTTGTCTCTAAGATTTTTTTAGGCTCATCATTTAACGAAATAATTGCCTTAGGCAAAAAATTATTCAAAGAAGTAAAGGTATTTAAACCTAAGTCTAGCAGAAAAGAATCTAAGGAAAGTTTTATTATTTGTAAAATCTTAAGATAGGGACTTTTTTTTTAAAGGGAATCATATATAAATTATTATGGATCCTATAAAAGAAGCACTCACTTTTGATGATGTTACAATGGCACCAAAATACTCAGAAGTTCTACCTTCTGAAGTTGATACCAGCACAAAATTATCATTTAATTTAATATTAAAAATACCTTTATTATCCTCTGCAATGGATACGGTTACTGAGAGTAAAATGGCTATAGCAATAGCTAAAGCTGGAGGTATTGGTGTAATTCATAGAAACCTTAATATTAAAAAACAAATTGAGGAAATTAAAAAAGTTAAAAAATTAAACTTATTAGTTGGTGCGGCTGTTGGAGCTGGTCCTTTAGAACTTAAAAGGGCAGAAGCTATTTTAAAAGAAAAAGTGGATTTAATTGTTGTGGATACAGCCCATGGACATAGCAAAAAAGTTGCTGAAATTATTAAAGCTATAAAAAAATTAAAAACAAACAAGACAACTCTATGTGCTGGAAATATTGCAACAGCTGAAGCGGCAAAATTTTTAATAAAATTAGGAGTAGATATTATTAAAGTTGGGATTGGACCAGGATCAATCTGTACAACCAGACTAGTTGCAGGTATTGGTGTACCGCAGTTAAGTGCAATACTTGCTGTTAAAAAAGGTGTTAAAAATAATAAAGTAAAAATTATTTCAGATGGTGGAATTAAATATTCAGGTGATTTAGCTAAGGCGCTGTCTGCAGGTGCTGATGCGATAATGATTGGCTCTTTATTTGCAGGTAGCCTAGAAACACCTGGAAGACTAATTAAGAAAAATGGAAAATTATTTAAAAGTTTTAGAGGCATGGGTTCTGTTGGAGCAATGAATAAAGGTTCAGCTGATAGATATTTTCAAAGTAAACAAAAAGATATATCTAAATATGTTCCAGAAGGAGTAGAAGGTTTTGTAAAATATAAAGGTGATGTTAAAAGTATAATTTACAAATTAATTGGAGGGTTAAAATCATCTATGGGATATTTAGGTGCAAAAAAAGTTTCAAATCTTAAAAATAAACCAAATTTTGTAAAAATAACTAAAGCGGGTTTTTATGAAAGTATGGTTCACAATGTTGATCAAGTAAAAAATGAGAGCAAGTATTAATGAGAAAAATAGATAAATTAATAATTATCCTATTTATGTTTTTAAATTTTGGAAGCAATTCTTTTGCAGAAAATAATTTTTTTGAAAAAGGAAAAAATAAATACGATGAACAGAAATATGAAGAATCTAAATTTTTGTTTCAAAGAAGTATTGTTTTTAACCCCAAGGATAAAGATTCATATTTGTATTTAGCAAAAATTTATAATTTTGAAGAAAACAAAATAGAAAAACAAAAAAATATAGATACAGTACTATTACTCGATCCAAAAAATGAAGAAGCAAACTATATGCTTATGGAAATAGAGTTAAAAAGATCCAATTACTCTAAAGTAAAAGAATTAGCAGATAATTTTTCTAAAATTTGCAATAAATTGTGTGATAAAAAAAATTCTATTTTAGAATCCTTAAAGAATTTGGAACCTAAAAATGAGTCTTAGTAATAATTTAGGTAAAATTTTAATAATTGATTTTGGTTCTCAATTCACACAATTAATAGCAAGAAGAATAAGGGAATTAGGTGTTTTTTCAGAAATTGTTAGCCACAAAAAAATAAAGATTACCCAGATTGCAAAAGAAAATATTGTTGGAATAATTCTATCTGGTGGCCCTCTTAACGTTTATGAAAATGATAAATTTAAATTTGATAAAAAAATTTTAAAATTAGGGGTTCCAATCTTAGGTATATGTTTTGGGCACCAGATATTATCCAAACTGCTAGGTGGTAAAGTTAAAAAATCAAAACACAGAGAGTTTGGCCTAGCTACAATAGATAAAGTATCAAATAGTATTTTAACCAAAAATTTCTTTAATAAAGACAAGACAAGTAATGTTTGGATGAGCCATGCTGATCAAGTATCAAAAATGCCAAGAAATTTTAAAGTTATAGCATCCACAAAAAATTCTAAATTAACAATAATTGAAAATATTAAAGATAATTTTTATGGAGTGCAATTTCATCCAGAAGTAACACACACGGATAAAGGTAAAATTTTATTACGTAATTTCGTTTTTCTTATATGCAAAATTAAAAAAAACTGGTCCTCGAAAGATCAAAAATTAAAATTAATTAATGAAATTAAAGAACAGGTAGGTAACAACAAAGTAATTTGTGGATTGTCAGGAGGTGTCGATAGTAGTGTGGTTGCGCAATTATTAAGTAAAGCAATTGGAAAAAATTTAACTTGTATTTTTGTTAACAATGGTCTTTTAAGAAAAAATGAAGAAACGCAAGTAGTTAATACATTCAAGAAAAAATTAAAGATGAATTTAATTTATGTAAATGCAGAAAAAGAATTTATTACAAAATTAACAAATGTTTCTGATCCTGAAAAAAAACGAAAAATTATAGGAAATCTATTTATTAGAATATTCGAAAGATATGCTAATAAAATTAAAAATGTTCAATTTCTTGCGCAGGGCACTCTTTATCCAGATTTAATTGAAAGTAAATCTGTTACAGGTAGCCAAACCTCAAAAATAAAATCACATCATAATGTGGGTGGTCTTCCTAAAAGAATGAAATTAAAATTAGTAGAACCTCTTAAATTTTTATTTAAAGATGAAGTTAGAAAATTAGGGCTAGAACTTAATTTATCTAATGACATAATCTCAAGACATCCATTTCCTGGCCCAGGCTTAGCAATAAGAATGCCTGGTGTTATCACAAATGAAAAAATTAAAATTTTGAAAGAAGCAGATTTCTATTTTATTAAGGCTTTAAGAGATCATGGATTATACGATAAAATTTGGCAAGCTTATGCTGCACTACTACCAGTTAAAACTGTGGGTGTTATGGGAGATAATCGTACTTATGAACATATTTGTCTTTTAAGAGCAATTACATCCGAAGATGGAATGACTGCTGATTTTTTTGATTTTCCTAAAGGTTTCATGCAATCAATTTCTAATCAAATTATTAACAATATTAGGGGAATTAATAGAGTAGTTTATGATGTTACCTCAAAACCTCCTAGTACCATTGAATTAGAATAATATTTTATTATAGAGTACAAGATATTATGAAATATTTACACACTATGATTAGGATCTCAGATGTAGAAAAATCATTAGATTTTTACTGCAAGGGACTAGGTTTAATCGAAACTAGAAGAATGGAGAGTGAACAAGGGAGGTTTACTTTAATTTTTTTAGCAGCACCTGATGATGAAAAGGCTGAACTAGAACTAACTTATAATTGGGATGGCGACAAGCTTGGTGATGGATCTCGTAATTTTGGTCATTTGGCATACCGTGTTGAAAATATTTACGAAACGTGTGAGAGACTTAAAGATATGGGCTATACAATTAATAGACCACCTAAAGATGGCCATATGGCGTTTGTAAGATCCCCTGATAATATTTCTATAGAAATCTTACAAGAAGGAAATTTAGAAATTAAAGAACCGTGGGCACCAATGAAAAATAATGGTATTTGGTAAAAAATGAATAGTAAGATTATTAACTTTATTAAAAAAAAAAATAAATCTAAAATTATAAGCCTTACTGCTTACTCTAAAAATATTGCATCTATTATAGATAAACACTGTGATCTTGTTTTAGTAGGCGATTCACTTGGATCTGTACTTTATAATTTTTCTTCTACAAAAAAAGTGACATTAGATATAATGATTGAGCATTCTAAAAGTGTAAGGATGGGTGTTAAAAAAAGCTTAATGGTAGTAGACATGCCTCATAACACTTACCGAACCTCAAGAGAAGCTTTAAGAAATGCAAAAAAAATAATCTCTAAAACGAAGTGTGATGCTGTCAAGCTTGAAGGTGGTATAAAAATTGTTCAAATAATCAAAACTTTAATTAAGAACAAAATTCCAGTAATGGGTCATCTGGGTGTTCTTCCACAGTCTGCAAAAAATTTTAAATTTAAAGGAAAAGAAACAAAAGAAAGAAAAACTATTTTAAGAGACTCTAAGCTCTTAGAAGAAGCTGGTGTATTTTCAATTGTTTTAGAATGTGTTGAAAGCTCATTGGCAAAAGAAATTACAAAAATGATTAATATTCCCACGATTGGAATTGGTGCCTCAGTACACTGTGATGGACAAGTTTTAGTTACAGATGATCTTATAGGATTAAATAAAATGAAAGCTAGATTTGTTAAACGGTATTCAAATATTGAAAAACAAATAAATGATGCTGCACTAAAGTTTAAGAAAGATGTAGTTACAAGTAAGTTTCCTACTAAGAAACATTCATACTAAATTAAAAGTATTGTTTAAATGTTTCGTTAATTGATAAAACACCATAATCATTTAATCCACCAATTATTAATTGTAGTGCCACAATTAAAATAAAACCTAGTCCCACATAGGCTATCCATAAGTGTTTTTGAATATAATTTGCTAAATAAGTAGCTAATGCACCAGTTAATACTACAGATAAAACAAGACCAAATATCATGAAACCAAAATAGCCTTTTGCAGCACCAACTACTCCAATAACGTTATCAAAGCTTATCGTAATATCTGCGAATAAAACCTTATAAATACTTTTTACAAATGAAGGTTCTGTAGATTTTTTTACTGGTGATTTAATTTTATTTTTCATTTCAACTAAATCTTTTCTTAAATCATTAACAATCCAAATTAGAAGTAGTCCACCTAAAATTTTAATATAATAAAATTCAAATAGGTATGTAGCAAAAAGAGCAAAAATAATTTTAAAAACTAATGCTCCAGCAACTCCCCAGAGAATTATTTGTTTTCTATTCTTTGGTACAAAGTTAGCAGCAATTAATCCAATAATAATGGCGTTATCAGCAGCTAAGATGATATCTATAAAGATGATTTGGGTTAAAATTATGAATTCTTCGATCAAGATTTTTTTATAATATTAAATAAATATTATAATTCAAGAAAAGTATTTAATAAATAAAAAAAGGCGACCATGTTAATGATCGCCTTTAATAGTATTAGTCTAAATTATTTTTGAGACCAAGTTGGCATCGGGTACTGCAATTTACATGCAGCTAGTTCAAATGGATAAACTGTACAGTATTTTCCACCTTGTACTTGCATCAAAATACCTCTTGTTTTTTCATTTTGACCATCAGCACCAAATTTAATACCTCTGTATGGAACAATAAGAGAGTCAGATGACATATCTAAATCTACCAATGCTTGTCTAATTTTTTCTGGGTCTGTCGATCCAGCATTATTAATTGCATTAGCTAATGCCATAAAACCAGTAAATGCTCTAGCAGGTACATCTGATAAATCTCTTCCACCAGAATGTGTCTTAAATAGTTCATTTACAGTTCCAATCATTGGAATTGTAGTTGCTAAGTCAGTGTTGAAAGGAGATCTTGTAATTACTCCTTCAGCTTTGCTTCCCATGGTAGCTATAAATTTTGGATCAGTATAGCCAGCATTTTGTGCAACTAAAAGTTTAGGATTATAATCAAGTTCTTTGGCTGTGTTTAAAAATAAGTAAGCATCAGCTGTATAAGAAGATGGCAATAAAACATCTGGGTTTTTTGCTTTTAATCTTTGTACTTCAGAACTTAAAGAAGTTGTTTTTGCTTTATAGCTAATTTTTTCAACAACTTTATAACCTTTGTCTTTAGCCATTTTGTTTTGCGTTCCACCACTATCAGCTCCCCAAAGAGTATCTTCATGAATAATTCCAAGTGTCTTTAATTTATTATTATTCTTAGTGTTAAAATCATCCATAAATTCAAACATTAATTGAGTAAACTCACCATCATGCGGTGTTACTCTAAAGAAATATTTAAATCCTCTTGTAGTTAATTTTGGTGAAGTAGACTCACCATTAACCCAAGGTATACCAGCTCTTTCAGATACTTGACTTGCTGCACCTGTTACAGATGAGTAGTAAGCACCAAACATTGCATGAACTTTATCAGAGTTTAACATTTTCTCTGTTTCACCAACTCCAATATCTGGTTTTCCACCATGATCACCAACAACAATTGAAATTTTTCCACCACCTAAACCTTTTAGGCCTGCATCTTTTGCTAAAGGCATACCAGGAATGTTATGGCTGTTGTTTATTATGTCTAAAGCAGTTTGAACTGCTGCTACGGCATCCTTTCCAACCTGAGCAACAGGCCCAGTTAATGGATAAAGTACTCCAATTTTAACATTTTCTGCAGCACTAATTGTAGGTGCACAAACTAATGATAAAAAAGTAAATACTGAAAGTATTAATTTTTTCATTTATTTTCCCTCTTATTTGTTTTTTTTAAAAATATAATCTAATACTATATGTGATATCAATTCAATGACTTACTATTCAATCAACAGTAGAAATTTATAAAAAATAAATGACAACTGAAATAATTTTACAAGCAGTAGTGACAGGATTAATGATGGGTTTAATTTATGCATTAATTGCTGCTGGGTTAAGTTTAATTTTTGGATTAATGGACATAGTAAATTTTGCTCATGGCGAACATTTGATGTTATCAATGTTTTCATCATTTTGGTTATGGTCTTTATTTGGATTAGATCCAATTTTTTCAATCCCAATTACAATTTTATTAATGGCTTTTTGTGGGGTGTTAACTCATTATTTTTTGATTAGATATATATTGAAAGCCAAAATGTTAATCCAGATTTGTGCAACTTTTGGATTATCAATATTTATTAGATCAATTGCACAGTTTTTATGGACACCAGATTTTAGAAATATTGATAAACCATTATTAGAAGGAAGATTAGAAATTTCAGGTATTTTTATTGGACAGCCTCAACTGATTGCTAGTTTAGTTTGTTTGGTTGCTTTTATTCTTCTTTATCTATTCGTAACAAAAACTGAAACTGGTTTAGCACTGCAGGCAACAGCACAAGACAGGCATGCAGCTGAAATTTTAGGTATACCATCTGATAAAATGTTTGCTATTGGTTGGGCAATAGGACTTGGTTGTGTCGGTGTCGCTGGAGGAATGATGGCAAATTATTTTTTTATCTTTACTGACGTTGGAATAAATTTTGCTCTATTTGCATTTGTTGCAGTGGCATTAGGAGGCTTTGGAAGTATTATTGGGTGTTTGTATGCAGGAATTATTATTGGATTAGTTGAGTCATTAGGTGGTTTGCTAATAGATCCATCTTTTAAACTTTTATATGTTTTTGCAATTTACTTACTAGTTGTAATTTTTAGGCCACAAGGTTTGTTTGGAAGGTATTAATTATGGATAAATTATTAATAGCTAAATCAGAACCTGTCTGGAATACAGATAAAAGAATTATATCTTTAATTGGAGGTCTAATTGTACTGTTATTTGCTTTACCTCATTTTGGATTGAATTCTTTCTACCTTCATTTGATGATAATGATTTTTATGCACGCAGTTATGGCTCAGTCATGGAATGTAATTGCAGGTTTTTCAGGACAAATTAGTTTAGGCCATGGTGCTTTTTTTGGAATTGGAGCATACGCAACATCATTTCTGTATGTTCAGTACGGTATATCCCCATGGATAGGTATTTTTGTTGGAATTATTCTCTCAGGGCTTGCTGCAGTTTTAATCGGTATACCAATGCTGAGACTTAGTGGACATTATTTTGCGATTGCCACCTTATTAATTGGAATTAGTTTTCAAATTATATTTCAAAGATGGGAGTGGGTAGGTGCCGCATCAGGAGTATGGGTTCCCATGACTTCAGGAGACTCTTTATTAGCTCTTCAATTTCATAGTAGTAAAATGCCTTATTATTATATTTTTTTAGTATTTTTTATAATTACATTTTTTTTAGTTTGGCTCTTAAGTAGATCAAAATTAGGATACAGATTAAGAGCTGTAAGAGATGATCCACAGGCAGCATTAAGTTTGTGTATCAATGTTTCTAATTATAAAATCATAGCCTATGTAATCTCAGCAATGATAATGGCGCCAATGGGAAGTTTATTTGCTCAGTATATACTTATAATTGATCCAGATAGAGTGTTTAATATAGAAATTTCAATTATTGTTTTATTGATCACAGTCCTTGGTGGAATTGGAAATGTTTGGGGGCCTATTGTGGGTGCAGCTATTCTTATTCCAATTTCAGAATATTCTAGAATTTATTTAGGTGGAACAGGAGGAGCTGTAGATTTAATTCTCTATGGGTTAATTCTAATGCTAATTTGCATTTTTAGACCAGAGGGGCTTATATCTTTTTTTCCAAAAAATATTTTAGAAAGGAAAAAACAAAGATGAAAATTTTATCTGTAGAAAATTTAAGTAGATCTTTTGGAGGTATAAAAGCCAATAATGATATTTCTTTTGATGTTGCAGAAGGTACAATTTTGGGAGTTATAGGACCCAATGGTGCAGGCAAATCTACTTTGTTTGATTTAATTACTGGCTATACAAAAACTGATAATGGCAAAGTTAGTTTCTTTAATAAAGATATATCAGGTTTAAGTCCTGACAAAATTAGCAGTCTAGGTATTGGAAGAACTTTTCAAAAATTAAAACCTTTTGCGGATCAAACATTATTAGAAAATGTAATGATTGGCTCGTTTGTGAAAGAAGACAATATTAAAAAGGCAAGGGATAAAGCTTTAGAAATAATAGATTTTGTTGATCTTATAGAAAAGAGACATCATTTTGCTAGAGAGCTTTCAACAGGTCAAAGAAAAAGATTAGAAATGGCAAGAGCAATGGCAATTGAACCAAAACTATTATTAATGGACGAAGTTACAGGAGGTGTTGATCAAAAAACTATCCCAGGTTTAGTTGAGTTAATTAAAAAACTTAAAAAATCTGGTGTAACAATAATTACCATTGAACATAATATTAATATTATAATGGAAATTTCTGACAATATTCTAGCGCTAGATCAAGGTAAAAGAATTGCTTATGGAACCCCAAAAGAAATTCAACAAAATGAAGAAGTAATAGACTCATATTTAGGAACTGTTGATGCTACTTGATATAAAAAATATTGATGTTTTATATGATGATTTTCAAGTTATTTGGGATGTATCAATAAATGTAGATAATGGAGAAATGGTTGCTCTTTTAGGACCTAATGGATCTGGTAAAAGTACAATTTTAAATACAATCAGTAATTTAGTTAGCCATAAGAATGGAAGTATACATTTTAAAAATAATCTAATTTCTGAAATCCCAATCTTTAAAAGAACTGAATTAGGAATTTCCCATGTTCTTGAGAGACGAAGAGTATTTCCACACCTTACTGTTATGCAAAACCTTGTCCTTGGTGCTTGGCATCCTAAAGCAAAAGAGGAATTGAGTAGTTCTTTGTCTAAAGTTTATAAAATTTTTCCAAAACTAGAATCTAGATCAAGCCAGTTAGCTCACACTATGTCTGGTGGTGAACAACAAATGCTTGCAATAGCTAGAGGACTGATGGGACTTCCAAAACTTTTGATGGTAGATGAACCATTTTTAGGATTATCACCCCTAGTAGTAAAAGATTTAATAAAAATATTCAAAAATGTGGTTAGTGAAGGAGTATCAATTCTTTTTGTTGAGCAAAATGTAAGATTGGCACTAAGCATGGCTGATAGGGGCTATGTTCTTGAGAGTGGAAGATTAGTCATTAGTGGTAAATCTAATGAATTAATTAATAACGAAAAAGTTAAGAAGGTTTTTTTAGGAAGCTAGTTATAAAGCTGCCAAATCATTATTTAATTTATCTGTAATAAGCATTTTTCCTGGAGCATGCGTTATACAAAAGTCAGGTTTTGAATCTTGTAAAACAGATTGAGGCGTTACTCCACATGCCCAAAACACAGGAATTTCATTATTCTTAAATGCCTTAGGAGGATCGCCATATTCAGGATTCATTATATCTTTTATTCCAATTTCTGATGGATCACCTAAATGAATAGGAGCACCATGAACTGCTGGGAACCGAGAACTAATTTGAATTGATCTAATAGCATCTTTTGAATTTAAAGGTCTCATAGAAACAACCAATTTTCCTGAGAACTGACCTGCTGGCTCACAATCTATCGATGTTCGATACATTGGAACAATAGTATCATTTTCAATATGTTGGATAGGTATTCCCGCCTCAATTAATGGTAGCTCAAAAGACATAGAACATCCCAAAACAAATGTCGTTAAATCTTCATTCCAATATTTTTTAATGTCATATGGTTCATCAATAATTTTTCCTTTTTCCCATATTCTATATTGAGGAACATCTGTCCTAATATCAATATCCCCTAAATCTTTTAATGACGGATCTCCTTTTATACCAAAACCTATTAGAGGACATGGTTTAGGATTTTTTTGACAAAATGATGCAAAATCCATTGCATATTTGCTGGGCAATATACAAAGATTACCCTGCACATATTTACTAGCAGTTCCTGCTGTTTGATCTTTGTACTCATTTTTTCTAATAATTTTTCTAGCTTCAATTGGATTTTGAATATTGAGCATAAATTTAATATTTAGATTTTTTAGTACCTTCAATTATTTCTTTTAGTTCGTCATATTTTTCACAGTTGCAAGTTTTCAAAACTTCTAGTCTTTCTTTAGCCATATCCATTCTATTAGTGGCTACATAAAGTTCACCAAGGTACTCATTTATTCCATTATGATTGGGCTCAATTTGTAAGCCTTGTAAGTAAAATTTTTCACCCCCTTCATAATCCCCAAGTTTTCTAGTAGTAAAACCCAAATAATTTAAAGTATCTGCCTGTAATGGTTTTTCATCATTAGATTTTAAAAGAAGCTTTTGTGCTTTTGCATATCTTTTTTGTGCTTTTTCAGTTTTACCTTTTTTTTCATATTTCTTGGCAGCTTTAATTAAATTTTTTGCTTTTGCATAGTTTGATACTTTTGGGGTAGAATCGTTATCATCGCTACTCCCTGCAGAAAATGAATTATTAGTAAGTGCTATTATTATTAGTAAAGTATAAATAAGTTTTTTCATATTTTAATTAAATTTATCCATTTTATTTAAAGGTTTTAGTTCTAACCCATTATCAATTAAATTATCCCTGATAGATTTAGCAGTTGCTAATGAGCTTTCATTATCACCATGTATACAAACCGAGTCAATCTCACAAGGTATCTGTTTACCACTGAGACAATTTATTGCCTGATTTTTAACCATGTTCAACACATGTTTCTTTGCTAACTCAGGGTCAGTGATTAAAGCATTTGGTTTACTTCTAGAAATTAAATTTCCATTATCTTCATAATTTCTATCTGCAAAAATTTCACAAGCTATTCTTAAACTATTTTTCTTAGCAGCAACTTCCATTTGCGAACCAGTTGGGACAAGATAAATGATATCTTTATTAATCTCTTTAATGGCCACTGCTAGAGTTGTAGCTAATTCCAGGTCTTCACAAGCCATATTATTAAGTGCCCCATGTGGCTTAATATGAGTAACATTTTCATTATAATTTTGAGCAATTTTTTGTAATATTTCATATTGTTCAAAGATTAGTTTTTTTATTTCTAAAGAATTTAAATTCATTCTTTTTCTTCCAAAGTTTTCAGGATCATTAAAAGAAGGATGAGCACCCAAACTAACACCATTTTTTTTTGAAATTTGAATAACCATATCCATTGTTTGTTCATCTCCCGCATGGTAGCCACATGCAATGTTGGCAGAATTTACAATATTAAGTAATTCTGGATCATTCTTGATAGAATGAAACTTAGATTTTTCCCCTAAATCACAATTGATATTAATTTCCATACTCTTTAGTCTGGAGTATAACATGGCATGGTTAAAAATATATTAAATCTTGGTGATGCAGCCGTATATTGTGATTTTGGCTTAGAAGTTAATGAAACAATAAATTCAAGCGTCATAGATTACTTTCACCATATATCAAAATTAATAAAAGATAAAAAGATTGAAGGAATAACTAACTTAACACCCTCTTATAATAAATTAATCATTAGTTTTGATTTAACTATAACTAACTATAAAAAAATTAAATATTTTATAGAAGGCTTAACCATTAATAGAGATATTCAAAATAATAACAAAAGAATTAAAATTCCAGTTTGTTGTGATGATGAGTATGGACTGGATTTTTTGAGATTAACTAAAAAATTGAATATAGATAAAAAAAAAATATTAGAACTATATTTTAACAAAGAGTATTTTTGTTACATGACAGGTTTTATTGCTGGAATGCCTTTTTTAGGAGATCTTAATGAAAATATTAGATGCGATCGATTGGAAACACCAAGATTAAAGATGCCTAAGGGATCGGTAGGAATAACAGAACAATTTGCAAATATTTATACTTTTGAAAGCCCTGGTGGTTGGAATATTATTGGTAACACCCCAAAGAAAATTTTTGATGATAAAAATTTAGTTCAACCAGCTCTAGTTAATCCAGGTGATAAAGTAAGTTTTTATCAAATAACAAAAGAAGAACATTTAAATTGGAATGAATAAAGCATATTTTGAGATTTTAAGGGCTGGAGTTAATACTACCATTCAAGACAAAGGTAGAAATCATTTATATCATGTTGGTATTGCAGTAAGCGGTGCAATTGACCAAAGAAATTATACATTATCAAATAGACTAGTTGAAAATCAATTAGATGAGCCTGTATTAGAGTTTGCATACCAAGGCCCTCTTTTAAAGTTAAAGAATGGAAAAATTAATTTTGCAATATCTGGGGATATTTTTTTTAAAATTATTAGAAAGAATTTAAAGGTTGAAGAAGGTGAGTGTTATAAAAGTTATTTTTTAGATGAAGAAGATCAAATAGATATAATATCAACCAAAAATTCTACGTATGGATACTTAGCTGTAAATGGTGGCTTTGATGTAGAAAAAACCTGGAGCAGTTATTCCATAAATACTAAAGCAAATATTGGACCAAATAATGGAAAAAAATATTCGTTAAATGATAAAATTTTTATTAAAAAAATTGATATCAAAAGCCTAATAAACAAAAAAATAAATTTTGATTATTCTACTGATAACATCATTAGAATTATTAAAGGTACAAATTTTGACTATTTTTCTAAGGATGCAATAGACAAATTTTTTAATGAAGATTTTTTAATCTCAAACCTTGTTGATAGAATGGGTATAAGATTAAAAGGTCCTAAATTAGAAAATATAAAAAACACCAACATCAAATCAGAAGGTTTAGTTAGAGGAGTTATTCAGGTACCTGCTGATGGTAATCCAATAATAATGTTGTCGGATCATGGAACAGTCGGAGGATATCCAAAGATTGGTGTAGTTATTACTGCTGATCTTGATTTAGTTGGGCAATTAACTCCTGGAACAAAAATAAACTTTAAGGAAGTAAGTCTTGAAGAAGCTCAGAATATATTTAAAGCATACACAGAAGATACAAATAGATATTTAAATGAATGTAATTAATAAAATTCCAGGTCCATTACTGATTTTTATGGGAGCTTTAAGTTTAAGTTTTGGTGGGCTTATTGTAAAAAAATTTGAAGGCTCTACAGAGTGGCAAATTCTTTTTTGGAGATCTTTATTTTTTACGCTTACAGTTTTAGCCTTTTTAATAATTACTTATAAAAAGAAAACTTTAAGCTCTTTCTATAAATCTGGATTGCCAGGTTTTTTTGGTGGTATTGTATTGTCATTCGGATTTTGTGGTTATGTATATGCAATGTCTAATACATCAGTTGCCAATACTAATTTCATAATCTCATTACAAATTTTATTTCTTGCAATTTTTGGTTACTTATTTTTAAAAGAAAAAATTTCAACAATAACTCTAGTTTCAATAATATTAGCAATAACAGGAGTTACTTTAATGGTTGGCAATGATCTTAGACCAGGTAACCTTTCAGGAAATTTAGCTGCATTTACAATGCCTATTACATTTGCGGTCTTAATCATGATTGTAAGAAAATTTCCTACAGTAGACATGATTCCTGCTCAATTTGTTGCTGGAGTAAGCTCTTGCTTAATAGGGTTAAGTGTATGTATTTACTATTCACATAATTTAATGGTTTCACCTAATGATATATTTTTAGGTTTCTTAGCAGGTTTTTTTCAAGTTGGTTTTGGTTTTATATTCATTACCATCGGTGCTCGTAGCACTCCTTCAGCAATGGTTGGAGTAATTATGCTATCCGAATCTGTTTTGGGGCCTGTTTGGGCTTTTCTATTTGCAGGTGAACGGGCATCATTATTTACATTAATTGGTGGTGCAATTATTTTATTTGCTGTTTTACTTCAGTTTTCATCGTTGCTTTTGTCTAATAAAAAAGAAAAAATTATTAATTGACTCTGACATACATCTGGTAGATTATTCTTCTATACGGGAGAGACTACAGACTATCGTAGCGCCGAAGGAGCAACCACCCAGGAATCTCTCAGGCAAAAGGACCGTAGCATATTAACTCTGGAAAGAGATTAAGTTCTCGCCGACGGAATAAAACTCTCAGGCAAACATACAGATGGGTACAGTGAGTTAATATGGAAAATTTAAAAACAGCACTTTATAATTTACATCTAAAGCATGGAGCTAAATTTGTTTCATTTGCTGGTTATCAAATGCCAATTCAATATTCTAAAGGAATTATTGAGGAGCATAAAAGTACAAGAGACAATGCGGGTATTTTTGATGTGTCACATATGGGTCAGCTATTCATTAAAGGAGACGACACATTAGCAAAAAGTCTTGAAAGAATTTTTCCAGCTGAATTGAGCAATGCTAAATTAAATCAGTCAAAATATAGTTTTTTAATGAATGAAGAAGCAGGAATTTACGATGATTTGATTATCACTAAAGTTGAAGGCGGTTTTAACATTGTATTGAATGCTGCTTGTAAGAATACAGATTTTAAACTTTTATCTAAATTATTAGAAAATAAGTATGAAATGATTTTAAGCGAAGAATTATCTCTTATAGCAATACAGGGGCCAAAAGCAGTCCAAATATTAGAAAAAATAATCAATGGAGTATCAGATTTAAAATTTATGAATGGTGATACATTTAACTATCTTAAAGAAAATATTTACATCACAAGATCAGGCTATACAGGTGAAGATGGATTTGAAATATCTATAAAAAATGATGATGCAGAGGTGTTTGTGCAAAACCTCTTAGATGAAGGGGCCAGTTTAATTGGACTAGGTGCCAGAGATACCTTGAGATTAGAGGCGGGACTTTGTTTGTATGGTCATGACATGGATATCAATAAAAGCCCAGTAGAAGCTAATTTAAAATGGGCAATATCAAAAAATAGAATTCTTGAGGGTGGGTTTATTGGATGTGAAAAAATTAAATCTCAAATCGAGAAAGGGGTAAGTAAGATCCGCGTAGGTATTAAGCCAGAAGGTAGAATTATAGCTAGAGAAAAAACATCAATATTTAGTGAAGATAATAAAAATATTGGGGAAATTACAAGTGGAACTTTCGGACCAAGTGTCCAGGCCCCAGTCGCCATGGGTTATATAGAAAATTCATTTTCTAAAATTGATACTAAGGTTTTTTTAGAAGTGAGAGGAAAAAAATATCCGGCATTTATAAGTAATTTGCCATTTTATAAAAAAAGTTATGTGAAAGGAGTTAGCAAATGAGCGAAGTAAAATATTCAAAAGAACATGAGTGGATAAAATTAGATGGAGATACTGCTATTATAGGAATCACACAACATGCAACCGAAATGCTAGGTGATATTGTTTTTGTAGAGCTACCAGAGATAGGGTCTTCTGTTGTTAAAGATGGTAATGCAGGTGTTGTAGAATCAACAAAAGCTGCAAGTGATATTTATACTCCTGTATCTGGAGAAATTATCGAAAACAATCAAGCAATTGTTGATGATCCTGCAAAGGTTAATAATGATCCAGAAAATGATGCATGGTTTTTTAAATTAAAAATTACTGATAAGTCTGAAATGGATTCATTAATGAATAAAGAAGAATACGAAAAATTTTCAAAAGAAAGTGGTAGTTAAATGTTAAAAAATGCTCAAAAAGATTTTATACAAAGACATATAGGTCCATCAGTTGATGAACAAAATGTTATGCTTAAAGAATTAGGCTATAAAAGTCTTGATGATTTAATAAAAGACACTGTACCAGAAAAAATCCTTCTTAAAGATGACTTAGATATTGGAGATCCAAACTCTGAGTATAAAGCACTTAGAAAACTAAAAGATATAGCTAAAAAAAATAAAGTTTATTCTAGCTTTATAGGAATGGGTTATTACGGAACTTATACACCATATGTAATACTTAGAAATATTTTAGAAAATCCAGGATGGTACACTTCTTATACTCCTTACCAGCCAGAAGTAGCACAAGGTAGATTGGAAATGTTATTAAATTTTCAACAAATGATAATTGACTTTACAGGAATGGATATTGCTAATGCCTCTCTTTTAGATGAAGGAACAGCAGCAGCAGAAGCTATGGGATTAAGCTATAGAATATCTAAGTCTGAATCTAAAAAAGTTTTTGTTTCAAAAAATTGTCACCCTCAAACTATCGATGTTATTAAAACAAGAGCTGAACCTTTAGGTTTAGAAATAATAGTTGGTGACGAGGATAAAGATATTAAAGAGGATATTATATGTGGTATTATTCAATATCCTGGTACCCTTGGAGATATAAAAGACCCAAGTGAGGCTATTAGTAAAATACATAAACATAATGGAAAAGCAGTTCTTGCATGTGATTTGTTAGCACTTGCTAAACTAAAAACACCTGCTGAGTTAGGAGCTGATATTGCAGTTGGTAGTTCACAACGTTTTGGAATTCCAATGGGTTATGGTGGTCCACACGCAGCATTTTTTGCTACAAAAGATGAGTATAAAAGATCAATGCCAGGTAGAATAGTAGGTGTTTCAGTAGATAAGCATGGAAAAAAAGCATACAGACTTGCACTTCAAACAAGAGAGCAGCATATAAGAAGAGATAAAGCCACGAGTAATATTTGTACTGCACAAGCATTATTAGCAATAGTCTCTGCAGCTTATGCTGTCTATCACGGTCCACAAGGTATTAAAAAGATTGCAGAAAGTGTTTCTCAACTGACTAAAAATTTTGCAGATAAACTAAAACAATCTGGTTATGAACTTTATTCAAATGATTTTTTTGATACGGTAACAATAAAAACTCTAGATAAAACAGAGAAGATATACAAAAATGCTTTAGATCAAGGAGTAAATATAAGAAAAGTGAATTCTGAAATGTTAGCAGTATCTTTTGATGAAAGAAAAAATCTTTATAGAGCAAATCAGTTATTAAAAATTTTTAATTGTTCAGAAACAATTAAAGAATCCATGAATGAAAGTTTGTCTAATATTCCTAAAAATTTATTAAGAACTTCAACTTATTTAGATCATCCAGTTTTTAATAGATACCATTCAGAAACAGAAATGCTACGTTATCTAAAAAAATTAGAAGACTCTGACATTGCCCTTAATAAATCCATGATTGCTTTAGGATCGTGCACTATGAAACTTAATGCAGTTTCAGAAATGATACCAGTTACCTGGAAAGAATTTTCACAACCACATCCTTTTTCTCCTGTAGAACAAATGGATGGTTACAGGGAGTTATTTACTGATTTAAAAAACTGGTTAAGGTCAATCACAGGATTTTCTGGAGTTTCATTACAACCAAATGCTGGAGCTCAAGGTGAGTTTGCTGGTTTAATGGTAATACGTAAATTTCATGAAAAAAATGGTGAAACAAATCGTAATGTTTGTTTAATACCAAGCTCTGCACATGGCACAAATCCAGCAAGCGCCCAAATGGTTGGTATGAAAGTAGTTGTTGTGAAATGTGATCAATATGGAAACGTAGACTATGAAGATTTAAAAAATAAAGCTGAAGAACATTCGGAAAATTTAGCTGCTCTTATGGTTACTTACCCATCAACACATGGTGTTTTTGAGGAAAAAATAACTGATATTTGTGAATTAATTCATAAGCATGGTGGACAAGTTTATATGGACGGAGCAAACTTAAATGCGTTAGTTGGAATTGCAAAACCAGGTAATTTTGGACCAGATGTTTGTCATATAAATTTACATAAAACGTTTTGTATACCACACGGTGGTGGAGGACCTGGTATGGGACCAATAGCATGTAAAAAGCATTTAGAAATATTTTTACCAAAGCATTCTGTAATTAAAGATTGTGGCCCAGTGACTGGAATGGGAGCTGTATCTGCAGCGCCTTGGGGCAGCTCAAGTATTTTATCAATTTCATGGATGTATATAAAGATGATGGGCTCTGAAGGCTTAAGAAAAGCATCACAAGTTGCAATACTAAATGCAAATTACATTGCACATAAATTAAAAGACTCTTTTCCAATTTTGTATAAGGGTAAAAGTGGTAATGTAGCTCATGAATGTATCATTGATATTAGAACAATAAAAAGTGAAACAGGGATTACAGAAGAAGATATTGCAAAGCGATTGATTGATTTTGGCTATCATGCTCCAACAATGTCCTGGCCTGTTGCTGGTACAATGATGATTGAGCCTACAGAAAGCGAAAGTTTGAGTGAAATTGATAAGTTTTGCTCTACTCTTATAAAGATAAAACAAGAGATAAATAAAATTCAGACTGGCGAATATGACAAGACTGATAACCCATTGAAGAATGCGCCACATACTCACGTTGAATTAACATCCAATAAGTGGGATCATAAGTATGAAAGAGAAGAGGCCGCTTATCCTTCAGATTTTTTAAGAACAAATAAATATTGGCCTCCAGTTGGTAGAGTAGATAATGTTTATGGAGATAAAAACTTGTTTTGCACATGTCCATCTATGGAAGAGTACGAAGATACAGCAGCTTAGATTTTTACCAAGATGAAAATTGCTGTAGTGGGTGCGGGCATATCAGGATTGAGTGCTGCTTATTATCTATCAAAAAAACATAAAGTAGATTTGTTTGAAAAAGAAAATCAGTTTGGTGGCCATGCAAATACAATAAAGGTTGCTTATAAACCTAATAAAGAAATCCCAATAGATATTGGATTTATGGTTTTTAATAAGCAAACTTATCCAAATTTAATTAATTTTTTTTCAGAAAATAAAATAGAGATTGAAAAAAGCGATATGTCATTTTCTGTTACTGTAGAAAATAGTGACTTAGAATATTGTGGAAAAGGATTAGGTGGAATTTTTTCCAATAAAAAAAATTTATTTAATCCAAAATTCTTAAAAATGTTTTTTGAAATTTTAAGCTTTTATAAAAACTGTGAAAAAATAGAAATTAAAAAAATTAGTTCAATAACATTAGGAGAATATTTAAAAGAAATAAAAATTTCAGGTTATTTTATTAATTATCATATTATACCAATGGTATCTGCAATATGGTCGATGCCACCATATGAAGCAAAACAAATGCCATTATCTTTTTTTCTAAGTTTTTTTAAGAATCACGGGCTGTTTAAAATTAAAGATAGACCTCAATGGTTTACGGTTGCAAATCGGAGCAAAACTTATGTTGATAAAATAATAGGCCAAGTTAGTGGTGAATATTTTAAGAATTACAATATAAATAAAATTACCAGAAATGATTTAGGTGTTAAAATTTTTTATGGAGAGGAAAATGAGTTCTTTGATTATGATAAAGTTGTAATAGCAACCCATGCAGATGAAGCATTAAAGATAATTGATAATCCAACTCTAGATGAGGAGTCAATATTAAAAAAATTTAAATATAGAGCTAACACTGCAGTAATACATTTTGATGAAAGTATTATGCCTAAAAATAAAAAAGCATGGTGTGCTTGGAATTCTTCAATGGATTCAGCTAATAATGAAAAGACAGCTGTAACATATTGGATAAACCAGTTACAAAATTTGAAGATAGATAGAGATATTTTTTTAACAATAAATCCATTTAAAGAAATTCCAAATGATAAAATATTTAAAAAAGTAGCATTTACTCACCCTTATTACGACACTGAAGCATTAACTAATCAAAGTAATCTACACAAAATTCAAAATAAAAAAAATATTTTATTTTGTGGCAGTTATTTTGGTTATGGTTTTCATGAGGATGGAATAAAGTCGTCTATTGATATGTTAAAAACGCTGAATGATTAAAAATTCTTATATTTATACAGGAAACGTAATTCATAGAAGATTTAAGCCCAAAATTCATAGCTTCAATTATAGTGTATTTTCGCTACTTATAGATTTATCAGAAATAAACCTATTACATAAAACTCTAAAGATATTTTCATATAATAAATTTAATATTATTAGTTTCTTTGATAAGGACCATGGAGCAAGAGATGGAAGCTCTCTTAAAGATTGGGTTTTAGAAAATCTTAAAAAAAATAATATTGATACTAATGATGTTCAAATTAAACTTTTATGTTATCCAAGGATATTTGGGTATGTGTTTAATCCGTTAAGTGTTTTTTATGTATATGACAAAAATTCTGATTTAATATCTATTTTATATGAAGTTAAGAACACATTTGGTGAGCAACATGTTTATGTTTTTAAAACTGAAAAAGACCAAAATCTTATTCAACATGTGTGTAAGAAAAAATTTCATGTATCTCCATTTATTGAAATGAATTGTATTTATTTTTTTAGACTGTTGAAACCTGGTAATAAAATATCTGTAATAATTGACCTGAATGATCCAGTTGGCAAAATATTATATGCCTCACAAGATGGTATTAAAAGTGAATTAAATAATTACAATCTTATGAAATCGTATTTAAGACATCCATTGATGACATTTAAAATTATTATCGCAATACATTTTGAGGCATTTAAACTATGGACAAAAGGAATTAAATTTATAAAAAAAAAAATTAAAGTTAAAAACAATATTTCTGTAGAAAATTAATATAAATTACTAAATTAAGGTTATCTTATGGACTATTCTTTTACACTTTCCATGGAAACAAATGTTGAAGTAGATGCAACATTTGGTAATGAGGATATTTTTTCAGATAATAGCAAACGATAAGTGTTTATATTGTTAGTTCTAACTTTTAATAAATAGTCAAAGTTTCCTGCAATCATATGGCATTGTTCAACAGCTTCTAATTTTTTTACCTCAGAATTAAATTGATCTAGTGCTTTAGCTCGTGTATCTGATAAAGAAATTTGAACAAAAGCTATGTGTGCTTTTTCTAATTTTTTAAAATTTATATGAGCATGATAGCCAAGAATATATTCTTGTTGTTCTAATTTTTTGATTCTACTTTGGCATGGTGAAATTGATAAGTTAACAGCTTTTGCTAGCTCACTAAGTGTAGTTTGTGCATTCTTCGCTAGTAGTGAGATTAACTGTTTATCTATTTTATCTATCATAGTAAAATTTACCAATAATTGTTATTATACCATAATATTTACTATTAAAAATATATCAACAAGAAATTAATTCTTTTATTCACATTAATACAGTAATTATTTTTAGTCATTTTAGTCTAAATTTCTATTAATTAATCGCCAAAGTTATTTATTATGAATAATATATTCAAACACAAATATACCGATCAAGCTTCATTGGTTAATAATCATTTAATAAAAACCATTGGAAATTTTTCAGAAATTAATCACAGTAAAATTGATAACCTTTCACGTCAAATCATAGACAGCGCAATAAATTATAAAGAAATAAGCTCATTTGCTAAATTAATACATGAGTTTTCATTGACTAGTAACGAAGGTGTTGTTTTAATGTGTTTAGCAGAAGCATTACTTAGAATACCTGATACTGCAACTATAAATGATTTAATTGAAGATAAAATTCCTATTGGAGATTGGAATAAACACATAAAGAATGAAAATGATGTTTTCGTAAACATTTCTTCTATAGCGTTTTTGTTAACAGGAAAAATAGTAGAAGAAAAACCTCAAGAAAATAAAAATATTTTAGTCAAGATGGTTAAAAATCTATCTGGACCATTATTAAGGAATGCCATTAAACAAGCAATAAATATTTTGGCTAAACAATTTGTATTTGAGCGAGATATAAAAAAAGCAATTAAACAAAGTGATAATAAAAAAAATGATAAATACACTTTTTCATTTGATATGCTTGGTGAAGCAGCAGTAACTTATGAAGACTCAGAAAGATATTACAATCAATATGAAGAAGCTATTTTACAAACAGGAAAAAGTTTAAATCCACATAAGAAAAGTATTTCAATTAAGCTATCATCATTACACCCAAGATACGAAAGAAACAAATTTGATTTACTAAAAAAAGAACTATTACCAAAAATTTTTAAACTTGTGGAATTAGGTAGAGAAAACAAAGTAGATATTTGTATTGATGCTGAGGAAGCTGATAGATTAAATTTATCACTTTTCATGTTTAAAGATATTATTGAAAGCAAATTAATTGACAATGTTTATCATGGTTTTGGATTTGCTATTCAAGCATATCAAAAAAGAACATTTTTCTTATTAGATTGGCTCAATGATTATTTACAAAGTGTTGATAAAAAAATTAATATTAGATTAGTCAAAGGTGCATATTGGGATACAGAAATCAAAATTGCTCAAGAAGAAGGTTTTGAAAACTACCCTGTTTTTACAAAGAAATTTGCTACAGACATATCTTATCTAGCTTGTGCACATAAACTATTAGTAAATAAAAATATCTTTTCACAATTTGCTACTCATAATGCACATAGTATTTCTTATATTCATACTCTATTTAAAAACACTAATTTTGAATTCCAAAAATTGCATGGGATGGGTGATGAGATATATTCATTTTTAGAAAATAAACCTGATTTTAAATGTAGAGTATATGCTCCGGTAGGAGGCTATAAGGATTTGTTGCCATATTTAGTTAGAAGGTTATTAGAAAATGGTGCGAATACGTCTTTTATTCATCAACTAAAATCTAAAAATTTTGATATTGATAAATTGATTCAATCACCATTTTTGAAGCTTGATAAGTTAAAAACTGACAAAATTCCTTTACCAATGAATATTTTGGGTAATAGAGATAATTCAAAAGGCCTCGATATAAGTGAAGAATCTGTGATTAATAATTATAAAGTTATAAAAAAACTAAATAATATAAATGCATTTTCAATTATAAATGGTGAAGACATAAAATCTGATAAAAAATTCGATATTATTTCACCAAGTGATTTTACCTTATTAGGTTCAAAATATTTTGCTACAGATCAAATTGTAGATGAAGCAATTAATAACCTCAAAGATTATTCTATATCGTGGAAAAATTTTCCAATTGAAAAAAAATCAGAAATTATTTTAAATTTTGCTAATTTAATTGAAGAAAATTTTAAGGAAATAATTGAAATTTGTGCACAAGAATCTGGCAAAAGTATTAAAAATTCTATAGCTGAAATTAGAGAGGCTGTTGATTTTTGCAGGTACTATTCCAAGGAAGCAAACTTAATATTTAAAGAGCAAATTCTTAAAGGGCCAACTGGTGAACTTAATAGATATAGATTAATAGGAAAGGGATTAACTTTAGTAATTAGCCCATGGAATTTTCCTATAGCAATTTTTGTAGGTCAAACAATAGCTGCACTAATTACTGGTAATGTTGTTTTAACTAAACCTGCAGAACAATCTTCTTATGCAGCATATTTTATAATTAAACTTTTATTAAAAGCAGGACTACCTAAAAATTCAATTGCCTTGATTTTGGGTGATGGTGCATTAATTTCCAACAAAGTTATTAATGATCAAAAACTTAGAAATGTTTTATTTACTGGCTCTCTAAATACAGCAAAAATTATCCAATCAAACTTACAAAAACAAGAGAGTATTACTAATTTTATTGCAGAAACAGGTGGTTTAAATTGTATGATTGTTGATAGCTCAGCTTTACCAGAACATGTTGTTAAAGATGTTGTGAATTCAGGATTTGATAGTGCCGGACAAAGATGTTCAGCTTGTAGAATTTTATGTGTAGAAGAAAATGTGTACAAAAAAATTAAAGATACATTAATTGGTGCAATGAATACTCAAAATATTGGAAACCCAGAAAAACTTTCAACAGATATTGGACCAGTAATCGATGAGGAGGCTTACAACAATATAAAAAAACATATTGATAATTTTGATAATGTTTATCAAACAAATTTTCAAAATGATTTAGGATATTTCATTCCACCAACTTTAATAGAAATAAAAAAATTAAGTGATTTAAAAAATGAAGTTTTTGGTCCTGTAGTACATATTGTTAAATATAAAGCTTCAGAATTAAATGAATTAATTGATGACATTAATGATTTAGGTTTTGGTTTAACATTAGGTATCCACAGTAGACTGGATAAAACTATTGATAAAATCATTTCCAAAGCAGAAGTTGGAAACATTTATATTAATCGAAATATGATTGGAGCCGTTGTTGGTGTACAGCCATTTGGTGGTTTTGAAAAGTCTGGAACAGGACCTAAGGCAGGGGGCCCTGAATACCTGAAAAGACTATGTTATGAACAAAGTATATCAAATAACACAGCAGCTATGGGTGGTAATGCATCCTTATTAGCTGAAGTTGATGACTAAACTTTACTAATAAATTATCTTAAAGCTCTTACTTATCTGCAATTTTGCGTCATTTAATTTTTAAATAAAAAGAATTAAGTTGCCGTTTAAGTAAAAATTAAAAAAATATTAAGAATTAATGTTAATTTATAAAATTTCAGATTCAATCGTATTTAGTGCATTAAAAAATATTAAGCATGGTTTTCTTGAAATTAAAAAGGTTAATGGAGAAGTTTTAAAATTTGGTAATCCAGATGATAATTTAAAAGTTTTCTTAGAAATTAAAGATGAAAGCCTTAATTATAATCTGATTAAAAGTGGCAGTGTTGGATTGGGTGAATCTTATATGAAAGATTTTTTTATAACAAATAACCTATCTGATTTAATTGAGTTAACTGCAAAAAATATAAATGTTATTTATAAATTTTCAGGTATTTTTGATTTACCATTCATTAATTTTTTAAAAAATAAAATTATAAAAAATACCAAAAACCGAAGCAAAGAAAACATCGCAAAACACTATGATTTGGGAAATGATTTCTTTTCTTTATGGCTTGATAAAACCTTAACTTATTCCAGCGCTATATTTGAGAACCCTAAGCAAGATCTTTTCAATGCTCAGAATAATAAATACCAAAAATTGATTGATCTTTTAAAACCAACAAAAGGAAGTAAAATTTTAGAAATTGGTTGTGGTTGGGGTGGATTCGCAGAATACCTGGGCACTAATTATGATGTTAAATTAGATTGTATCACCATTTCAAAAAAGCAATTTGAATTTGCAAAAGAAAGAATCCACAAATGTGGACTTAATGAAAAAGTAAATATTGAAATAAAAGATTATAGGGATTTAAAAAGTAAATATGATCATATAGCGTCTATAGAAATGATAGAGGCAGTAGGACAAAACTATTTAGATAGCTATTTTAATACAATCAAGAATAATCTAACTTCATCAGGCACAGTGGGTATTCAAGCTATAACTATCGATGATAGCTTGTTTGATAGATATAAAAATAAACAAGACTTTATCCAAAAATATATTTTTCCTGGAGGTTTTTTACCTTCTAGAAATGAATTACAAAATTATGTTGATACTAATGGTTTAAAATTTGATGAATACAATTCATATGCCAATCATTACTCTGATACTTTGATTATTTGGAGAGAGATATTTAATAAAAAGTGGGATTTGATTAAAGAGCAAGGTTTTGATTTAACATTTAAAAGAATGTGGGAATTTTACTTGTCTTATTGTGAGGCTGGCTTTAAATCAAAAAATATAGATCTAATTCAATTTTCATTACAAAATAAATAACAATAGGAGAGACATGATAAACTTTAAAACATTTAAATTAACAGTATTAATAATTGCTTTATTCTTTACGGCAAGTTGTATAAACAATAACTCTATGAAACCAACAGATTTTAAAAATACAGAACCGTCAATGACTATAGAGAAATACTTTGAAGGTCCTGTTAAAGCATGGGGTCTATTACAAGATCGAAGTGGCAAGGTTACTAGACAATTTAAAGCTGATATGTTTGGTAGTTTTGAGGGTGATATCTTAACTCTTAAAGAAGATTTCTATTGGACAGACGGTGAAAAACAAAACCGAATATGGAAAATCAAAAAAATTGATCAAAATTACTATGAAGGATCTGCACCTGATGTTGTAGGAACTGCTAAAGGGTTTCAATATGGATCTGCCTTTAAATTTGAATATGATTTAATGGTCCCTTTTAAAGGAAAGAATATTAAAGTTTCATTTGATGATTGGATTTTTAAACAAGACGAAGAGGTTGCTATCAATAGAGCCACATTAACAAAATTTGGATTTAAAGTGGGTGAGTTGACGGTATTCTTTAAGAAAAATTAGTAGTCAATTTTTTTCATACCTTTTTCAACTATCTTAAAATACCAGCTACTAGGAAGTATTCTTAGAGTTTTCATTATAAAGGTAAAAGCTTTTGGAAAATGGATTTCAAATCCCTTATTTTTGATTAAACCAATATAGATTTGTTCTGCAGCAAATTCTGGTGACTTTATCATGGGCATAGGAAAATCATTCTGGTCAGTCATTGGTGTTTTAATGAACCCAGGGCTTATCAGGGAAACACGCACGTTTACTCTTTTCATTTCAAAATATAAACTTTCTGCAAAACTTGTAAGGGCAGACTTTGATGCACAATAACCTCCAGCTGCAGGTAACCCTCTATAACCAGCAACTGAAGAAATTATAGATATTTGACCACCTTTTTTATTATTATAATATTCATAAATTGCGTTGATAGAATTCATTGTACCAAAGTAATTTACTTCCATAATTTTTCTTATTTTATCTAAGTTAAATTTTTTTTCAGATTTTGGATCATGTATCCCGGTACCAAACACACAAATTTCAATATTTTCAAATTTTTTTACAATATCATTGAAGACAGCTTTACATTGTTCTGTATTTGTAACATCTAAAGGAAATGAATGGATATTTTCATTCTCAGTATGCAACTCTTGTAATAAGTTTTCTCGTCTAGCTGAGGCAGCAACTGTCCATCCTTCTTTAGCAAATTTTAGAGCTAAAGACCTACCAATTCCACTACTAGCGCCAGTGATCCAAATTACTTTTTTATCATTCATTAAGTAATGTATAATATGATTATGTTAAAAAACAAATTTTTATCTTTTTTATTATTTGCAATAATAACTTACTCGGCATCTGTTATTGGAGGTATTGCAACTATTGGATTTAAAGAGCCTTGGTATTCATTATTGATAAAGCCATCATACAATCCACCAAGCTGGATCTTTGCACCTGTTTGGACAACACTATATTTAATGATGACTATTGCCATATGGTCTTTTTGGCATAGTAAAAAAAGAGACATAGATACGATTTATATTTATATCGTTCATTTAATTTTTAATACAACTTGGAGTATAGTATTTTTTGTTTTTCATAAAATTTTATTAGCATTACTAGTTTTAATTATTTTAATAGCTTTAATAGTTTTATTAATGCAAAGATTTAAGAAAATAACTTTAGTAAGTTATTATTTAATGATTCCTTATTTACTTTGGTGTTTTTACGCATTAATTCTTAACTTAAGTTTATTTATTTTAAATTAATTATGGACGATGTTGTAATAATTGGCGGTGGTATCATTGGAGTTGCGACAGCTTATTTTCTATCTAAAGAAGGTCGAAAAGTTAAAGTTATAGAAAAAGATCCATCATACAAAGAAGCCTCATTCCCTTTATCCCTCGGTGGCTTTAGGAGACAATTTTTTCAAAAAGAAAATATTTTGTTAGGTAAATTTGCAAGAGATTTTATTTTTCAAATACCAGAATTACTCAAAACTAAAAAAAATCCTAACCCTACAGCTAGTATGGTACCAAATGGTTACTTATTAATGTTTGGACCTGAGCATGCAGAGGAACAGTATAGAGCGTTAGAAAACCATAAAGAGTGTGGAGCTGGAACAAAAAATATAAAAGGTTCAGAATTATCCAAGGTTTTTTCTTACATTAACGATGAAGGTATAGAAACTGCCACTTATACAGATGATAAAAGTGAGGGTTGGATTGATCCTTTTATGTTTCACGGTGCTTTAAAAAGCAAGGCCACAGAACTTGGGGCTGAATTTATTAAGGGAGAAGTAAAAGAAATATCAGAAATTAATGCTAAGATAATTATTTCTGCTGCAGGTTGTTGGACTAAAAAAATATTAAATGATATTCCTGTTATTCCACAAAAACACACTGTTTTCAGAGTTAAGTGCCCAACGTATATATCTGAAATGCCTTTATCTGCTGATTTAACAACAGGTGTTTATTGGAGGCCAGAGGGTAAAGAATATTTAGCTGGTTCTCCAAAATCTACTTTTGATGCAACAAATCTTGAACCTGCTTGGGACGACTTTGAGGAGTTGGTATGGCCAGCTTTAGCAAAAAGAATTCCAATGTTTGAAGAGCTTAAATTAACTGGTGCTTGGGCAGGATTTTATGATCATAACCAACTAGACAGTAATGCTATTGTGGGTAAGCATCCTAAATACGAAAATGTATATATGGCTTCGGGTTTCACAGGAAGAGGATTGCAACAAGCACCTGGCATTGGTAGAGCTTTGACAGAACTTATAACAACAGGTTCTTATCAAACTATAGATGTAAGCGCTTTTAATGTTGAAAGAATATTTAGTAAAGAAGCTAGACCAGAACCTTACGTATTATAACGAGTTAAGTTCCACAAAAAGTTTGATATTTCTTATCGCTGTGTGGAGCAGGTGACATAAATTCTAAATCATTGCTATTAACTGTATAAGGATTTTTTAATATTTTTATTAACCTATTAAACAATGTTAAATCACCATTACTTGCTAATGTTAAAGCTTCTTCCACTTTATGATTACGAGGTATTACCATTGGATTAGAAGAATTCATTAATTCCATAGATTTATCATGTGAACTATTAAACATTGCTAATCTTTTCACCCATTTAATTTTCCATAAATTAAAGTCAGCATTATCATAAACTTCAGAATTTTTAATTGTCTTATCCGTCAAAAAAATAAAGGTATTTGTATAATCTGCTTTATTTTTTTGCATCCAATTTAATAACTCCATAATCAAATTTTTATCTTCTTTATCTTCATCATATAATCCGAGTTTATCTCTCATCATATTTAACCATTTTGTTTCATAATTTTGTTCAAATTTATCTAAAGCATCTGTAGCTAATTTAATTGCTTCATCTTCATTTTTGCTAATTAGTGGAATAAGACATTCAGCAAATCTTGTTAAATTCCATTTGGTAATTTTTGGTTGATTATCATAGGCGTATCTACCTAATTGATCTATTGAACTAAAAATTGTTTTAGGGTCATAAGTATCCATAAATGCACAGGGACCATAATCTATTGTTTCACCAGATATGGTCATATTGTCAGTATTCATAACTCCATGAATAAAACCGACACGCATCCAGTCAATTACAAGTTCAGTTTGTTTTTCGATTAAAACATTTAGTAAGTCTAATGCTTTATTCTTTGATGCTTTTATATTGGGGTAGTATTTTTCAATTGTGTAATTAATCAAAATTTCTAAATCACTAATATTTTGTTTTGCAGCAATGTATTGAAATGTTCCAACTCTTAGATGGCCTAATGCCACCCTTGTAAGAATTGCACCTTGTGAAATTTGTTCCCTAACCACATCTTCACCAGTTTTAACTACTGCTAAACTTCTAGTAGTAGGTATTTTTAAAGAATGCATTGCTTCACTTATTATATATTCTCTCAACATTGGGCCTAAAACAGCCCTACCATCACCACTTCGTGAGAATGGGGTTCTACCAGAGCCTTTGAATTGTATATCAAATCGCTCATTATTTTTGGTCAAGTGTTCACCGATTAAAACAGCTCTTCCATCACCAAGCATTGTAAAATGACCAAATTGATGGCCAGCGTAGGCTTGTGCTATAGAGTTAGATCCTTCAGGTAACATATTTCCTGAAAAAATTTTTGATAAACCTTCATCATTAACATCTGAAAAATCTAGATCTAATTTATTTGCTAGATCTTTATTTAATATTAATATTTCTGGTGCATTTACAGCAACAGGGTTGATATCTTCTTTGAATGTTTTTGGTAATCTCGAATAACTATTATCAAAATGCCAACCAATTGTCATTTTATCGATTAGTTAACTTCTGCTTGATTCTCTTTAGGTTCAACAACAGTTTTAAATTGATTGGATATTTTTTGAATTTCCACAGAAGAAACTTTGTATTCTGCACACATTGTTTCTTCATCTTTTCCATGACCAGTTACCATGTTAACCATATGTTCTGGAAAGTGGAATGTTGTAAATACAATTCCTTCTTTAACTTTATCTGTTACCTCTACTTTTAAAGCTACTTCACCTCTGCCAGAATAAAGTCTACCAATATCACCAGTATTTAATTCTCTTTTTTTAGCATCATTAGGGTGAACTAATAGCAAGTCTTCAGAAACTATATTAATATTTTTAGTACGTCTTGTCATAGTAGCTGCATTATAATGTTGAAGAACTCTACTAGTTGTTAAAATCAATGGATAATCTTTTTTATTCGTAGCTATCTCATTAGATTCTTTCCAATCAAAATTTTTAAGTTGTCCTTTTCCTAATTTGAATGTTTTTTCATGTAAGATTTGTGTATCTGTACCATCTTCTTGTACTGGCCATTGTAATCCCATTTTACCAAGTCTTTCTCTTGTTACCCCTTTAAAGAAAGGAACTACATCAGCTATTTCTGCAAGAACTTGATCAGCATCATATTCAGGTTGATCAAAGCCTAATTTTTGCATCATATCCGTTACAATTGTTCCATCAGTTTTAGTACCAGGTAAAGGAGGTACAGCTCGATTAACTCTTTGAATTCTTCTTTCTGTATTAGTAAATGTTCCATTTTTTTCTAAGAAAGTTGTTCCAGGTAATACTACTGTTGCAAGTTTTGCTGTTTCACTCATAAAAATTTCTTGTACAACTAAAAGCTCAAGTGAATTCATAGCATCTACAACATGTGCACTGTTAGGATCTGTTTGAACAATATCTTCTCCAATAATCCAGACAGCTTTAACATCTTTATTAATTGCCCCATCAAACATTTCAGGAATTTTTAATCCTGCTTTTGTTGGGTGTACTACTCCATATTTTTCAGTGTAGAAATTTTGAACTTTTTCATCAGCCACTTCAAAGTAACCAGCTCCTTGATGAGGTTGACAACCCATATCAGCTGCACCTTGGACATTATTTTGTCCTCTTAATGGATTAACACCAACACCTCTTCTACCAATATTTCCTGTAATCATTGCAAGATCAGCAATTAACATTACTGTTTTAGATCCTTGTTCTTGCTCGGTAACTCCTAAACCATGGAATTCCATAGAGTTTTTTGCGGTTGCATAAGCAATTGCAGCTTCTTTAACTAACTGTTTATCAACACCAGCAACTTTCGCTAGATGATCCATATCTTGTCTCTCAATTTCTTTAATGAAATTTGCAAAACCTTCAGTTCTATCTCTGACAAAGTCTTTGTCATAAAGGTTTGCTTTCAATATATAATGCAACATCATATTTAATATGGCTACATTTGTTCCTGGTCTAAGTTTAATATGATAATCAGCAAGTTTAGCAAGCTCAGTAGTAATTGGATCTAATACAATTAATTTTTTACCTTTCATTACTTGTTGCTTAATTTTAGCACCTGTAACTGGGTGAGCATTTGTTGGATTTGCTCCAATCACCATAAATAAATCTGCATAGTAAATATCTTCTGTAGAATTTGTAGCTGCTCCAGTTCCAAATGTTTGTTGCATTCCCCACGCAGTAGGTGAATGACAAATTCTTGCACAACAATCAATATTATTAGTTCCTATTGCTGCTCTAATCATTTTTTGGAAAACATAATTTTCTTCATTAGTACATCTTGCTGAAGAAATACCTGCAACTGCATCTGGTCCATTAGCTTTGGTAATTCTATTTAATTCTTTTTTAATAAAATCATATGCCTCATCCCAAGAAGCTTCTTCAAATTTTCCATTCCTTTTAATTAAAGGAGTTTTTAATCTGTCAGGATGATCGTAAAATCCAAAAGCATACCTTCCTTTAATACAAGTGTGGCCTGCGTTAACTTCAGATTCTTTAGGAGTAGAAATTGCAACAACTTTATTATCTTTAATTGAAGCTTCTAGATTACAACCAACTCCACAATAAGAACAAGTCGTTCTTACTTTTTCATCAACAGCAACGGATTTAGATTGATATACATCTGAGATGGCATCTGTTGGGCAAGTGTGTGCACAAGCTCCACAAGATACACAAGACGAGTCCCCAAATAATGCATCATTATCTGTTGTAATCTTAGACTCAAATCCTCTTCCACTCATTGTTAAAACAAATGAACCTTGAATTTCATCACAAGCTCTCACACATCTTCCACAATTAATGCAGTTATCTAAATTCATTCTCATGTAATCATGAGAGGTGTCTCTTGGAATACCTTTGTGTTGTTTTGGTACATTATATCTATGATCTGATATACCTAAATCATTAGCAACATCTTGAAGTTCACAGTTATTATTAACCTCACAAGTTCCACATTCCATTGGATGGTCGGTTAAAACTAGTTCAACAATATTTTTTCTTAAAGCCGTTAAATTTTCATTGTTTGTAAAAATATGTTGGTTTTCACCAACTGGTGTATGACATGAGGCTACAACTTTAGTCGGACCATCTTTAACTAAAGCAACCTCAACCGAACAAACTCTACAAGCTCCATATGGTGCTAAGTTTGGATCGTTACATAAAGCCGGAACCTTTTTTTCACCAAGATAACTTTCTACAAATTTTAAAACAGAAGTATGGTTAGGACCAATTTCATATGGCTTACCATCTATATATGCGATTTTTCTTTTTTCTGAGCTCATTAATTATCTTTG
Organism: Candidatus Pelagibacter sp. uisw_098; assembly: GCF_059512505.1. Next base: position 239,089 of record NZ_CM183454.1, read on the forward strand.
ACCATATCATCCTTCATTTCATCACCAAAATATTTTAGTATGTTCATGATAGGTGTAGGTATTGCACCACATAAAGCACATAAACAGCCTTTTTTCATTGTTACTAGCAGTTCATTTAATAGCTTTAATGGAATTTTAGCAGTTTTATTCTTTGCTTGATCAAACATTTCCTTTCCTCTGTAAGAACCAAGTCTACCTGGGAAGCATTTTCCACATGATTCTTCAGCTGTGAATTCAAATAAATGATGAATATAGTCAACCATTGGGAAGTCTTTTGGAATGCTTACTATACTTGCGTGTCCCAACATGAAACCAGCAGCAGTAAATTCTTGAAAATCTAGATTTAATTTTTCTACTTCAGAAATTGGAATAACTCCACCTAATGGGCCACCAACTTGTAGTGCTTTAATAGGTTCTTTAAAACCTCCACCAATATCGTTCAAAACTTTTTTCATTGAAGTTCCCATTTCGACTTCGTAAACGCCTGGATTATTAAAAAAACTATCAAAACAGACTAATTTTGTACCTGCTGATTTTTTATTACCAATTGCAGCAAATTTTTCTGCTCCATTAATAAGTATACCAGTAGCAGCAGCTAAAGTTTCAACATTGTTAACAACTGTTGGTTTTTTATAAAGTCCTTCAGTAACAGGGAAGGGAGGTCTGACATCAACTTCTGCTCTTCTTCCTTCAATTGATGCAATTAAAGCAGTTTCTTCTCCACATATGTACGCTCCTTGTCCAATACAAATATTTAGATCAAAAGAAAAATTTGTTCCAAGAATATTTTTACCTAACAATCCTTCTTTTTTTAAAGAATTAATACATCCATTTATAGCTTCAATAGATTTTGGATATTCTCCTCTAATATATAAAACACCCTCGTCACTTCCAATAACATAACCACAGATGATCATTCCAAATAATACTTTTAGTGGCTGGTCTTCTAATAAGTATCTATCAGAAAATGCACCAGAGTCTCCTTCGTCAGCGTTGCAGATAACATATTTTTTTTCAGATTCTGCTTTTCTACAAAAATCCCATTTCATTCCAGCTGGAAAACCAGCACCACCTCTGCCTGTTAAATTTGAATCTAGTAATGATTTTATAATTTCTTGTTTATCTGTATTGATAAACTTATTTAAAATATCTTTAAATTGATCTAAATTTGAAAGCTTATCATCCATTAAAAAACTTGTTGAAGCAAAACTTTTTGAGAAAAATTTTTCCTGTTCAATTTTATCTCCTTTAATTATTTCATCAATTTTATCAATATCATTCCCAGCATAGTTTTCACCATCATAATGAAACGCTTTATTTTCATAACAGTGACCAAGACAAAACATTTCACCAACCTTATCATCACCTAGTTTTTCTTTTAATTTTTTCTTTAAAGGTTCCTGTGTTCCAGAACACATGCAAGCACTTCCATTACAAACAAAGGCTTTCTTTGCTCTATGAGATGGTCTTAAAAATTCATAAAAACTTTCTGCTCCATGAATAGTAGATACACCCATATGATATTCATTAGCTATTTCTTGAATACCGCTTGCATCTTTAGAGTTTAGGGATCTTTCAGAGATTTTCTCAAATAGGTTTTTCTTTAAACCAATTCTGCCTGATAAGTTACTTATATTTTTTGACACATTTTACCCTGTTGAAATTTTTTAATTTTTTATTATAATTCTCTCATTATTACTATAAATATTAAAGCTATCCTCTTTTACAAAACCAATTAATGTCATGTCAAACTTATTAGCCAAATCTATGGCGAGACTGGTTGGCGCACCTACGCCAATTAAGACACCTATATTTGCCATGAGTGCCTTTTGAACAAGGTCAAAGTTGAGCCTTCCAGAACAGGTTAGAAATTGAGAACTATTATCAAGTAAATTTTCTTTTAAGACAAATCCAATTAGCTTGTCCAAAGCATTATGCCTTCCTACATCCTCTTTTAAGGCAATAATTTCTCCACTCGCATTAAATAGCCCACTAGCATGAATGCCGCCAGTCTTTGAAAATTCAGATTGGTTTTGTCTTAATATATCTGGAGATTTCATTATAATTTCATGATGTATTTTAGGGATAGATTTTAATATTTTATCTTTCTTAATAATTTCTAAAGATTCAAGAGATGTTTTTCCACACACCCCACATGAGGAATTAGTCAAAAAATTTCTTTTAATTTTATCAATGTCTATATTCTCTGAATTATTTATTGTAATAATAACTTTATTTTGTAATTTATATTGTCCAACAGGATCGCCACTTGCTTCAATATTTTCTATATAGCTAATTTTTTCAATTACTCTTTCATTAAAAAGAAAGCCAGTAACTAAATTTTCATCATCTCCAGGTGTTCTCATCGTAATAGATATAGTATTTTCTACCCAATTTTTTTTATCTTTATATTTGAGTATTATTTCAAGTGGTTCTTCAATGGATATTTGATCATTAACCTCTTTCAAATTATTAGATCTAAATTTTGTGACTTTATAATTAGAATTCATTTAGTTAGTATATTTAAACTGGCTAAATTTGAAACAACGAAAAGATTAGCTTTTCCAACTACTTGGGTAGTTTTTCTTTAATATGAAACGATTTAGAATAACCGCATAAACAATTATTATTATAGAACCAAAAATAATTGGATTTAGTAAAAAATCATATGAAACTGCACCAAGTATTATAACAATAGGATTTCCTCCTGCTGGTGGGTGAGTTACACCAAACAGTATCATTATAAAAATACCAAGTCCTACAGCAATAGCTATTTGTAAAAATTGATCAATGGGTAGAAATTTTAAAATTAATACACCAACTATAGATGTTACCAAGTGACCAAAAAAAACATTTTTGGGTTGGGCAAATGGACTTTCTGGATACCCAAAAAGTAAAACCATCGAAGATCCAAATGATCCAGCTAAAAACAACCCATAGGGAGTTTCAAAACTTAGAAATGAAAGGGTACCAATTGTGATTATTGAAAATATTAAAGCATATAGAGCTCTGTTAAAGTTTTCTTTTATTGTATTTATCATATTCTTCTATTTTTGTTGTTAGTGTTATTCTAAAGTTTTAGGGCTTTTGAAAGAGTTTTAAAAGGAAGCAATAAACATTCTTTTCTAGAAATATTTTTTGAATTCATTATTTTTTTAAAGTCTTTTAAATCTTTTATATTAATTTTTTTTAATTGATCAAAATTTTCATCAAAGAAAAGCTCAGCTTTTGAAATAAAATCTGAAATTTTTTCTATTGGTACTTGCATAACCCATCTTGAAAGCAAACTAACTGAGGCTTGACAGTACACGCATGATCTACATTGATACCCCATGTCTTGAACAATATTGTCTTTAACCATTAAGCTAATTTCCATCTCATCACCGCATAAAGGGTTTTTGTTCCTTGATTGATGTGTATGCTTTTTAAGCACTTTGTGGTTTTCGGTATTAGATGCAATTTCTAAAATTTCTAAGTCCATTATAATTCTTTAATTAAGAGATTAATGTTTTATATTTTGATTTATGAAAGATAACAATATTTTAGCTGTTGTGCTAGCTGGTGGAAAGTCAAAGAGATTTGGTGAAGATAAAAATCAGACAAAACTTGGTGATAAAACATTGTTAGAACACGTTTTATTTAAAATTAGCAATAGATATGAGGAGATACTTATTGTCTCAAGCCACAGTATAGATACAAAAAAAATAAAAAATGTAACAATAATTCCTGATTGTTTTGATGACTTTGGACCATTAGCAGGAGTTCTGAGTGCAATGAAATGGGTTAAAGAAAATCAAAAATCATATCAGTGGATTGCAACATTTCCATCAGACACACCTTTTTTTGAAACATCAATTATTGATGAATATCAAAAAAGAATTAAACTAAAAGATAGTCTGTTGTATTTTGTTAAATCAAACAACAAAAGACACAATATTTTTGGATTGTGGTCGATTGAATTATTAAAACCACTTGAAAATGATTTGATTAATAATAATTTTAGAAAAGTAGAAGATTGGGCTAATAAAATAGGGGTTAAAACAATTGATATTGAACCTAAAAAATTTGATCCTTTTTTTAATATAAATACTAAAGAAGATTTAGAAGAAGCAAAAAAAATATTAAAGAAAAAAAATGATTAATTACAAAGAAGCTAAAAAAATCTTATTAAAATCAAAGATTAAAATTAAAGATGAAATTATTAACTCATCAAAGTCACTAAATAGGATTAATGTATTAGATATCTATTCAGCTGTAAATTATCCAGCAGGAACTAATGCTGCATTTGATGGTTTTGCAATCAATTCAAAAGATACAATCAAGTTAAATAAAAATAATTCACAAAACTTTAAAATTTTAAAGACTATATCTGCAGGAGATAACCCATCTTTAAAAAAAACAAATAAATTTGAAGCTGTTGAGGTAATGACAGGTGCACTTATACCTAAAAATTTTGACACTATTATTCCAATAGAAAAAATTGTTTTTAGTAAAAATAGAAAATTTATTGTAATTAATGAAAAAATAAGAACTAACCAACACATCAGATATGCTGGATCAGATTATAAAAAAAGAGATTTAATAATTAAAAAAGGCACCATAATTCAACCTTCTCATATATTAGCTTTTAAAACATTGGGCATAGTAAATATTAATGTTAAAAAGATACCTAATATTTTATTTTTTTCAACGGGAAATGAAATTTCTAATAATAGAGATATTGCTAATTGGAAAGTTAGAAACTCAAATAGTCATTACATAAAATCCTTATCTAATAATTTTTTATTTAACTTTATAGATGGTGGAATTTTAAGAGATAAGGATGCTAAACTTTTTCAAAAAAAAATAGAAAAAAGTTTTAAATCTAAAATAGATATTATCATTACATCAGGTGCTGTATCTGCAGGTAAACATGATTTTGTTCCCCACATAATTAAAAAATTTAGTTTGTCTAATTTTTTTAAAGGTGTTTCAATTAGACCTGGCAAACCAGTAATGTTTGCAAAATTTAACAAAACTGAAAAAGCTATTTTTGGGCTACCTGGTAATCCTATTTCCTCATCTGCTTGTTTTAGATTTTTTGTTTATCCGTATTTGCTTAATATTCTTGGTGTTAAGGTTGAAAAACCATTTAAAGCTAAATTAAAAAATAATTATTCAAAGAGTAAAAAGATTATTAGATTTTTAAAAGCTAAGTTAACTTCAACTAATGATGGAAAAATAGAGTTAGAGGTTTTAAAAGGTCAGGAATCTTTCAGAATTAAATCATTTGTAGAGTCAAATGTGTGGGGTCTATTCAAAGAAGGGCAATCTATATTCAAAAAAGGGGATTTAATTGATTGTTACTCTCCAATAGGGTCAAATATTAATATCTTTAAATAGATCTCATTTTTATTGTAGTACAAAATAATTACTATTAAATATCCATCAATGCTTGAGTTAAAAAATGAAAAAATTGCAATCCCAGTAGTTTTATTAGCGGGTCTTATATGGTCCTTCGGTCCTTTGGTAGTTAGGTATATGAATGAACCCAATTTAGTTCCATGGCAATATATTTTTGCACGTGGCCTAACAATCTTTTTGATTTTAAATCTTTACCTTTTCTTTGAGGAAGGAAAAGATTTTTATAAGAATTATTTAAAAATTGGAATTTCAGGTATCATTGGTGGAACTGGACTAGGTATTGCAATGATAACCTTCATTTACTCCATTACAAATACCAGTGCAGCTGTTACTTTGCTTTGCTTAGCTGCCATGCCTTTTTTTACAGCCTTACTAGGTTTTTTATTTTTAAAAGAAAAAATTTCATTAAATGTTTGGGTAGCTATATTTATTGCAACAGTTGGAATAATAATAATAGCTTTGGGTAACACTGAAAAAAATTCTTTATTGGGACTTATATTTGGAATGACTTCTTCAATTGGTTTTTCTGTTTTTTCAGTGACCTTGAGATGGAATAAAGAAACACCAAAATTTACGACTGTAGCATTTGCAGGTTTATTCTGCTTTGTAGTTGCTGCAATAGTTATTTTAACTAATGATATGGTTTTTCTATCTACAAGTTATAATGGAACATTATTTTCTGTACATGGAACGTTAGTTTGTATGGGTTTAATTTTATATTCTATAGGATCAAAAGCTATACCAGCGGCAGAATTAACTTTGTTGTCATTAACTGAAGTTATAGGGGGCATATTTTGGGTATGGATTCCAATTTTAGGGATTAATGAAATACCGTCGACTAATACGATAATAGGAGGCTTCTTCCTTTTTATGTCTATCATTTATTATAGTCTTACAATTAAAACTAATAGACGGTTTATTGCCCTTAATTAACTAAGATGGAAAGACCAGATTTTTTTAATTTAAAAAATGGTGAGAAGGCCAAACTACCTTTCACAGATCAAGAATATCAAAGACGATTAACCAATTTAAGAACCACAATGAGTAAAAATAATCTTGATATGGTTATTTTAACTTCAATGCACAACATTGCTTACTATACAGGGTTTATTTATTGTTCTTTTGGTAGGCCTTATGGTTGCGTTGTAACAGCTAATAAAATTTCAACAATTTCTGCAAACATAGATGCAAGCCAACCGTGGCGGAGATCTCATAGTGATAATGTAATTTACACTGATTGGAAAAGAGATAATTATTTAAAAGCAATAGTTGCAATTATTGGAAGAGACGAACCTCCTAAGAATATTGGCATTGAAAATGATCATGTAACCCTAGATGTTAAAGAAAAACTTACGTCTATTTTTACTTTTTCAGTTTTTAGTGACGTATCAAAAGATTTAATGCAGCTTAGAATGATTAAATCTGCAGAGGAAATAGAAATTATTAAAAATGGTGCAAGAATTGCCGATCTTGGTGGTGAAGAGATTGTAAAGAATATTAAAATTGGAGAAAGTGAACTTGAAATTGCAATAGCAGGTAGAGATAGAATGGAACGTGAAATTGCAAAAACCTACCCAGATGCAGAATATATGGATACCTGGGTTTGGTTTCAGTCAGGATTAAATACAGATGGAGCACATAACCCAAAAACGAATAGAAAATTAGAAGCAGGAGATATTCTTTCTTTAAATACCTTTCCTATGATTTCAGGATACTACACAGCTCTAGAGAGAACTCTTTTTGTAGATGAAATTGATGACGCTTCTTTAAAAGCTTGGGAAGCAAATGTTAAAGTTCATAAAAGAGGGCTAGAATTGATTAAACCAGGTGTAAAATGCTCTGCTATCTGCCATGAGTTGAATGAGCTCTTCGCTGAGCTTGGTTATCTTCATTACCGAACATTTGGTTACGGCCATTCTTTTGGTGTCCTATCTCATTTCTATGGAAGAGAAGCTGGATTAGAATTACGAGAGGACATAGATACTGTCTTAGAAGAGAATATGGTTGTTTCTATGGAGCCTATGATCATGATACCTGATGGAAAACCAGGAGCCGGTGGGTATAGAGAGCATGATATCCTAATTATAGGAAAAGATAATGCTGAAAACATTACTAAGTTTCCTTTTGGTCCAGAACATAATATTATTAAATCATAAAATATGAGCGAAAAAACTGTAGTTAATAGCTGGAATGAATGGGATCCTTTAAAACATGTAATTGTTGGTAAGGCAGATGGCACGTGCATACCAGCTCCAGAACCAGCTTTAGATGCCAAGGTACCAGAAGATTCTGACATGCGTGGTCAGTTTGGACCAAGAACAAAAGATACAGTTGATAAAGCAAATCAGTTGTTAGATGATTTTTCAAATATGTTAATTAAAAGAGGCATCAAAGTAGATAGACCAGATCCACTAGATTTTAGTAAAAAAATATCAACACCAGATTGGGAGGCAGATACAATGTTTGGCTGTATGCCACCTAGAGATGTTTTATTAACTGTTGGAAGTGAAATTTTAGAAGCAACGATGAGTTATAGATGTAGATGGTTCGAGTACCTTTGTTACAGACCTTTATTAAAAAAATATTATGATGAAGATCCTAATATGAGACATGAAGCTGCTCCAAAACCAAGGTTAACTGATGCAGATTATAGAAAAGATTATTTATCAGATAAAATTGGTATTCAAAAAAGATTAGAATGGACTGAAGATAAATTTTTTGTCACAACAGAAGAGGAACCCTTATTTGATGCTGCTGATGTTTTAAGGTTTGGTAAAGATTTAGTAGTTCAACATGGTTTTACAACAAACCTTAAAGGAATAGACTGGTTGAGAAGACACTATAAAGACCATAGAGTTCATGCAGTAAATTTTCCAGGCGATCCTTACCCAATTCATATAGATGCAACATTTACTCCAATTAAAGAAGGTTTAATTATTAATAATCCTCAAAGAAAGCTTCCAAAAGAACAAAGAAAACTTTTTGAAAATAATGGATGGGAGATCATAGATTCAGCTCAACCAGCGCATAATGAGCCGCCACCGTTATGTTATTCATCCACCTGGTTATCTATGAATGTTTTGGTATTAGACCCAAAGACAGTATGTGTTGAAAAAAGTGAAGTTTATCAAGCTGAACAATTAGATAAATTAGGAATGGAAGTTATTCCAGTTGATATGAGGGACGCTTATGCATTTGGTGGAGGATTACATTGTTGTACAGCAGATGTTTATAGAGAAGGGGAGTTAAAAGATTACTTTCCAAAACAATAATATTTATGCCATCTAAAATTAAAATTAAAAGAGAGCGAGTTAAATTTGCCTCCGACAACGTAGCGGGTGCATGTCCTGAAGTTTTAGATGCAATCATAAAAGCAAATGATGGAGATAGCGCTCCTTATGCTAATGATGATTGGTCAACGAACTTACAAAATAAGTTTTCTGAAATTTTTGAAAAAGATGTGATTGTTTATCCAACTGCGTCAGGTACAGCTGCTAATGCTTTAGCTTTATCAGCAATGACACCAGTTTTTGGAAGTATTTATTGTCACAAACATTCGCATATCAATACAGATGAATGTGGGGCCCCTGAATTTTATACAGGTGGTGCAAAACTTGTACCTTTAAATGGAATTAATGGAAAATTTACACCAGAAGAGTTATCTGAAAATATTGGAGGAGTTGGTATCGTACACCATACACAGCCTTCTGTAGTAAGTATTACTCAATTATGTGAAACAGGCGAAGTTTATCAGCTAGATGAAATTGCAGCTATATCTGAAACTGCTCATAAATATAATTTAAAAATGCATATGGATGGGGCAAGGTTCGCTAACGCTTTAGTGTCACTTGACGTAACTCCTGCTGAAATGACATGGAAGTCAGGAGTAGATGTTTTGTCTTTTGGTGCAACTAAAAATGGATGTATTGCAGCAGAAGCAATTATATTTTTTAAACCAGAATTAGTAGGTAATCTTCCTTTCTTAATGAAAAGATCAGGGCATCTACTTTCAAAAATGCGTTTTGTATCAGCTCAACTAGAGGCCTATGTTTCAAATGATGTGTGGCTAAGGAATGCGAAACACGCAAATAAGATGGGCAAAAAATTAAGTGAAGGATTAAATTCAAAATCAAATATTGAATTAGCTTACCCAACAGAAGCCAATGAAGTATTTGCTAAATTTCCAAAACCTATCATCGAGCATCTAAATTCAGAAGGTTATAAAATGAATCAAGAAGAGTTAGATGGTAAAGCAGTAAGGCTTGTTGCTGCTTGGAATACTAAAGAGAGTGATGTTGATCAACTTTTAGAAACAATTTCTAAAAAAACTAGTTTGGATCTTCTTTAAGAAATTCAATATATTTTAAAACCTCATCAAATTTATCATCAGAAATATCCTTATGCTTGCTGTGTTATTAAAATAGACTTGGCGTTAATGCAAAGCAATTTTAATGAAGAAACTGATAACAAACCATCAACATTTCTGAGTAGAATAACCATCAACAAATGTGATAGCCTTTAATCATGAAAAGATTTTTAGGGATCATAGTTCTGGGTTTGTTGTTGAGTGGGAATGCTTACGGAAATTTAGAAGATTTAGATAAATTAAAGAAGCTTGGAGAGGCGTACAAGTCAGGATTAATTACAAAAGAAATATTTGAATCAAGTAAAAAAAGAATCTTGAAAAATTTTAATAACCAAATTACCAAAAATAAACCAAGTGAAAAAAAATATGAACTTAAAGGTGAAAGATCTATTGCATTAAGCTGGGAAGGTTATGATGATTTAATAGCTGGAAAAGTTATATTTGATGAAAGAAATTATGATGGAACATTGATTTTACCTTTACCAAACAATGACGGAACATGTAATGGAACTTATTCACTACAAAAAGGTGGAAAAGGTGTATGGCAGATTACATGTACAAATAATATGGGAGCTGAAGGTACACTCAAGTGGGATGGTAATGGTGGTGTAACAGGAGTAGGTAAAGATAATAGTAATAAGAAGGTTAAATTTACAGTTTCAAAGAATAATTAGTTTAAAATTACGCTGAGAGTAAGCTCAAAAACAATCCAAACATTAATCAGTATTATAAATAAAGAGAAGTAGAAGATTGTGTAGGGGCGTTCTGTTACCCGGTGCCCCAGACCGTGCTTCTACAATTAACCTAAGTTAATTATGCAGCAATAGCGTAACTTTCGTTAGCATTTAAAGTTTAGCCCGTTGCGGTGGAACAATCCCGAACGAAAGAATAGCCTTTAGTCACCCGTCGATCCTATTTCACCCCCATAAGTTGTAATGGTGGAGGTGGTGGGTACTGCCCCCACGTCCGTAATGGTTATTACGAAATTCGTTTATCGTCGTAGTTGGCAAGCCAACACTATTACTATAAAAGCATTTGAAAGAGATTCAATAAAAATCATGAAATTAACTAAAGAACAATCACAAGAGATCAAAGACCAACAGGGTCAACAAAATCAAACAAAAAGAGTTACAGCTCCAGCGCTAGAAAATATTTTGTATGAGGCAATGCCAGCATTGGATCATGGTTTCGTGAGAGTTGTTGATTATATGGGTGATGATACATCAATTGTTCAATCAGCTAGAGTTTCTTATGGAAAAGGAACTAAGAAAGTTTCAACAGACGCAGGTTTAATTAAATATTTAATGAGACATTGGCATAGCACTCCATTTGAAATGTGTGAGATTAAATATCACGTTAAACTTCCAATTTTTATTGCTCGTCAATGGATTAGACATAGAACAGCAAATGTAAATGAATACTCAGCACGGTACTCTATATTAGATAAAGAATTTTATTTACCATCTGCAGAAAATTTAGCAGCACAGTCTTCAAGCAACAGACAGGGTAGAGGTGATGTTATTGAAGGCGAACAAGCAAAAGAAGTTTTAGAACTTTTAAAAAACGATGCTGATAGAACTTATGACAATTATGAGATGATGTTGAATGAGAGATTTGATGGATCAACTATTGATGAAAATAAAAAAGGTTTAGCAAGAGAACTTGCAAGAATGAATTTAACTTTAAATACTTATACACAATGGTACTGGAAAACTGATTTATTAAACTTGATGAATTTTTTAAGACTTAGAGCTGATAGTCATGCTCAATACGAAATAAGAGTGTATGCAGACATTATGCTAGATACTGTTAAAAAATGGGTTCCAATAACTTATGATGCATTTATGGATTATAGAGTTGGTGGTACAGAAGTTTCTGCAAAAGGAAAATCTATAATTCAAAAACTTATTAAAGGCGAAGATGTCAATCCTGATAGCTCTGGTTTATCCAAAAGAGAATGGAACGAATTAATGTCTGCTTTTGACCTTAAAGATAAGTTGATTTAATCTTTTTAGCAAAGTCTAAATATATTTTAGAAATTTCATGATCTGGGTTAGCTTCTACAATTGGTTTCCCTTCATCACCACATTTTCCAACTTCAGGATTTAATGGAATTTCACCTAGAAATTCTTTCCCAAATTCCTCTGCAGTTCTTTTAACACCACCCTCACCAAATATTTTATATTTTTTACCGTCATCACCTGTGAAGTAACTCATATTATCAACTAGACCTAAAATCTTAACTCCAAGTTTATCAAACATTTTAATTCCTCTTTTAACATCTAGAAGAGCAACTTCTTGAGGGGTAGAAACTATAATTGCTCCATCCATTTTAATCTCTTGTGAAAAAGTTAACTGAGTGTCACCAGTTCCTGGAGGCATATCAACAATTATAAAATCTAAATCTTTCCAACCTACTTTTTGAGTAAAAGTTTTGATTGCACTGGTAACCATAGGTCCACGCCAAATCATGGGAGTTTGTTGATCAGCAAGAAAGCCGATGGACATACATTGAATATCATATTTTGTAATTGGAGTTAAAGTTTGACCATCGCTTTTTGGCTTTTCATTAATATCAAACATTTTTGGAATTGATGGGCCGTAGATATCGGCATCAAGTAAACCAACTTTGCAGCCAATTTGCTTTAATGCTAAAGCAAGGTTTGTTGCAAAAGTAGATTTTCCAACACCACCTTTTGCACTTGATACAGCTATAGTAAATTTTGTTCCTAAAATTGGGTTCTTTGTGAACTTTTTAGGCTCTAATTTTCTTTTCATTGCGTCACTTAGTTCTGGCTTTTTATCAGTCATATTTTTATCATTACTTGTTTTTTATAATAAAGACATTATATACTTTGTCATATGTCAGATGATTTTCAAGGTAGAGGCGGAAGTCCATGGGGAACACCCCCAGGAGGAGGAAATGGTTCAGGAAAAGGACCCACGCCACCAGACATTGATGCATTAATTAGAGATATTCAAAGTAAAATAAATAAATTTTTACCTGGTGGAAGTTCATCAGGAGGAAAACCAATTGGTTTAATTTTAATTATTATAGCATTTGTATGGTTAGCAAGTGGGCTATATAGAGTGGGACCCGATGAACAAGGTGTTGTGCTAAGATTTGGTAAGTTTGTAAAAACTACTCAACCAGGATTACATTATCATATTCCACTTCCGATAGAGACAGTTCAGACACCAAAAGTTACAAAAGTAAATAGAATTGATATAGGATTTAGATCTGAGAGAGATAGTGGATTTTCTCAAGGTGGTGGAGTTGCTGACGTCCCCCAAGAAAGTTTAATGCTAACTGGTGATGAAAATATTGTTAATATAGATTTTTCAGTATTTTGGGTAATCAAAGATGCTGGTAAATTTTTATTCGAAATACAAGATCCAGAAGGAACAGTAAAAGCTGCAGCAGAGACTGCAATGAGAGAAGTGATTGCAAAAAGTAATATTCAACCAATTTTAACTGAAGGTAGAGCTTCAATTGAGATTGAAACACAGGAAATAATCCAAGCAATTTTAGATGAATACAATAGTGGAATTCAGGTTACACAAGTTCAAACTCAAAAAGCAGATCCACCTGATCAAGTAATTGACGCATTTAGAGATGTTCAAGCTGCAAGAGCTGATATGGAAAGATCTAAAAATGAAGCTGAAGCTTATGCGAACGATGTAATCCCAAGAGCAAGAGGGGAAGCTGCAAGAATTATGCAAGCAGCCGAAGCTTATAAGCAAAAAGTTGTTGCGTCAGCTGAAGGTGAAGCTAGTAGATTTATCTCGATTTATAATGAATATTTTAAAGCTAAAGAAGTTACTCAAGAGAGAATGTATTTAGAAACTATGGAAAAAGTATTGGCAGATATAGATAAAGTGATTATTGAAAAAGGTGCGGGGTCAGGCGTTGTTCCTTACTTGCCACTTCCTGAACTAGGAAAAAAGAAAGTGAAGAACTAATGAAAAAAATTTTACTTCCAATAACTATTATAATAGCAGCATTAGCTTTCTTCTCCATTTTTATAGTTAAAGAAGTTAATCAAGCAATTGTGCTTCAGTTTGGTGATCCTAAAAAGATTATACTAGAGCCTGGCCTGAACTTTAAAATGCCTTTTATTCAAAACGTGGTTTTTTTAGATAGTAGAATTTTAAATTTAGATACACCACCAATAGAAGTAATTGCATCAGACCAAAAAAGATTGATTGTTGATGCTTTTGCAAGGTTTCAAATTGTAGACCCATTAAAATTTTATATTTCAGTTGGAAACGAAAGGGTTGCAAGATCAAGATTAGCAACAATTATTAACTCAAGACTTAGAAATGTTCTAGGACAACAAGAATTACAAACATTGTTATCAAAAGATAGAAGTAAACAAATGTCCTTAATTCAAGAAGGCGTAAATGTTGAAGCTAAAAATTTTGGAATTAAAATTGTTGATGTAAGAATTAAAAGAGCAGATTTACCTGAAGCAAACAGTGAAGCGATCTTTAGAAGAATGCAAACTGAAAGAGAAAAAGAAGCTAAAGAATTTAGAGCAAGAGGTGCTGAAATGGCTGTAACTATTACATCTACAGCTGACAAAGATGTTTCAGTATTGTTGGCTAATGCAAACAAAGATTCTGAAATTATGAAAGGTCAAGGTGATGGTGAGAGAAATGCAATTTTTGCTGATGCATTCGGTAGAGACCCAGAATTCTTTGCTTTCTATAGAGCAATGCAAGCTTACGAAACTGCTTTAATAGGTGGAGACACTTCTGTAATCTTATCTCCTGATAGCGAGTTCTTTAAATTCTTTGGAAACATTAAGCCTAAAAAATAAATCAAATATATGAAGGAGCTAATTATAGCTTTTGGTCTTTTTCTTTTTATAGAAGGAATTTTATATGCCTTATTTCCATCAAAAATGAAAAGTATGTTGTTGAAATTAAACGAGGTAAATAATAGTCAACTAAGAAGTGGTGGATTAATTTTTGCAGTAATTGGATTTGTAATTATTTGGTATATTAAAAATTAAAATGAACAGAATTAAAAAATTAATAATAGTATTTTTTACGTTAACTTTTGTAATGAAAGTATCTGCTCAAGATGCACCTGCATCATTTGCAGATTTAGCAGAAAGATTAATGCCATCAGTTGTAAATATCTCAACAACAACAACAGTAACAACAAATACCAATCCTTTTCCAGGATTTCAATTTCCGCCAGGCTCTCCTTTTGAAGATATGTTTAAGGAATTTGGTACACCACAAAAAAGAAAATCTTCAGCATTAGGGTCAGGATTTATTATTGATGAAAAAGGAATTGTAATTACCAACAACCACGTCATTCAAGATTCAGAGGATATAGTAGTAAGAGTTGGTGGAGACAAAGAATATAAGGCAACAATTATTGGAGCAGATCCTTTGTCTGATATTGCTGTTCTTCAAATAGATTCAAAAGAAAAGTTTATTCCAGTTAAATTCGGCGACTCAGATAAAGCAAGAATTGGTGATTGGGTAATAGCAATTGGAAATCCATTTGGATTAGGTGGTACGGTTACTTCAGGAATAATTTCAGCAAGAAATAGATCAATAGGACTTTCAAGGTATGAAGACTATATTCAAACAGATGCATCAATTAACTCGGGAAATTCTGGAGGACCATTATTTGACATGAATGGAGATGTAATAGGAATTAATACAGCTATTTTAGGCAAAGGTGGTTCAATTGGTATAGGTTTTTCAATACCATCCAATAGTGCAAAAAAAGTTGTTAGTCAGTTAATAGAATTTGGTGAAACTAAAAGAGGATGGTTGGGTGTTCGAATTCAAGTAGTAACTGAAGAAATTGCAGAAGTTGAAAAATTAGACGAACCACGTGGTGCATTAGTTGCAAGTGTTGCTGGAAAAAGTCCATCAGATAAAGCCGGGATTAAAGCAGGAGATATCATATTAGAATTTAATGGAACTAAGATTAATGAAATGAAGGAACTACCAATAATTGTAGCACAAACAGAAGTAGGAAAAACAGTGGATGTTAAAGTATGGAGAAATAAAAAAGAAATTACTAAAAAGATTAAGTTAGGAAGGTTAGAAACTTCAAGCGATTTCAAAGAAGAAAAAAAAGAAACTGAAACAGAAACACCTGAGATTTCAGAAATTAAATCTTTAAAAATTATAGCAAGACTGTTAAATCAAAAAGATATCGAACAAAGAAAACTTCCCAATCAAACAACAGGACTAGTTATAACTAATATTGGCAAAAATAGTCCAGTTAACTATCTAAACATAGGTGATGTAATAGTTGAAGCTCAAAAGAAAAAAATTAGATCCATAAAAAATCTTGAAGATATAGTTGATAAGGCTTTAAAATCTAATCAAAAAACAATTTTAATTGTAATTTACAACAATCAAAACCAAAGAAGATATATTGGTGTTAAGTTAGATTGATAATGGACAAACAGTCCAAGATTATTTTAATTTCAGGTCCTACCGCATCAGGTAAATCAAATTTTGCTGTAAAAATTGCTAAAAAAATTAATGGTGAAATAATTAATGCAGATAGCATGCAGGTTTATAAAAAATTAAAAATTCTTACTGCTAGACCAAATAAAGAAGAGCAAAAAAAAATTAAACATCACATGTATGGTTTTGTAGATTTGAATAAAAAATTTTCTACAGGTCAATGGTTGAACATAACCATTGAGAAGATTAAAGAAATTAAACAAAGAAAAAAAATCCCCATTCTAGTTGGTGGTACAGGGCTATATTTTCAATCTTTAATTGATGGTCTAGTTAAGATTCCTAAAATACCTATCAAATTTAGAAACCGAGTTAGATTAACCCAAAAAAAAGTGGGACAGGAAAAATTTTATAAGAAACTTTTAAAAATTGATCCAATGTCTAAAGATAAATTTGATCCAAATGATACTCAAAGAACAATTAGAGCCTTTGAGATTAAATCATTTACAAAAATTTCTATGTATGAATGGATGAATAGAACAAAATCTGAGTTCAAACAGGATGAATTTTTAAAATTATATATTGATTTTAAAAGAGAAGACCTAATCAAAAGAATATCACTAAGATCAATTAAGATGATGAACGAAGGAGCTGTAAAAGAGGTAAAAAATTTTATAAAATTGAAAATTAAAAAAGATCTAAGTGTAAATAGGGTAATAGGCATTGACGAATTGACACAGCACTTAGGTAAAAAAATTAATTTAGATCAAGCACAGGAATTAATTTCAATTAAAACAAGACAATACGCCAAAAGACAAGCAACATGGGCAAGAAGCAAGATGACATCTTGGGAAAAAATTAATCCAATTAAGATTGCTGGTTATATAAGAAAATTAAAAAAATCATCTCTTAAACTTGACCAATTAACATAAAGTCCGATAGATTGCCTGAATGCCAAAATTATTTTCAGGAGCTGAAATTGTATTTAAATGTCTTGAAGATCAAAAAGTAGAACATATTTTTGGTTATCCAGGTGGAGCAGTACTCCCAATTTATGATGAGTTAAAAAATCATCCATCAATAAAACATATTTTAGTTAGACACGAGCAAGGTGCTGGGCATGCAGCTGAAGGTTATGCAAGATCAACTGGAAAGCCTGGTGTTGTATTGGTTACATCAGGACCTGGTGCTACCAATGTTGTGACTGCACTAACTGATGCTTTCATGGATTCAGTTCCTTTGGTTTGTATTTCAGGTCAGGTCCCAACTCATTTAATTGGAACTGATGCCTTCCAAGAGTGTGATACCACAGGAATTACTAGACCATGCACAAAACATAATTGGTTAGTTAAAGATATTAATGATCTTCCAAGAATAATGCATGAGGCATTTGAAGTTGCAACTACTGGAAGACCGGGACCTGTATTAGTTGACATTCCAAAAGATATTCAGTTTGCAAAAGCAAAATATTTTAAACCTAAAAAAAAAATAAAATTAAAAGAAAAATCTATTAATGCATTTAAGCAAAGTGATATTGATCAATTAGTTGATTTAATGAAAAAAGCTTCAAAACCAGTTTTTTATACTGGTGGGGGTGTAATTAATTCAGGTCCAAAAGCAAGTGAACTATTGAGAGAACTTGTTTCTATAACTGGATTTCCAATCACCTCAACTCTTCAAGGCCTAGGTGCTTACCCAGGAGATGATAATCAATTTTTAGGAATGCTTGGAATGCATGGAACTTATGAAGCCAATAATGCAATGCATGATTGTGACTTATTAATTAATATAGGAGCAAGATTTGATGACCGTATCACAGGAAAGATAGATGAGTTTTCACCGAAATCTAAAAAAGTTCATATTGATATTGATCCATCATCAATAAATAAAATTGTAAAAGTTGATTTATCTATTGTAGGTGATGTTGGTGATGTCATTAAATCTACAACAAAAACTTTAAAAAAGAAAAATTTAAATCTAGAAAAATCTAATAAACAAAAAATTTCAAAATGGTGGCAACAAATTCAAAAATGGCGAACAAAAGAATCTTTAAACTTTGTTAACAGTGATAAAATTATCAAGCCACAACACGCAGTACAAAGACTTTATGAATTAACAAAAAATCAAGATACCTATATAACTACAGAGGTTGGTCAGCATCAAATGTGGGCGGCACAGCATTATAAATTTAATAAACCCAATAGATGGATGACATCAGGTGGACTTGGAACAATGGGGTATGGATTGCCTGCCGCAGTAGGTGTTCAAGTGGCTCACCCAAAGAAATTAGTGGTTGATATCGCAGGTGAAGCCTCAATTTTAATGAACATACAGGAGATGTCAACGGCAGTTCAATATAATTTACCAGTAAAGATATTTATCTTAAATAATCAATATATGGGTATGGTTAGACAGTGGCAAGAGCTCCTTCATGAAAAAAACTATTCTGAAAGTTATTCAAAAGCATTACCAGATTTTGTCAAATTAGCTGAAGCTTACGGGTGTGTAGGAATTAGAGCAGAAGATCCTGATGAATTGGATGAAAAAATTAAAGAAATGATTAATACTGATGGACCTGTAATTTTTGATTGTCATGTTGATCAAGATGAAAACTGTTTTCCAATGATACCCTCAGGAAAACCTCATAATCAAATGTTATTAGGTCCCAAGGATCAAGAAGAAAATAAAATTACAGGAAAAGGGAAAGCTTTAGTTTAAATGGCAAAATCTAAATCAGCATACAGCACACCTAGTAAATTAGGTAAAATTGATACTCATATAATTGTTGTTTGGGTTGATAATGAAGCGAGTGTATTATCAAGAGTAGTTGGATTATTTTCAGGTAGAGGCTACAATATTGAATCGTTAGCTGTTGCAGAAGTGGATGAAAAAAAATCTTTCAAGAATTACAATTGTAACTACTGGAACACCTCAGGTTATAGAGCAAATTGTATTACAATTAAAAAAGTTAGTTCCAGTTCACAAAGTTGGAAATTTTAAAAGAGAGGATAAAAACGTTATATTTAAAGAGATGGCATTATTAAAAATTGTTGCAAATACTAACAAAATTAAGAAAGCTTTAAATGCTTGTAAAAAATACAATCCAGTTATATTAGATCTAACAAATAAATCTGCTGTAATTCAAATAACGGCATTAAGAAGAGAGATAGATAAGGTGACAAAAAATTTAAAACCATTTGGTCTTGTTAGTGTCTCAAGAACCGGAGCGGTAGCAATGACAAGAGGCGCAGAGATTTTTAATTAATTATAAAGGAGAAAAAAATGAAAATGTTTTATGAAAAAGATGCAGATGTAGATTTAATTAAGAGTAAAAAAATAGCAATTTTTGGTTATGGAAGTCAAGGACATGCACACGCATTAAACCTAAAAGATAGTGGAGCTAAAGAAGTTGTAGTCGCTCTTAGAGATGGTTCAGCAAGTAAAGCAAAAGCAGAATCTAAAGGATTAAAGGTAATGAACTTATCTGATGCAGCTGAGTGGGCAGAAGTTGCAATGATACTTACACCAGACGAATTACAAGCAGCAATTTATAAAAATCATATTGAGCAAAGAATTAAAGAAGGAACAAGTTTAGCTTTTGCCCATGGATTAAATATTCATTACAAGCTTATTGATGCAAGAAAAGATTTAGATGTGTTTATGGTTGCACCAAAAGGACCAGGGCATTTAGTTAGAAGTGAATTTGAAAGAGGTGGTGGAGTGCCATGTTTATTTGCCGTTCATCAAGATGGAACAGGTAAAGCAAGAGATCTTGCATTATCCTATGCTTCAGCAATTGGAGGTGGAAAATCAGGTATTATTGAAACAACTTTCAAAGATGAATGTGAAACTGATTTATTTGGAGAGCAATCTGTACTTTGTGGTGGATTAGTTGAGTTAATTAAAAATGGTTTTGAAACTTTAACTGAAGCTGGATACGAACCTGAAATGGCATACTTTGAATGTCTACATGAGGTAAAATTAATAGTAGATTTAATTTATGAAGGTGGAATCGCTAATATGAATTACTCTATCTCAAATACAGCAGAATATGGTGAATATGTATCGGGTAAAAAAATTGTAGATAGCGAAAGCAAAAAAAGAATGAAAGAAGTTCTAGCCGATATTCAATCTGGTAAATTTACTAAAGACTGGATGAAAGAATGCGAAGGTGGGCAAAAAAACTTTTTGAAAATGAGAAAAGATCTTGCAGATCATCCAATTGAGAAAGTGGGTGCAGAGCTTAGAGCAATGATGCCTTGGATTGGTAAGAAGAAATTAATAGATAGTGATAAGAGTTAATTTTTACTAAAAACCCAAATCGACCTAAAATTATAGCCAAAACATAACAATTATTTTGCAATCTCTATTATAGATTGTATTATAGTTTTTCTAAAATTACTGGCTATGAGCAACAAAAATAAAGTATATATATTCGATACTACAATGCGTGATGGTGAACAATCACCAGGTGCATCAATGAGTCTTGAGGAAAAAATTCAAATTGCAAGAATTTTTGATGAATTAGGAATTGATATTATTGAAGCTGGCTTTCCTATTGCATCACCAGGTGACTTTGAAGCCGTAACAGCAATAAGTAAAATTTTAAAAAACTCAATTCCTTGTGGATTGTCAAGAGCTAGTAAAAAAGACATAGACGCATGTCATGAAGCATTAAAAGCTGCTCCAAGATTTAGAATCCATACTTTTATTTCAACAAGCCCATTACATATGAAGCATAAGCTAAATAAATCACCAGAACAGGTTTTGGATGCGGTAAAAGAGAGTGTTACTTATGCGAGAAACTTTACAGATGATGTTGAATGGTCTTGTGAAGATGGAACAAGAACTGATATGGATTATATGTGTAAGTCTGTTGAGCTTGCAATTAGCTGTGGTGCAAAAACAATAAATATTCCAGATACTGTTGGGTATACAACTCCTTCAGAATTTACAAAAATAATTACAACATTAAAAAATAAAGTTCCAAATATTGATAAAGCTATTTTGTCAGTTCATTGCCATAATGATTTAGGATTAGCTGTTGCAAATTCTTTAGCGGGTGTTTCTGCGGGTGCCAGACAAGTTGAATGTACAATTAATGGAATAGGTGAAAGAGCAGGTAATGCAGCACTTGAGGAAATTGTAATGGCTATAAGAACAAGAAATGATTTAATGCCTTATACAACAGGTATCAAAACTGAATTATTAAGCAAAGCTTCTAAAGTTGTCTCTAACGCAACTTTCCCAGTACAATTTAATAAAGCTATTGTTGGAAAGAATGCTTTTGCTCATGAAGCGGGTATTCATCAAGATGGAATGCTTAAAAATAGAGAAACATATGAGATTATGACACCAGAGAGCGTTGGTGTTAAAAAAACATCATTGGTAATGGGAAAACATTCTGGAAGGCACGCATTTAAAGAAAAATTAAACGACCTTGGTTATGGAGATGTAACCGATGATGTAATTCAAACTGCTTTTGGAAAATTTAAAATTTTAGCTGATAAAAAAAAACATGTTTATGATGATGATATTGCAGCTTTAGTTGATGACAGTATGGTTTTGGATAAGTATGTGATTAATTTAAAATCTTTAAAAGTCTTTGCAGGAACGGGTGAACCACAAAAAGCAGAAATGACTCTGGATGTTTATGGCGAAGTTAAATCAACCTCAGAAACAGGTGATGGTCCTGTAGATGCAATTTTCAAATGCATAAAAGTTTTGTACCCACATGATGTAAAATTACAGTTATATCAAGTTCATGCAGTTACAGAAGGAACTGATGCCCAAGCAACCGTAAGTGTTAGAATTGAAGAAGAAGGAAAAACAACAGTAGGACAAGCTGCAGACACAGATACATTAGTAGCGTCAGCTAATGCTTATTTAAGTGCCTTAAATAAAATGATAATTAAAAGAAAAAAAACTGCTCCAATAGAGCACGAAACTCAGAAAGTGAAGGGAATATAAGATGGCTAATTGGTTTAAAAATTTAACTAGTATTTGGAGTCAGGATATGGCGATTGATCTTGGAACTGCTAACACACTTGTCGTTTTAAAGGGTCAAGGTGTAGTTTTAAATGAACCATCTGTCGTTGCTATAGCTGAGAACATGGGGAAAAAAACTGTTTTAGCCGTTGGGGATGAAGCAAAAACAATGCTTGGAAGAACTCCTGGAAATATTAGTGCCATTAGACCTTTAAGAGATGGGGTGATTGCAGATTTTATTGTGACTGAAGAAATGATTAAACACTTTATTAAAAAAGTTCACAAAAATAAAACTTTTGCAAACCCTAGAATTTTAATTTGTGTTCCAACTGGATCAACACCAGTTGAAAGAAAAGCTATTCAAGACAGCGCACTAGCAGCTGGAGCTAGAAGAGTTCAATTAATTGAAGAACCAATTGCAGCAGCGATTGGAGCAGGTCTTCCAATTTCAGAAGCAACAGGATCAATGGTTGTTGATATTGGTGGAGGTACAACGGAGATAGCAGTTATGTCATTAGGTGGCCTTGTTTACTCAAGATCATTAAGAGTTGCAGGAGACGCAATGGACACAGCACTAGTTAACTACATGAGAAAAGAATATAATCTTATGATTGGTGATAGTACTGCTGAAAAAATTAAAAAAGAAATAGGTACTGCTATTCCATCAAATAATAATACTTACGCTGTAAAAGGTAGAGATCTAAGGTCAGGAACACCCAAAGAGGTGAACATTACTGAAGAAGATACAGCAGAAGCTTTAAATGATATTCTAAAAGAAATGGTAAATGGCATAAAAGATGCACTAGAAAATACACCGCCTGAATTATCTGCTGATTTAGTTGATATGGGATTGACGCTAACAGGTGGTGGGGCATTGCTTAAAAATATTGATAAAAGGTTTTCTAAAGAAACAGGACTACCAGTGCATGTTGCTGATGACCCTTTAGCATGTGTTGCAATCGGTACTGGAAAAGCTTTAGATCAAGAAGAGACTTTTTCTACTATGCTATCTGAGTATTAAAGATAAATGGAAACAAGCAGAGATGATTTTGTAATAGCAATAAGATCTGCTTTTTTAAAAAAAGGAACGCAGCAAAGATTTTCACTGCTGAGTTTAATATTTTTTTCTATAATCTTATTAATTTTAAGTAGTTTAAATTTTAAAGCTATAAACTATGTAAAAATAGTCATTAAGGAAATAGCCTACAGATCATCTTTTATAGTTTCTGTACCAGAAAACTTTATAAAAGATAGCTATCTTGTAATTCAAAAACATAACAATCTTTATAATGAGAATGAAAAAAACAAATCTGAATTAGAAAGTTTAAAGGCTAAAGATTTATTAAATTATTTTATTATTTTAGAAAATCAAAGGTTAAAAAAAATATTTGATGATTATTTAGTTGAATCAGACACTGTATTTGCCAAAGTTTTAAGTGATAAAGGTAGTCCATTTTTAAAATCAATCATTATTAACAAAGGCAGCAAGCACAATATTAACCTTGGTATGATTACTATGGATGGGGCATATCTTGTTGGAAAAGTTGTTGAGGTTAATTATTTATCATCAAGAGTATTATTACTTTCTGATTTGAACAGTAAGATACCAGTTATCGTAGAACCAAATGAAGTGTTTTCAATATTGTCTGGTACAGGTAAGGATTATGGAGTTATTCAATACAGTAAAAAATATGAAAATATTAAAAATGAGTCTATTATTTATACCTCAGGAACAGCCAACCTATTTAAGGCAGGAATACCAATAGGTATAATTAGTAGTAATTATTTAAGTGAAGAAAAAAAAATTGAATTTTTTTCAGATTTTTCTCAATTAAAGTTTGTAAAAATTGTTTCATTCAAAAAAAATGAGGCTAAATGATAGGGTTAAGAAATAAAACTTTTATTAGAAAAATATTATCACAAATACCGTTAATTTTACTTTTTGTATCTGTTTTAAATAATAGTGATTTTAATTATTTAGATGTGAAATATTTTTCATTTAATTTTTCTTACATTTTGATTTTTTATTACAGCTTAAAAAAAAGTGAAAGCTTAGGGTATATTTATATTTTTATAGCAGGCTTGTTTAATGATGTTGTTATTGGTACTCCAATTGGATTAAGTAGTTTATTGTATTTAATACTTTGTGGAGCTGCTGCATATCTTAGAAATATTACTCTCAGACCAAGCTTGATTAAAGATTGTATTTTTTTTCTTATAACAATTTTAATTATAAATTCACTATTTTTTATATCCTTAAATTTTATTTTTAATCATGAATTAAATTACTTTGATCAAATGATAAATATTATATTCACATTCTTGTTGTATTTTTTATTTTCAAATTTATTTGATTTTTTTGAAAATTACTTTGTAGGCAATAACAATGTTGGGTGAAAATTTTGGAGTTAAAAAAAACCAAACCATTAATAGAAGAATGTTTATTATTGGTGCAGCAAAGTTTATTGTATTCACAGGAATAATAGCGCGACTATTTTCCTTACAAATTACTGATAATAAAAGATATTTAACTTTATCTGATAAAAATCGACTTCGTGAATGGAGATTACCTCCAATAAGAGGTGAATTTTTAGATTATTTTGGAAATATTATTGCCGGTAATTTAAAGATATATCAATTACATGTAATTCCTGAAGAAGTAGAAGATTTTAAATATTTAATGGTAAGACTAAAAGAAATTCTAAATCTTAGTAATGGTGAATTTGAAAAAATAATAAGACAAAAAAACAAGCAAAAGTCTTGGGAAACTATAATTATTTCTAAAAATTTGACTTGGGAACAGTTCACAAAGGTTAATTATTTTTTGCACGATTTAATAGGGGCAAAACCGGTTTTATCTGTTTCTCGCAATTATCCTTTCAATGAAAGCTACACTCATGTTTTGGGTTATGTTAGTGAGGCTAGCGAGAAAGATATTTTAAATAATGAAATAATAAAAAGTAAACACGTACCAGGTCTTAAGGTCGGAAAAACTGGGTTAGAAAAAACCTTTGAAAACGAATTAATTGGTACCAATGGTATTCAAAGATATGAAGTTAATGCATATGGAAAAAGAATTAGTCAACTCGATCACGCAGAAGGATTAAGTGGCAAAACAATTCAACTTACAATAGATACTGAAATTCAAAAGTTATGTAATGAGCTTTTAAAGAATATAGCAGGCTCAATAAGTATAATGGATATTTACACTGGTGAAATTGTAGCCATGCAATCTTCGCCCTCATTTGATCCCAATCTATTTCTTTTTGGAATCAATCAAGATGATTGGCAGTTAATTATTAATAATCCATTAAAACCATTAGTTAACAAAACTTTATCAGGCTTATATTCACCTGGTTCTACATTTAAGCCGATAGTAGCTCTATCTGCCCTAGAAAATGGAATTATTGATGAAAATTTTAAAGTCAATTGTAAGGGAAAAATAGAAATGTATGGACAAACTTATCATTGCTGGAAAAAAAGAGGTCATGGTGTTGTGAATTTAAAAAGTGCAATGAAGCAGTCATGTGACACCTATTTTTATGAAATTGCAAGAAAGCTAGGAGTGGATCGTTTAAAAGAAACATCTTTAAAATTTGGCCTTGGTGAAAAAGTTTTAGATGAGACATTCAGTAATGAGAAAAAAGGATTAATTCCTGACACTCAATGGAAAAAAAATAACTTAGGAAAAGGTTGGGTTATAGGTGAAACATTAATCACAGGAATTGGTCAAGGTTATACTCAGACAACACCACTCCAACTATGTCAAATGACAGCCCAGCTTGCAAACGGTGGATTTAAGATTTACCCTAAAATAATAATGGAAGAAAATCCTAAAACAGTAGAGGACATCAAGCTTATAATGGATAAAAATGCTAAATATTTGGATGAAAAAAATAATGGATTGCAGGAAGCGAGTGAACTTTTAGGATTTTTAAACAAAAAAAAATATGGGCGTTTATTTAAAAATTCTAAAAATATCGAATTAGTTCAAAAAGCAATGTTTGCCTCAACGAATGAAGTTAGAGGAACATCTTATTCATCCAGAATTGAAGATCCAAAATATCAATTTGCTGGAAAAACAGGAACATCACAAGTTAGAAGAATAACTAAAGCAGCAAGAGAGCTTGACTTAAACACATCTGAAATTCCGTATAATGAAAGAGACCACGCTTTATATATAGCTTTTGGACCATATAAAAATCCAAGATACGCATTAAGTATCGTTGTTGAGCATGGTGGATCTGGTAGTTCAACAGCAGCGCCTATTGCAAAAAAACTCTTTAAGTTAATTGTAGATAGGCACGAATTTAGAGAACAAACCAGAATTGAAAAAGCAATAAAGATATAAATGCAATATAATTCGTTTAACACACAGCCAACCTTTTTTCAAAAATTGAAAAACTTTGATTATGTTTTATTAACTTGCATTTTATTGCTTGGTTTAATTAGTGTTTTGTCCATGTATTCAACAGACGGTGGAGAAATTTTATTTCATAGTAAGAGTCATATGTCAAAATTTTTAATCTTTTTTACTATGATGATTTTTATGTCATTTTTGAATATAAAATTCTGGCATCATTTTGCTTATTTATTTTATATTGTTGTTTTATTTTTTTTAGTTTGGGCTTCATTATATGGCATTAAAGCATCTGGCTCCCAAAGATGGATAAATTTATATTTTATTAATTTACAACCTTCGGAATTAATGAAGATCGCAATAATAGTATGTCTTGCAAAATATTATCACCGAATACAGCTCAACAAAGTTAATAGCTTTCAGGTTATGTTTGTTGCTATGGTGATTTTAATATTACCAATTATTCTTGTTATCACTCAACCTGATTTAGGTACCTCAATATTAATCGCTTTAAGCGGTTTAGTTGTTATATGGCTTGCAGGAATAAATGTTAAATATTTTATATATTCTTTTATAGCTTTATTGATCTCAATGCCTTTTGCTATTGCTCTCTTAAAACCCTATCAAAAATTAAGAATCTTAACATTTCTCAACCCTGATCGTGACCCCCTGGGAGCAGGATATCAAATTATTCAATCTAAAATAGCTGTTGGATCAGGAGGTTTAAATGGAAAAGGTTTTTTAAAAGGTACCCAAAGCTATTTAGAATTTTTACCTGAGAAACACACTGATTTTATCTTTACATTATTTGCTGAGGAATTTGGTTTTATAGGATCACTAGCTTTATTGCTAATTTATATAATTATTATTTATAGAGTTTTAAGAATTGGTGCAATCTCAAGAAGTTATTTTGCTAAACTTTTTTGCTATGGCTATGGATCTGCAATATTTTTTTATGTCACAGTAAATATGTCGATGGTTTTAGGTTTACTCCCTATAGTTGGATCACCGCTACCCATTATGTCATACGGTGGATCCTCAATGCTAGCAACAATGATCGGATTTGCAATTGTTATGAGTGCCAAAATTAACCATAAGCAGTTAATAGCTTAAGTATTTTAATGCTTTACATGTCTAATTTGTCGCGAGAATATTTAAATTTAAGAATTATATAAACTATTATGGACATAAAATTAAAAATAGGAATTGTAGGTGCTGGTATTCAAGGTATTTCCAATGCATTGTTTTTACAAAAAAAAGGTTTTAATGTAACAATTTTTGATAGAAATGATCCCGGTAGCCCGGCTGCATCTTACGGTAACGCAGGTCATTTTTCTCCATATGCATCTGTGCCAATAAATAGACCTGATGTTTTAACGGATGTTCCAGCAATGCTTCTAAGTTCAACTGGTCCACTTGCTCTTAAATGGAACTATGTCCCGAAAATGATACCTTGGTTTTTACAATTTATAAGAAACTGCTCTACAAAAAAAATGATGCATACCGCTAAAAACATGCATCAAATTTTGGACTTAGCGTTACCTGCTTATGATGAGTTATTTGATGAGATAGAAATTGGAGGATTAGTTGAAAAAAAAGGTATTTTATATATTTGGAATGATCAAAGTTTAAAAAGTAGAGAGCTTGAAATTAATGTTAGAAATGAACTGGGTGTTGATCAACAAATAGTAACCTCAAAAGAAATCCACGATTTAGAACCAAATATAAAACCCATCTATCATGGAGGTGTTTATTATCAGCATGGTAGACACGCTAGAAATCCAAAAAAAATTCTTTTAAAACTTTATGATCTTTTCTTAAAAAAAGGTGGCAAGTTTTTAAAGATGAATATTAAAGACATAAATTTTAACGATGAAAAACCAGTTATAAAAGCTGAAACCCAAAGTTTTCTTTTTGACAAGATTGTTATCGCTTGTGGTTCGTTTTCAAAAAAATTAACAGATAATTTAGATGAAAAAATACCGCTTGATACTGAAAGAGGTTATCATGTTCATTTTAAAGATTGTGATCATCTTTTAAGTAGACCGGTGATTTTTCAAAATAGAGGCTTTGGTATTACTCCAATGGAACAAGGACTTAGAGTAGTGGGCACTGTTGAATTTGGTGGATTAGAAAATCCATTATCAAAATCGAGAATTAAAAACTTAATTAATAATGCAAAATATATGATGGGAGATTTACCTGAGCA
Organism: Candidatus Pelagibacter sp. uisw_098; assembly: GCF_059512505.1. The sequence continues at coordinate 267,859 of NZ_CM183454.1, forward strand.
TGAAGATGAATGGTTAGGATTTAGACCAACACTCCCAGATTATTTGCCTGTAATAGGACCTTCAAAAAAATATAAAAATGTTTTTTACTGTTTTGGTCATCACCATTTAGGATGGACTTTAGGCCCAATATCAGGGAAAATAATCTCAGGAATGATTGCTGAAGAAAATACAAACTTAAATTTAAAACCATATAGTTCACTTAGGTTCGGTTAGGTGGTTAACAAAAATAGTGTTGCATACATTTTTTTATTTTTAGCAACTCTATTTTGGTCAGGCAATTTTTTGGTTGGAAAATTTGCTAGTCAATATCAAATACCACCTTTTTCATTAAACTTTTATAGATGGCTATTTGCATGGTTAATCTTAGCACCATTTACAATTCAGGAAATATTGAAAAAAAAAAATTATATTTTGGAAAATTATAAATATTATACAATTCTTGGAATTACGAGTGTCACCATATTTAATTCAATCGTGTATTACTCTTTAAATTTTACTCAAGTTATCAGTGGAGTATTAATGATATCAACAATACCTGTAATGATTATATTTATTTCTTCAATTTTAAAAATTGAAAAAACCAACACTTTTCAAGTATTGGGAGTTACATGTTCCTTTATTGGAGTTGTTTTAATTATAACTAAAGCAAATCTTGGAATATTAATAAATTTAGATTTTAACAAAGGTGATATTACAATGGTTTTGGGAATGCTGTCATGGGCTACTTATTCTGCGTTGTTAAAGAAAAAAAAACATGAACTATCTCAACTAGGGTTACTAGAGGTAGTAATTTCATTCGGCTTTATTTTTCTAATACCAATTTATTTTATAGAGTATCAAATGGGCTATAGAATTGTTTTAAATCAAAACTTTTATATAATTTTGTTTTATGTAGTTTTATTACCAGGACTTGCTTCTTTTATTTTTTGGATAAAGGGAGTTGCTTTAATTGGTGCTAATAGAGCAGGTGTTTTTTTACATATGATGCCTATTTTAAGTGCAATTATGGCAATGATTATTTTTAATGAAAAATTTATGTTTTATCATATGTTGGGTGCAATATTTATTTTAACAGGAATTCTTTTATCAAATAGAAAGATTAAAAATGCTTAAAGTTGCTATCTTAGATGATTACCAAAACGTGTCGCACGAATTTGTTGATTTAAAAAAATTATCTGGCAAGTATGAATTTAAAATATTCAGTGAACCCTTTGAAGATGAAGCAGACGCCATAGAGCAATTATCAGACTTTGAAGCATTATTGATAATGAGAGAACGAACTCCTATTGCTAAAAATTTAATTGATAATTTAAATGACCTTAAATATATCATCACAAGTGGCTCAAGAAATAAAGCTATAGACCTAGCTGCTGCAAAAAAGAGAAAAATTACAGTGTGTGGAACCGACATTGATTTTGCAGGTACAACAGAATTAACTTGGGGTTTAATCTTAGGATTAGCTAGAAACTTTAAAGAAGAAATTGATAATATGTACCAAGGTTACTGGCAATCAACTATTGGATTTGAGTTAAAGGGAAAAATTTTAGGGTTAGTAGGACTTGGAAGAGTTGGATCTCAAGTTGCGAAAATTGGTAAAGCTTTTGGTATGGAAGTTATGGCTTGGAGTGAAAATTTAAATCTAGATACCTGCAAGGAGTTAGATGTTCTTCCATGTAGTAAAGAAGATATATTACAAAATTCTGATTTTATATCCATTCATGTTCAAGGGGGAGAAAGATATAAAGAGTTGATAAAACTAAAAGAGTTAGACTCAATGAAAAAAACTGCTTTTTTAATTAACACATCTAGAGGATCCATTATTAATGAGGATGATTTAATTATAGCATTATCAACCAATGTTATTGCTGGAGCAGGACTTGATGTTTATGAAAAAGAACCTTTACCAGAAGGTAATAAACTAAGATTTTTACCAAATGCATTATTAATGCCTCATGTTGGTTATGTTACTGCAGAAAATTATAGCATGTTTTATTCACAGATGATTGAAGGATTAGAGGCATGCGTTGCCGGCAAACCTTTGAGAGTAATAGAATAAATTTATGAAAAAAAAAATTAATAAAGACCTTACTGCTGAACAAAAGTTAATTTTATTTGAAGATGGAACGGAAGCACCTGGTACGAGTGAATTAAATCACGAGAAGAGAGAAGGTAGTTATCACTGTACTAATTGTGGTGAAAAATTATTTGACTCAAATACTAAATATGAAAGTGGTTCAGGATGGCCATCGTTTTATCAGTCATTACCTGATGCTTTTGAAACTAAAACAGATACTTTATTAGGGTACGAGAGAGTGGAATATCATTGCAAAAAATGTGGTGGCCATCATGGTCATATCTTTGAAGATGGACCTAAACCAACAGGCAAAAGGTATTGTAATAACGGTGTTTGTTTAACCTTTAAGCCTAAAAATTAATTTATTTTAAAAGTTCTAGTAATTTATTTTCTTTTTCAAGAGCTCTAACATCATCGTAACCACCAATATGATTTTCATCAAAAAAGATTTGAGGGATGGTTCTTTTTCCGTTAGCTTTTTTAATCATTTCATCCATTGCACCGTCAACTGTTGCAATGTTGATTTCTTTATATTCAACGTTGTTTCTAGTTAATAATTTTTTTGCTGCATCACAAAAAGCACAAAGTGGTCCTGTATAAATAGTTACTGATTTCATGGATTATAAATAATCATTCTTTTTAATTTTACTAGTAATTTCTTTTCTTGAATACTCAAATTTTTTTTTGTGCTTAATACTTTTTTGATTAACTCTTTTTCTCCACAATCTAAAAGATACAGGCTTTATAGATCGTCTCATAATCTTAATAACTTCACCTTCTGTTTTTCCAGTCTTTTTCTCAATTTCCTCAAAAGTGATTCGATCTGCCCAAGCTGCCCAAATGATCCAGTCAGGATCTGAAATATGGGGTTCTGGGTTTTTAACTCTAGTTATAGGGGTGTGACCTTTTTTTTTCATAAATCCTCTATTTTCATTATATTTGAAAAAATTGATTAATGCATTTTATTTAGGGTCATGGTATCTTCAAACCTAGATAGTCCATCTTAGCCATCTTTAGCTCCGGTTTTTTTGGACTATCCTCAAACCAAAAATGCTCCCTTTAAATTATTTCCTTTTTTTACAGATAATTTTATTTCTATTTATTACTCCTGGCACACCTAGAATTGTAATCATTTCATATTCCATGAATTATGGAGTTCAAAAATGTATCTGGACAGCTCTTGGAGATGTTACAGCAAATATTATTCAAGCCACTTTAGTAATTTTTGTTTTAGGATCTTTTTTTGTCGATAATCCAAATTTTTTAAATATATTTAAGTGGATAGGAATTGCATACTTACTCTATCTTGCTTACGATATTTATAATTCAAGATTTAAAGATGTAAGCTCAGATAATATTTCATCAAAAAGTTTTTTTTCATTCTTTAAAGATGGCTTTTTAGTTGCTGGAACAAGTCCTAAGGCTTGGATGTTCTTTCCATTAATATTTCCACAGTTTATTGACTTTAATTCAAATTATATCGTTCAATTTTTTATTTTAATCACAACATATGTAGTTTTAGATTTTTTATCTCTAATTGCTTATGCAGTACTTGCTAGAAAATTAATTATTTGGATAAAAGCAAATCCAAAAGTTATAAATACAATTTCTGCGTGTGTATTAATATTAATTGCAATTACAATTGCATTTATTCAAAAGTATTAAAAACCTACAAATAAAATTGCGGCAATTAAGTCTGTATGACGTTAGTTGTATTTTTATTCATTTAGATGTTTAATTGTTTTTTAAATTTAAAACTAATAGAGGAAAAAATAAAATGAAAATCAGAAATATACTAATTACTTTAGTTTCTGCAATTGCTCTTTTAATTTCAGCTTCAACTATATCTTTCGCGAAGGTAGTTGGAGATAAAATTATTTTAGGTGCAGCTGTTTCATTGACTGGAAAATATTCATCCAATGGTGTTCATACTCAAAACGGCTATAACTTAGCAGTTGAGAGAATAAACGGCATGGGTGGTGTTAAAGTTGGTGGAAAAACTTACAAGTTTGACATTATTTATTACGATGATGAATCAAACTCAGGAAGAGCAGCACAACTTGCAGAAAGATTAATCCAACAAGATGGTGTTAAGTTTATGCTTGGGCCATATAGCTCAGGACTTACAAAAGCTATGGCACCTGTAACTGAAAAATATGAAGTTCCTATGGTTGAAGCAAACGGTGCGTCTAGATCGTTATTCACTAAAGGTTACAAATATTTATTTGCAGTACTTGCGCCAGCTAACTTATATCTTGATGTAGCAATTGACCTTGCGGTTGAAAAAAACGGTGGAAAGCCAGTTAAGATTGCAATGGCATTTGAACAAGATGCTTTCTCACAAGATGTGAGATTGGGTATTGTTGAAGCTGCTAAAAGAACAGGTTCTAAAATCATCATAGATGACAAGTTACCAAAAGAGCTTAACGATATGGCTGCTACTTTATCTAAAGTAAAAGCTACTAATCCAGACGTTCTTGTGGTTTCAGGTCATACAAAAGGTGCTTTAACAGCTGTTAGACAAATTTCAGAGATGAAAGTTGACGTGAAAATGTTAGCAATGACTCACTGTGATGCTGCTAAACTATCTAAGCAACATGGTAAAGCTTCTGAGTACGCACTTTGTGCTTCTCAATGGCATAAATCTCTATCATACAAAGACAACTACTTTGGTGGTGGTATGAAATATGATGCAGACTTTACTAAAGCATTTGGATATGCACCGCCTTACCAAGCTGCTGAATCTTCTGCTGCTTTATTAGTTTTTAAAGATGCGTTCGAAAGAGCACAATCGTTTGATACTAAAAAAGTTAGAGATGCTTTAGCTGCAACTGATATGCAAACTTTTTATGGAAACATAAAATTTGCTGCAGGTGGTCAAAACGTATCTAAGCCAATGGTACTTTTCCAAGTATCATGTAACGATGATGGTAGTGTGTGTGAAAACAAAGTTGTAGCTCCGACAAAATGGGCATCAGCTGAGTTGGTACACCCAATTCCATCTTGGTCAGAAAGATAATACCTAATATGCAAAATGCTCCCTAGTAATAGGGGGCATTTTTTTATAAACATCTAAAGAATTTATGGATTTCTTAATTTTTCAAGCACCGATCTTAATGGTTCAAGCATCAATGGACGGAATACTTCTTGGTATTTTGTTTGCATTAATTGCTTATGGAATGGCATTACAGTGGGGAGTAATGAATATAATAAACATTGCTCAAGGAGAATTAGTAATCATGGGTGGATACATTGCATACTTTATGTATCTATCAGGAATTCACCCAGCCTTTGGCGTGATTGTATCGCCAATCATTATGTATTGTGTGGGTTGGGGAATGTACAAGCTTGTTATTAATAAGGTAGTAGATAAAGATTTATTTACTTCAATTCTTGCTACATTTGGAATTAGTATTTTAGCTCAGCAATTAATGAATTTTGCATTTGGTGCAGATGTTGTAGTTGCTCAGTCAAATTTTGGAACAACAATGCTGTTTAATAATTCAGTAACACTTCCTAATGCTAAAATATTTTCAGGAGCAGTTTGTGTGATATCTGCAATTATTCTTGTCATCTACATGAAGAAATCAAAACTAGGTAGAGCAATTAGAGCAACAGCTCAAAACGCAAGAGCAGCAAAGATTTTGGGTGTTGATACTGAGAAAGTTTATGCAGCAACTTTTGGAATTAATGCAGCATTATGTGGAATAGCAGGAGCTTGTATTGCAATCACATTCACACTTCATCCTTATACAGGATTACCTTACACGGTTAGATCATTCATGATTGTAATTATTGCAGGTTTAGGAAATTTACCAGCAGTTGCAATATCAGGAATGGGACTTGGTGTATTTGAAGAATGGGCTGATTATCTGCTTGGAACAGAATTTAGAATTGCAGCAGTATTCTCGTTACTAGTTATTATATTGGTTTATAGAAGGTTTAAATTAGCTCGAAAAAGAGAGTATTTAAAATAATGAATAAAAATACACTCCTATACGCAGGCTTAATAATTTTTGGTTTAGCTGGAGCATTCATATTTCCAGCTTACAAACTTCAATTATCGTTTCTTTATATATTGATTGTTTTAGCTATGACTTGGGACGTTCAAGGTGGACAAATGGGCTACAACACGTTCGGTAATATATTATTTTTTGGCGTTGGAATGTATGTTGCATCAAGCACTCAAATAGCAATGTTCTTTTCACTAGCAGAATGGACAGACGCAGGTGGAGAAAAAACTTTTGTTCATACTATCCCTCAATTTTTTCAAGGTTTTGGTGTTGGTATATTACTAGCAGGAATTATTCCGACAATAATTGCAGGAGTAATTGGTTATGGGATTTTAGGTTTAAGAGGACACTACTTTGCAATTTGTACTTTAGCATTAGGAATTGCTGCAGGCGAACTTGCGGGTGGAATTGAGATTATTGGTGCAGGTCAAGGTATGACAGTTCCAGTTTGGCCAAAAGGATTTGGATCTAATGCATCATCATCTCAGTTTTTATATTATTTGTGTTTTGCTCTTGCAGTTGTAACTTTTATTACTTTGAAGTGGGCCTACAGCACAAGATTTGGTTTAGTTTTAAATGCAATAAGAGACAATGAAGATAAAGCGGAGGCAATGGGAATTCACACCATGAGATATAAAATTATTGGCTGGATGGTATCAGCTTTCTTTGTTGGAATTGCTGGAGGATTAATGGGTCATATAAATGGATACATTGAACCAACTGAAATTGCATTTGCTGGACCAACGTTTGGTGTGTTCATGGTTTTAATGGCAATCCTTGGTGGTAAAGGAACTTTATGGGGGCCACTTGTTGGTGCAACTATATTTCACTTATTTAAAGAGGGTTTTTGGACTTACTTCTTGGGCTGGCAGTATGTTGCTCTTGGAGTTTTAATTATTGTAATCGTTGTTTATTTTCCTGAAGGGGTAATGGGATGGTTAAGAGAAAAGTATCCTGAAAGATTTGGTGAAGTTGTCGATGAAGCTGACTTAAAAGCACAGGTGGAATTAAAGTAATGGCTATATTAGACATATCAAATGTAAGTAAGTCTTTTGGTGGCGTTAAGGCCAACGTTGATATTTCAATGTCAGTTGAACAAGGTTCAATTGTTGGATTAATTGGTCCAAATGGATCTGGTAAAACTACTTTATTTAATTCAATTGTAGGAACTTATCCAATCGACAATGGTTCAATTAAATTTGATGGTACAGAAGTTTCAGAACTGCCAGTGCCTGTTGTTGCAAAGCTTGGATTACTTAGAACTTTTCAACAAACTAGAATTTATGGAAAATTAAACTGTATTCAAAATATGTTAATCAGTAATAAACCTGAGAATGATGGAATATTATCAGTATTTCAAAAGATACCTTCTGATTTAACAGATAAAGCTGAGACGTTATTAAAATTTGTAGGGCTTCATCAAAAAAGAAAGCTCAGAGCAGGAGATCTTTCATTTGGACAGCAAAAACTATTGGAACTTGCAATGGCACTAATGAATGAACCTAAAATGCTTTTATTAGATGAACCAACAGCTGGAATTAATCCAACATTGATTAATGGAATTATCGATCGTTTAATTAGTGTTAATAAAGACTATGGAATTACCTTGCTAGTTATAGAGCACAACATGAAAGTAATAATGAATTTAGCACAAAGAGTTTTTTGTTTAGCACACGGTCAAATGTTAGCAAACGGAACTCCAGATGAAATTAAAAATGATAAGCGTGTGCTAGACGCTTACTTGGGAGCACAATAATGTCAAATCAATATGATGTATTAGGTAAAGCACCAGGGCCAGAAGATTTACAAAAACTATCACCAGATAATAACCACCTAACTATAAAAAAATTATCAGCGGGTTATGGTAAAATGGAAATACTTCATGATTTTAATTTAAATGTAAGTAAGGCTCAGTCACTATGTTTGATTGGACCAAATGGTGCAGGAAAATCTACAATACTTCATTCTATTTATGGATTTACAAATATTTTTTCAGGACAAATAGAAATTGATGGAAAAGAAATTACCAACTTAACTCCAGCTCAAAAACTTACATCATGTGGAATTGCTTATATACTTCAAGATAATTCTGTTTTTCCAGATATGACTGTTGAAGAAAATTTATTGATGGGTGGTTATTCCAAAGAAAATACTGATGAGTCCTATGAAGAAGCAGAAAGAATTTTTGAAAAATATGAAAGATTAAGAAATAGAAGAAATCAACCTGCTAAAGTTTTATCAGGTGGAGAAAGAAGATTATTAGAAATTTCTAGAGCATTAGTTATGAAACCATCGGTATTACTAGTTGATGAACCATCTATTGGATTAGAGCCAAGATATATCGATATGGTTTTTGAAATTTTAAGGGATCTTCAACAAACAGAGAAGAAAACAATTATTTTAGTAGAACAAAATGCTAAAAAGGGATTAGAGTTTGCAGATATAGGTTACGTTTTAGTATCTGGACAAACTGCGATCGCTGGCAAAGGGGATGATTTGTTAAAAAATCCTGATGTTGGTAGATTATTCCTTGGAGGTTAATGATTAATAAAGAATTTTTCTTTAAAGGTTTTAGATCAATTCTAGCTCCTGATAGTCCTGCTCTTGCACTCGGTTGTTGTTTTATAGCAATAGGTGCACTTCTTAAAAATTTGGGTTTTAATATTCAAGAAAGCATTTTTTCAACAATGCTTACTTATGCGTTACCTGGATCGCTAGTAATGGCGGAGTCATTATTAGTTGGAGCATCTTTACTTAATATATTTTTGGCTGTTTGGTTTGTTAATGCAAGATTGTATCCAATGGCAGTTTCTTTATTCCCATTAATGATGCATAAAAGCCAACCTAAGTGGAAATATTATTTTTCTTGTCACTTCATAGCTGTGTCTGCATGGCTGATAATGAAGAGTAATTATAAAAGTATTGAAAAAAAATACAGAATTGATTTTTGGATTGGAATTGGTTGTGCAACCTGGACTACAGCAGTAATAGGTACTTTTATTGGTTTTTATGCTTCAGATTATTTAGATAAAAATATGATGATGGGTTTAGCAATTTTAAACCCAATTTATTTCTTATGTATGATGGTGGGTGCAATGAAGACCATTCAAATTACAGCTGCAGTAATTTTGGGTCTATTATTGGGACCAATATTTTATTTTCTATCACCTGAGTGGTCAATTTTACTAGGTGGGTTAGTTGGTGGAACCATTGCTTATTTTATAGGAGAACTAAATGTCAACTAGTGTAGTTCTTGCAATTTTAGTTACATCATTAGCAACTTTTTCATCTAGATTATTAGGGGTAATCTCATCAGAAGGAATAAAAGAAACTTCAAAGTTATTTAGATGGTTTAATTGTCTTGCTTATTCAACACTAGCTGCACTAATAGCCAGAACAATTATATTTCCGGTAGGTGTTTTGTCTGATGCTAGTTATCTAAGTAGAATTGTCGTGGTTTTATTTTGTTTATTCATATTTTTTATTTCAAAAAGAAATTTTGTTTATCCAACTGTGATTTCTGCTATTATGATGACAGTACTAAGTAATTATCTCTAATGAAAAATATCTCTGGCATAACAATAACAAAACATCAAGATTCAAAAAGAATAATTGATATTAGAATTGAAGATGAAATTTTAGATAAATTGATATTTCCATTCAACAAATTTGATATCACTGCTTTAGAGTATAAACCATTTACTAGATTTACTATTGCTAAAAGTTTAGACAATTTAACTTCTAATAAATTAAGCAAATTACTTAACTCAATAGTAAGAGACAGAGACACAGGCTGTTTTATAATTGGTCCAAAAAATATAAGTTCAAAAATTAATGATACGTTTTTAGTTAAACTATCAACAGCAATTGCTTATTTAATTGGCAATCCAAACCACGATGCAATGGCTGGAAAATATTATGCAAGATTTTTTGTAAAGCACGAAGATAAAAGTGACTCGTATTTGAGAAAAGCCTACACAAATATGGATCTCCATACAGACGGCACATATGTTAAGGAGACCACAGATTGGCTACTTATGACTAAAATTGAAGAACAAAATGTGCTGGGTGGAGAAACGGCAATGCTTCATCTTGATGACTGGGAACATTGTGAGGATTTATTTAATGATCCAGTTGGAAGAAAAGATTTTGTTTGGGGTTCTCCTAAAAGTAAAAATATAGAATATAAAGTTGAACATCCAGTTTTCACAACAGATGATAAGGGTAAGCCAAAAATTTCTTATATTGATCAATTCCCTGAGCCAAAAAATATGGATCAAGGAATTTTCTTACAAAAATTATCAGATGGTTTGGAGGAGAGTAAGAATAAAGTAATCACTAAACTAGCACCTGGGTCAAGCATTGTAGCTAATAATTATTTTTGGCTACATGGAAGAAAACCCTTCAAAGAGAATAAAGATTTAAGTAGAGAACTGTTGAGAATTAGAGGTTCTTTTTTTATTAATTAATTCACTAATATCACTATAAAGTAACTATATTTATGAAATTAGGCTTTATAGGAACAGGTAAAATTACGTCTGCTGTGATCACTGGTATTTGTAGCTCTAGTATTCCATATAATAAAATAATCATCTCGCAGAGAAATAAATCTATATCTAGCACCTTAAAAAAAAAGTTTAAAAAGATAACTATTAGCAAAGATAATCAGGAAATAGTTAATTCATGTGATTGGATATTTTTATCAGTAATTCCAACTGTGGGTGAAAAAATTATTAAAAATTTAAAGTTTAGATCCAATCAAACTATAATCAGCTTCATATCAACAATTACTTTAGCTCAACTTAAAAAAGCAATTAAAGTTAAGGCAAAAATTATAAGAGCAATACCGTTACCTCCAATATCATTAAAAAAAGGACCAGTACCAATTTGCCCACCCAATAAAAAGGTAAAAGATTTCTTTAATAAAATTGGCACAACAGTTGAAATTAAAAATGAAAAATCTTCAATTAATTTTTGGTCTACATCTGGAATGATGGCTCCATTTTATGAACTGTTAAGAGTGATGACTGACTGGTTGGTTAAAAGAGGGGTTAAGCGAAATGATGCACAAAAATATATAACTTCTTTATTTTTAGCGTTATCTGAAGATGCGGTTGTGAATTCTAAAAAAGATTTAAAACACTTAGTAAAAGAATCTCAAACACCTAAAGGTTTAAATGAACAAGGAGTCAAAGAGCTAATAAAAGTAGGTTTTTATAAATCTTTAGAAAAGACACTCAACAGTATTCATAAAAGATTAAATAAATAAATAAATTTCATGGATCAACAACAAAACATCTTACAGATTGAAAATCTATCTAAGTATTTTGGAGGCTTGGCTGCAGTTTCAGATTGCTCTTTAAAGATTAAGAAAGGATCTATTACAGGTATAATAGGACCTAACGGCTCAGGTAAAACTACCTTGTTTAATTTAATTGCTGGAAATTTAAAATCTTCACAAGGAAAAGTGTTATTTAATGATGAAGATGTGACAGATGTTCCTTCCTATGAATTATTTTCTAAAGGAATTTTAAGAACGTTTCAAATAGCACATGAGTTCACTAATCTTTCTGTGCTTGAAAATTTAATGATGGTTCCTAAAAATCAATCAGGTGAAAATTTAATGACAGCTTTACTAAAACCAAGTTTAGTTAGAACTGAAGAACTTGCTGTAAAACAAAAAGCTCAAGATGTAGTTGATTTTTTAAATCTAACTCATTTATCAAATGAATTAGCTGGAAATTTATCAGGTGGCCAAAAAAAATTATTAGAACTTGGAAGAACTATGATGGTTGATGCAAAATTAGTATTGCTTGATGAAGTAGGGGCTGGTGTTAATAGAACACTACTTAAAGATCTAGGTACTGCGATTCTTAAGTTAAATAAGGAAGAGGGGTACACATTTTGTATGATCGAACATGATATGGAGTTTATAAGTAGATTGTGTAACCCTGTTATTGTTATGGCAGAAGGGTCAGTTTTATTTGAGGGTACTGCTGAAGAAGCTAAGAAAGATGAAAAGGTTATAGAAAGTTATTTAGGCAGAGGATCAAAAATAAAGGATGAAAATTAATGGCTTTTTTTGAAGGCTTAAAAATGACAGGCGGTTATGGTAATGGACCTGATATCATTAATTCTTGTTCTGTTGATGTGAACAGAGGTGAAATAGTTTCAATTCTTGGGCCTAATGGTGCTGGTAAATCAACAGCCATGAAAGCAATGCTAGGTCTCTTAAGTTTAAAATCAGGCTCAGTTATAATTGATGGCAAAGATATTTCAAAACTTTCACCACAAGATAGGGTGAGAGAGGGTATTTCATTTGTACCACAGACAAAAAATGTATTCTCAGGAATGAGCGTTGAAGAAAATTTAGAGATGGGGGCTTACTTAAGAGATGATAATTATCAAAATATTATAGAAGAAATTTATGAACTGTTTCCAATACTTAGAGAAAAAAGAAATCAATTAGTTGGAGAATTATCAGGAGGTCAAAGACAACAAGTAGCTCTTGGTAGAGCATTAATGATAAAACCATCTGTGTTAATGTTAGATGAACCAACTGCTGGAGTTTCTCCAATAGTAATGGATGAATTATTTGATCATATAATTAAAGTTAAAAGAACTAATGTTGCAATTTTAATGGTCGAGCAAAATGCTAAGCAAGCTCTTAACATTTCTGATCGAGGATATGTGTTAGTTACAGGTGAAAATAAATATTCAGGAACAGGAAAAGAATTATTAAACGACCCAAGAGTAAGAAGCTCTTTTTTAGGTGGATAGTATGGAATTTTTAAACGCAATTATATTACTATTAAATTACATTTTTATACCAGCACTTACGTATGGCTCGCAACTAGCATTAGGTGCAATATTTGTAACTTTAATTTATGGAATTCTGAGATTTGCTAATTTTGCAACTGGAGACATGATGGCTTTTGGTACAATGGTTACAATATTGTTCACCTGGTATTTCCAATCACTTGGAATTTCTTTAGGAGTTTTACCAACAGCATTACTTGCCATTCCTTTTGCAATTGTTTTAACAATTGGGTACATGCTCTTAATCGATAAATTTGTTTTTAGATATTATAGAGTAAGTAAAAGTCCTCCTGTTCAGCTTGCAATGGTTAGTATTGGTGTGATGTTTGTAACTCAAGCAGTAGTTAGAATAATAATAGGACCATCAGATCAAAGATTTTTTGATGGAGAAAGATTTATTATCAAAGCAGGTGAGTTCAAAGAAATGACTGGACTTAACGAAGGTTTAGCAATTAAATCTAGCCAGGTATTAACAATATTTGTAACAATTGTATTAGTTTCTATTTTATTTTGGTTTTTAAACAAAACTAAGACAGGAAAAAGCATGCGTGCTTACTCTGATAATGAGGATTTAGCTTTATTATCTGGGATTGACCCTAAAAGAGTAGTTATGATTACTTGGATTATTGCAGGTATTTTGGCGACAATTGGTGGGGCTTTATATGGTTTAGACAAAAGTTTTAAGCCATTTACCTACTTTAATAACATGTTACCAATTTTTGCTGCAGCAATTGTTGGGGGTATTGGAAACCCGTTTGGAGCATTTTTAGGAGGGTATGTCATAGCATTTTCGGAAATATTCTTAACCTATGCTTATAAAAAATTCTTTATGTATGTTTTACCAGCAAGCATGGAGCCAGAAACTTTAGTTCAACTATTATCAACAGATTATAAATTCGCTGTATCATTTTCTATACTGGTGATCGTTTTACTTTATAGACCTAACGGAATATTCAAAGGGAAGGTGCTGTGAGAAAGCACTTAAACGTGATTACAGCCTACACAATAATGATGGGTTTAATTATCTTAGTTGGAATATTTCAATCATGGAATGTAGCTCTATCAATTTTTAACATGTGTTTGATTTCTGCGGTAATGACCATGGGTGCAAATATTCAATGGGGGTATGCAGGTTTAATTAATTTTGGTCTTATGGGTTATGCAGCATTAGGTGGATTAGCTGCAGTTTTGATATCTGTTGAACCCGTACAAGAGGCATGGGTTGCAGGTGGTTTTAGTATTTTAATGTCTTTGTGGTTAATAGTCGTGATGGTCTTTGCAATACGCTTTGTATTAAAAAATTTTGAAAAATCTAAAATTAGAACTTATGGTATTGCTACAATTATTATTGCTGGAATTATCATTATAAGAGTTACATCAGAGACAAGTATTGAGGCTATTGAAAATGTTAACCCTGCAACAACAGGATTTCTTGGCGGATTAGGATTGCCAATTATGTTTTCTTGGATTGTAGGTGCATTTTTTGCAGCAGGTCTAGCATTTATAGTTGGTAAAGTTGCGTTAGGTTTACGAGCAGATTATCTAGCTATTGCAACATTACTTATTTCAGAAATAGTTATAGCCATTATTAAACATGAAGATTGGTTAACAAGGGGAGTTAAGAATGTAATTGGACTGGATCGACCAGTACCTTATGAAATTGAACTCCAAACTAAAGAATGGTTTATAAATCTAGTTGCAAAATTTAATTCTGGAAAATTAGATTTAATCTCAAGTATTAATGATAAACAGGCAGCCCTTAATCAATTAGTAATTGAGGGATCATCAGTTTTTGTAAAACTTTGTTATTCAGGTTTATTTTTAATTGTTGTTATAGCTTTATTAATAGTTACTCAAAAAGCTCTTTACTCCCCATGGGGAAGAATGATGCGTGCGATAAGAGATAATGAAGAAGCTGCTAACGCAATGGGAAAAAATGTTGTTAAACAACACTTATTAATTTTTATTTTAGGCTCAGCTATAGTTGGAATTGCTGGTGCCATGTTAGTTACTCAAGATGGTTTATTTACACCAGGTAGTTACCAGCCCATGAGGTATACTTTTTTAATTTGGGTTATGGTTATTGTTGGAGGAAGTGGAAACAATTTTGGAGCAATTTTAGGTGGTTTTGCAGTCTGGTTTTTGTGGATTGAGGCAGCACCAATTGCACTATTCTTAATTAATCTATTTACAGCAGGTTTAGCAGACACACATTCGTTAAAAATTCATTTAATTGAAAGTGTTCCATACTTTAGATATTTAATGATGGGTATGGGTCTTTTACTGATCATGAGGTATCGACCTAAAGGTATACTTCCTGAGAAAATCGAAATAAAATAAAGATATTATGAAATACATTATACTAGGAGCTGCAGTAGCATGGGCTATGTACATCGGTGATAAATATTTTTTTTAATGAACAAGAATTTATGGTTGCTGATTTTAAGTCAGGTTTTTGCTTTCACAGCAGCACCCGTAACAGTTTTTTTAAGTGGAATAATTGGTTCTCAATTTAGCCCAGTAAAATCTTTAGCAACTCTACCGATGGCCTTATCAATTGTAGGTATAGCTATTTTTGCAATTTTTGCAGCAAAGGTAATGAGTATAATTGGACGTAGAGCAGGATTTATGCTTGCTTCTGTAGTGAGCTCCTTGTCATCTCTTCTAGCTGCTTACTCAATAATCAATGAAAGCTTTATTCTTTTTAATTTTTCATGTTTTTTACTGGGCGCAGGAGTAGCCTTTAGTCATCAATATCGTTTTGCAGCTGTTGAAACAGTAAAAAAAGATATGGCACCTAAAGCAATATCCATAATATTATTAGCCGGAATAGGTTCAGCTTTTATAGGACCAAATGTAGCTAATATAACAAAAGATATCATAGCTGAACATTTATATGCTGGATCTTATATTGCACTTGCAGCTTTAACTCTTACTTCAACAATTTTTTTATTATTTTATGAAGATGGACATAAACTAAATCGCGTTAACAAAAAAATCAAACGTAGTTATTTAGAGTTAATTTCTCAACCAAGATTTCTACAAGCTTTAGTAGCTTCTGCCTTTGCTTATGCTGTGATGTCATTTTTAATGACTGCAACCCCAATAAGTATGCATGTAATGGAAAAAATAAGTTTAACTAAAACAGGGTTTGTAATTCAACTTCATATCGCAGCAATGTTTTTACCATCACTAGTTACAGGCAATTTGATAAGAAAATTTGGTCATAGTAAAATAATGTATGCAGGTGTCGCTTTATTTTTAATAACAATTTTAATAAGTTTGTTTGAGCAAAACTTTGTTAATTATTTAATTGCGCTGATATTTTTAGGATTTGGCTGGAATTTTTTATTTATATCTGGAACAAGTTTACTAGTTATATCTTATAGAGAAGATGAAAAATTCAAGGCACAAGGCTTTAATGATTTAATTGTTTATTCTATTCAAGCAGTAGCAAGTTTATCGGCAGGAGTTTTTTTAACTTTAACAAGCTGGAAAACAATGAATTTAATTTGTTTAATCTTTTTAGCTATAATCATTTTATCAACATTAAGAGCAGATTTTAGAGAAAAAAAATAAGATGGATATTTTATCTTATTTTCAACTCGGTTTAATAGAAATTTATTATGTAATATTTATAGTATTTATTGCATCTATAATAAGAGGTTTTAATGGTTTTGGTTTTTCTGCAATATGTATATCAGGTTTTTCTTTTATACTTCCGGCTATTGAAATAGTTCCAATCATCTTAGCGTTAGAGGTAATAATTAGTATTTTTATGGTTCCATATATTTGGAACAAAATTGATTGGAAATTTGTTTTTAAAATATTATTAGGAATGATAATTGGTTCTCCAATTGGCCTTTATTTACTGAAGTATTTAAATCCACAAATAATTCATTTATCTATTTGTTTGTTAATAATATTTTTTTCAATTTTATTAATGCAAGGATTTTCTAACCAAAAAATTAATAATAATTATGGAAAATTTTTTACAGGCATAATTTCCGGAACACTAAATGGGCTTACAACATTGGGTGGTATGCCAGTGGCACTTTTTTTATTAATCACAAGTATTCAGCCAGCAGTAATTAGAGGTTCGTTGGCAGCTCTATTTTTTTTGACAGATATTTACGTATTTATTCTAAGTTTTTTTTCAGGAATTGTTGATATGACAACTATTTATAGAGTAATTCCATTAATTATAATTTTACCATTAGGAGTTTTTATTGGTAATAAATTTTTTGTTAAAAGTAAGGAAGAAACTTATAGAAAAGTTGTATTTTATTTTTTAATAATTATTTCAATTATTGGAATCTTAAGAATTGTAAGTAGTTTTTAGATAAAAAAACCCCCCAGCAACTTTCACTGCTGAGGGTTTTAAAATTAAAATATTAATTATCTTTGTTTTTTATTTTTAAATTTTCCACCTTTGATTTCTTTCTCTAAGAAAGAGCCTTCAGCTTCACCAACGTTAGTAAAAGAAACTCCAGTTGCACCTTCGTAGTCAACTTTTTTACCTTTAGCTAATAAATCTAAACCTTTTTTAAGTTCACCTGGATAAATCTTAGTTCCAGGACCGTTAGCAACATCCATTACATTTTTAGCAATAGAAGCTCTATCAGCTGATCCACCTGCTTGCATCGCTAGAACGATTAAAGCTGCTGCATCATAAGATTCACCAGTGTAAGGTCCAGACGAGTCAATGCCGGCCGCTTTAGCAACTGATGCAAAAGTACCTGCTGTTTTTTCGTTCATTGAACCAGGAATTGAACCAAAAGATTTATTTAAATCTTTTCCAAAAGCTTCAGTTAATGAGTCACCGATCATACCATCAGATAAAATAAATTTATCAAATGCGCCAGAGTCTAAAGAACCTTGTATAATTCCTTTTCCACCTTGGTCTAGGTAACCAATTACAGCTACCGCATCTCCACCTGCTGCAGCTAATGTAGCTACTTCAGATGAGTAATCAGCTTTTCCATCTTCGTGAGCAGATACAATTGTTACTTTAATGCCATGTGCTTTTAAAGCTGCCGCATAAACGTCAGCTAAACCTTTTCCATAGTCATTATTTGTATAAGTAATAGCAACACTCTTAACTCTTCTGTCTTTAGTAATGTCAGCTAAAATTTGTCCACCTCTAGCATCAGAAGGAGCCGTTCTAAAAAAGAATCCTTTGTCATCTAGAGTTGTTAATCCTGGTGAAGTTGCTGAAGGTGAAATCATTACTACACCATTTGGTACAGCAACATTTGATGCAATAGCACCAGTTACACCTGAGCAGTCAGCACCCATAATCGCTGCTACACCTTGTGAAATAACACCTTCAGCTGCTGCAGTTGCTGCTGCTGAGTCAACACAAGTTGAGTCTGCTCTTACTACTGTAATAGTTTCTCCACCTAATAGTGAGCCCGAATCAGAAGCTTCTTTAAAAGCAAGTTCAGCAGATGCAGCCATAGCTGGTGTTAGAGATTCAATAGGACCAGTAAATCCTAAAATAATTCCCATCTTAACTTCTGCGAATGTATTCGTTGTAAAAGTTGAAACGAATATAAATGCAGCAATAAATAGTTTTTTCATTATTTCCTTTTTTAATTGTTAACAATTTATAAAAAAGAAATTAAAGCTTATTTGAAAAAATTTTCAACAGGTGATTTATCTAATTTTTGAAGCTGATAGACAGAGATAATCACAATTGTCCCACCAATTGCGCTAAGCAACGTAGGAATTTCTCCAAAAATAAAAAAAGTTAGAATTAAACCGAATATTGGGAATAAAGAATAGAAAGGCATAACTTTATTAACTGAATAAAATTTATAAAGATAAAACATAGAAGTATGAGCAATTACTGAGACCATTACTCCATTATGAAGTAATAGGAGCCAGGTATTAATGTTTATGTCCATTAAGTGGCCAACTGTATTCCCTTCAGAAAAAATTGAAAATAATAAGATTGTTATAAAACCTGTAAATCCCATGATCATATTTGTAAATTTTACATCAATTTCTTTTATGTATCTCGAGAACACATTTGCAATTCCATAAAAAAAAGCTGAAACACTGCATAAAAAAATTGCATAAATTTCTCCTTTTAAATTTGGATCATATCCGACTAGAAAAATTCCAAAAAAAGAAACCAATATTAATAACCATTGTTTTGTATTAACTTTTTCACCAAGAAAAATTGAACTAGCAAGAAGTGCAAATGGTATTGCAAGTTGTGCTCCTATAATAATTGGTGCAATGAATGTTGCCTCACCTAATGCTAGATTTAAAAAAAAAATAACCCCAAAACCCATAGTTAAAGAAAAACCAGCCAAAGGAAGAAAATATTTTTTATCAGGAACTTTAAATTTACAGAAAGGAAGAAGGAAAATAAAAAGTATAAGCATTCTTAAAGATCCAGCTAGCATTGGTGGTAAGGATGTATTTAAAGCAAGTTTATTTACTGGATAGGAACTTCCAAAAATAAACATAATAAATAAAATTAAAAAGTAATGCCTTGCAGTCAAATAATTAACCCATAGTGAATGGGTCGGTCATCGGCTTATCCGAAGAATTATACCATGTTGTTTTTATTCTTGTATATTCTTTAATAGACTCAATGCCTGCTTCTTTACCATAGCCACTGTCTTTAATTCCTCCAAATGGTGCCATAGGTGAAATTAATCTATATGTATTTACAAAAACTATTCCTGCTCTCACTGCCTTAGAAACCCTCATGCCTCTCCCAAGATTTGAGGTGTAAACTCCAGAAGATAAGCCATATTTATTATCATTCATTTGCTTAATTACTTCTTCTTCAGTGTCAAATTTCATTACAGATAATACTGGACCAAATAATTCATTTTCTGCCGTAGGCAAGGTATGATTTTTACATTCAATTATCGTGGCTGGAAAATAATAGCCTTTATTTGATATGTTAGATCTTTTTCCTCCACATCTAATTTTTCCACCTTGTTCAATAGTAGCTTTAATATTTTTTTCAATATTTTCTAATTGTTTGAAACTATTTAAAGGACCCATTTGAGTATCTTTTTCCATTGGAGCACCTAACTTAATCTTTTCTGCTTTTTCGACTAATTTATCCAAAAACTCATCATAAATTTTTGATTGAATATAAAGTCTTGATCCTGCAATACAGCTTTGACCACTTGCGCCAAAAATTCCAGCAGTAATTCCGTTAAGAGCATTTTCTTGTTCGGCATCATTAAATACAACAACGGGGCTTTTACCACCAAGTTCCAAACTAACTTGAGATAAGTTTTCAGCAGAATTCTTTATAATATTTTTTGCAGTTTCTGGACCACCTGTGAATGCTATTCTTTCAACAAGGTCGTGCATAGTTAGCGCTCTACCACATGGCTCACCTAAACCTGTAATGATATTAACAACTCCTTTTGGTATTCCTGCTTTTTCAACTAATTTAGCAAATTCCAACAAGGTTACGGGTGCTAGCTCTGATGCCTTTATTACAACGGTATTTCCCATTGCAAGGGCAGGAGCTAATTTTACAGCAGTCAATAACATTTGAGAATTCCATGGAATGATTGCAGCAATTACACCAATAGGCATTCTAGTTGTTATTACTTGCATATCAGGCTTGTCTATTGGTACAACCGTACCTTCTACTTTATCTGCAAGACCTGCAAAGTAATCATAGTACTCAGCAATATAATCGGCTTGTGTTTTAGTTTCTCTAAAAATTTTCCCAGTATCTTTAGTTTCAATAATACCAAGATGTTCAGCATTTTCTCTTAATTGATTTGCTAAAGACCTTAAATATTTAGCTCTATCTCTTGGATGTAAGTTAGCCCACGATGTTTCAAAAGCTTTTTGGGCAGCCTTAACAGCGTTGTCAACATCCTTTGTACCTGCCTCAGGTACAGTTGCCCACACTTCATTATTCTCAGGGTTTAAAGTTTCAATAGTTTTACCAGATTCAGAGTCAACCCATTGACCATCTATGTACATTTTAAATTTTTGAATTTTTATCATTTAATTATTAATAAAATTTTTAAGATTTATATTAACATCATCTGCACACTCTATACTACAAAGATGTTTTGCATTATTTATCTCAGTAAAACTTGAATTTATTAAATCATTAGATAAGGATTTTGACATTTTAACTGTTGAACCTGAATCATCTGATCCTGTCATTACAAGAGTTTTAGTTTTTATATTTTTGATCATATCTATATCATCTTGATGATACGCAAATAACTTATAGGCTTTTAAAAAATTTAAATGATCTTCACCATCTTTTGTTAAAATTTTTATAAATTGATCGTAAATTTCTGGATATTTATTTAAATATTTATCTGTAAACCATCTTCTAAGTGCTTGTTTTGAAATTGGTTTATTTAGTTTTGCTTGTTCAAATCTTTCGGTAACCAAAGCTCTTTGTTCAGCAGTTCTTTTATATGCTGTTCCTATCACAGTAAGGCTTTTTAATTTATCTTGAAATTTAGAAGCAAAATCTAATGCAATCAATGAGCCAAGAGAAAATCCAATAAGATTAATTTTATCTATTTGCAAAAAATTTAATAAATAATCTAATTGATTTGAAAAATCATTCAAAGTGACTTCATCTTTATCGTATGGAGTTTTTCCGTGACCTAATAAATCATAAGTAATTATTGAATGATTATTTAAAGAATTAATTTGAGGCTCCCACATTTCATGATCTAACCCAACACCATGAATAAAGACTAGTGGTTCTGTACTATTATCAATAAATGAATAATAATTTTGATTTGGATCAAAATTTTGAGACATTAATTTATTTAGGATCTAGTCCCATTTCTTTCATATCTTGGTAACGATCTCCTGTTCTAGCATGAGCTCTTCCACTTGAAGCACCGCCAATAGCAATAACTATTTCATCATCAAAAGGAGCATCATGTATAGTAAATTCATGAGTTAGATAATAAGGTCTTAGTCCAGAATCTATTTTATGCATCATTGGTATAGACATTTTTGATCCAGCTGGACCTCTAGTATTAGTAAAGCTCAGATAAGAAGTTCCACCAACAGCATCCCTAAATTTATTTCCAAATCTTAGTGTATGAATAAAAGCAGATGCGTGTTCTATTTCTCCATTTAGTCCAACAGTGCCTGCTTTACCATAGGCTAAAATTTTTTCAGGTGAACCAATCTCTTTTATTAACTCAGGAACTAAAATATCACCTAACTTAGGTGCTAAATCTAAAATAATTGGTTTTAAATCTTCAACAAAACCTTTTCCATGCCATGGATTTTTAAATACAGCAGCAACAGAAACCATTAAAACTGGTTCCTTAGCTTCCTTACCACCTTCAATAAAAGTTTTATCTACAAATTTTGCAAACTTTCTAAGTTCCAATTTCATTAACTTGCTTTCTCTATGATTGAACTATCTAAATTGATCTTTGGTATAACTTCATCATTAAACAGTTTTATACTTCTCATGCAAGTCTCATGATCTATTCCAGGAAAATTAGACCAAACCTGGAGATTTTGTAAGTTTAACTCTGACTTTAGTTCGTTTATTTTATTAACAACATACTCTGGTGTCCCAAATAATAAATTTCTTTTATGTAGAAAGTCATAATTAAGTAAATCTAATTTATGCTTTGTTTCTGGTAACTCTTCGTCTGGATCCATATGATTACCCAATCCTCTCCAATGACAAACCCACTTCATATAATTGATAATATGTTCACCAGCCATTTTTTCAGCTTCTTCCATAGTCTCTGCAACAAACATATCTCTTACTAAAGAAACACCTTCTCCAAGTAGAACATCTCTATTTTCAGCTTTAGATTTTGCATCTCTGTAGATCTCAAATCTAGTTTTTAATGCTTTAATAGTAGGTATCCACATAATTGTATTTAAACCGTTTTGTGCTGCCCATTTAATTGAACTTGCTCCATCAACTACTTGCCATATAGGAGGGTGAGGTTGTTGTTTTGGTTTTGGAACAACACTTATTTTTTTTACTTCATTTGTGTTGGTATCTAGAAACTTTTCATTAGGAGGACTCATGTCATGTTGCCATGTAAAACCAGGAGTAGGGTAGGTATAAAATTCACCTTTATGACTAAAAAATTCTTCAGTCCATGCTTTTTTCATTATGGTTAATGACTCATCAAACAATCTAAAATTTTTAGCCTGATCCTTTAGGTCAGCCTCTTTGTTCATATTGATTGCTTCTCTTCCATAAATTCCTCTTCCAATACCAACATCAACTCTTCCTCCAGACAATTGATCTAGTAAAGCTATGTCTTCAGCTAAACGGATGGGATTATGAAATGTAATTACATTGCAAGCTTGACCTATTCTAATTTGTTTTGTTCTAGCTGCAGCATCAACCCCCATCATTAATGGGTTAGTACAAGATTCCATTCCTTCATGATTGAAGTGATGCTCTGTATACCAAATGGAGTCCCAATTATTTTCATCACAGTAAGTAGTGATTTCTTTGGTTTCGTTTAATAATTGATTATAAGGTTTATGATTCCAATTAGTAGTGTTACAAAAATATCCAAATTTCACTCAAACCTCCTTAAATAGTTAAATTTAAAGACGACTGATCCCACTTTCGTAACTACTTTAGTACCTTTTAAACCCAGTATAACGACGAGTTATGTATCGCTTATAAGAAGAGGTTAAATTAACTAGACAAAATAATCAATATATTTAATCTTAGAATATAATTATATTCATGAAATCAAATAAAATTGACCCCAAATTTAACCAGCACCAAAACCCCAAGATAGGGTTAGTTGCTCTTGCAAGCGACTATATGATTGAAAAAGATTTTATTAAAATAATTAAGGATAAAAAAATTGATTTTTTTGTTAATAGAATTGAGTGTTTTAATCCCCTAACAAGAGAAAATCTAATTAAAATGTCTGAAAAAGTAACAGAAGTAACAAGTGACATTCTTCCTGGTGAAAAAATTGATTGCGTTGCCTACGGGTGCACCTCAGGTACTATTGCTGCAGGCTATGACTCTATTGAAAAAAAAATAAAGAAAGCAAAACCAGAAGCTATAGTTACGACACCAAGCACATCATCAATCAAAGCACTGAAAAAACTAAAAGTTAATAAAGTTGCGATTTTCACACCTTATTCAAAAAAGTTAAATGACGAAGTTTTAAATTTTTTTAAAAAGGAAAATTTTGAAATTACAGCAAACTCCTACTTTGGTATAGAGTCCGACATTGATATAGGAAAAATTGATCCTAGCTATCTATATGAAATTCTTTCAAAAATGGATTTAAATGAAGCTGATGCTTTATTTATTTCATGCACAGCTTTACCTGCTTTATCAATAATTGAGATGCTTGAACAAAAACTAAATAAAATTGTTTTATCAAGTAATCAAACTTTAATCTGGGATTCTCTTAATGCAATTAATTACAAAGAAAAGATTGAAGGTTTTGGAAAATTATTTAATAGTTAAGGTATATGAATTTTAGCAAAGAAGAATATAAAGCTAGACTAAAAAAAGTTCAGAGCTCAATGCAAGAGAAGGGTATAGAACTATTAATCTCTAGTGATACGGCTAATATGAATTATTTAACTGGCTATGATGCTTGGTCATTTTATTACGCTCAAGCTGTAATTATACACGTGAATGATGATGAGCCATTATGCTGGGTTAGAAAGCAAGACTCAGGTGGAGCCTATATAAAAACTTATTTAAAAAATGAGAATATTTTAGTTTATGATGAAAAATATATTCATACTTGGCCAGTGCACCCTTACGATAATTTAATAGAAATTATAAAAGAGAGAAAATGGGATAAACTTACAATAGGTTTAGAAATGGATAGTCATTATTTTACCGCTTATTGTTATGAAAAAATGAAACAAGGGTTACCAAATGTTAAGTTAAAAGATTCTGAAAGATTAGTTAATTGGGCTCGTGTTGTTAAATCTAATGCTGAGATAGAACTTATGAAATCTGCAGCAATAATTTCCCAAAAAGGAATGCAAACAGCAATCGAAGTTATAAATCCTGGTGTAAGACAGTGCGATGCCGTGGGTGAAATTCAAAAAGCATTATTTTATGGAACCCCAGAATTTGGAGGTGAGTACTCAAGTATTGCAACATTACTTCCAACAGGAAAAGGTACTTCAGCATCACATTTAACAGCAACTCAAGACAAGTTTGTGGAAGGTGAAGCTACAATTATAGAGCTTTCAGGGGTATATCAAAGGTACCATTGTCCAATGGCTAGAACAGTTTTACTTGGAAAACCCGATCAATTGAAAATTGATACTATGAATAAAACAAATGAGGCACTTCAAGCTGGAATAGATGCTGCAAAACCTGGACAAACAGCAGATGATGTCGCTCAAGCTTTTTGGAAAATTCTAGATAAATATGGAATAGAAAAAACCTCTAGAACTGGTTACTCAATAGGAATTGGCTATCCACCAGATTGGGGTGAACATACCCTTAATATATCTAAAGGCGATATGACTATTCTAGAACCAAATGTTACTTTTCATATGATTGCTGTAATGCAATTTGGAGGGTGGGGTGTTGAAGCGTCAGAAGCAATACGAATAACAGACAAAGGGTGTGAGTTATTTTGTAATTTTTCAAAAGATCTTTACATTAAGTAGTTGAAATAAAAAAACTTGATAAATAAGCCAACAAATGTTTTAAATCCCCTGGAGAAAATATGGCAAAAAATAAAGAATTTGTAAAATTTGACAATGTAGACAAAAGCTACGATGGCAAAATATTAGTTGTTAAAGGATTAAATTTAGATATCGAAGAAGGTGAGTTTGTAACAATGTTAGGACCCTCAGGTTCTGGTAAAACAACTTGTTTAATGATGCTTGCTGGTTTTGAAACTCCAACTCATGGAGAAATTTATCTAGATGGTAAGGTAATTTCAAACATTCCACCTCACAAAAGAGGAATTGGAATGGTATTCCAAAACTATGCTTTATTTCCACACATGACTGTTTATGAAAATTTAGCTTTTCCATTAAGAGTTAGAAAAATTCCAAAAGATGAAGCAGATAAAAAAATTGATAAAGCTTTATCAATGGTTTCACTTCATGGTTTTGAAGCAAGAATGCCGATGCAATTATCTGGGGGACAACAACAACGTGTTGCTGTTGCAAGATCATTAGTTTTTGATCCACAGGTAGTACTTATGGATGAGCCACTTGGTGCATTAGATAAAAATTTAAGAGAAAGCATGCAATATGAAATTAAACATATTCATGAAAGTATTGGCGTAACAGTTGTTTATGTAACACACGATCAAACTGAAGCGTTAACAATGTCAAATAGAATTGCAGTTTTCAATGATGGTAAAGTTCAGCAGTTATCAAGCCCAGATGAATTATATGAAAAACCAGTTAATTCTTTTGTCGCTGAGTTCATTGGAGAGAATAATAAATTTTTAGGTCAGGTTGAAGATATTTCAGGTGATAAATGCAAAGTAAAATTAGAAGATGGTACTGAAATTTTAGCAAATCCAGTTGCTGTAAAAGCAAAAGGAGATAAAACTAAAGTTTCACTAAGACCTGAAAGAGCAATTATAGATCCTACAGATAAAATGGATAATAATCATAAAGGTAAAATTGAAGAAATAATTTATCATGGTGATCATACAAGACTTAGAGTTGATTTACTTGGAAATAAAGATTTTATCCTTAAAGTACCAAATAGTACTGCAAGACTAGACCTTAAAAAAGGTAATGTACTTAATATAGGCTGGAACAGTGTTGACTGTAGAGCTTTAGACCCAAAATAAACTTTAAGAATTTCTTTAATAAATAAAGGCAAATTAGACATAATTGGCTGTTGACTAAACTGGCTGATATTGTTTTACTTTCACTTTATAAAATAACAAACGTTAACGTTAAATAGGAGAGAAAATGAAAAAATTAAGTAAACTATTACTTGCTCTATCTTTTGTACTTTCTATCACAACTTCAGCATTTGCAGTTACTGTAGTGTCTTGGGGTGGTGCTTACACTGAAAGTCAAAAATTAGGGTATGGTGATCCTACAGCGGCAAAATTAGGAATACCTGTTAATTGGGTAGACTACACTGGTGGATTATCAGAGATTAAAGCTCAAAAAGAAGCTGGAAAAATCACTTGGGACATCATAGATGTATATGCAAAAGATACTATCATTGGATGTGACGAAGGAATTTTTGTTGAATTCGATTTCGATAAAGATTTTTCACCTGCTCCAGATGGAACACCAGCAAGTCAAGACTTCTTTACAGGCATGCCTTCAAAATGTGCAGTTGGAAACATCTTGTACTCTTGGAACTATGCTTATAATGATTCAACAATTGGTGATAAAAAACCAACTACATTAAAAGACTTTTTCAATACTAAAAAGTTTCCTGGTAAGAGAGCTATTTACAAAGGTGCGATGTCTAACGTAGAGATTGCTATCACTGCAGACGGTGTAAACCCTGGAAAAGGTTCTGACTTAACTTACAGAAAACTTGGAGCTGATGGTGGAATTGACAGAGCGATGAATAAAATCAAAGCACTTTGTACAGATCCAAAAGGTGGATGTGTATTCTGGAATGCTGGAGCTCAGCCGCCTGAATTACTTGCTAACGGTGAAGTTGTAATGGCTACTGGTTGGAATGGTAGATTCTTTAATGCGCAAATGGAAGGAACTCCACTTGTTCAAGTATGGGATGGACAAATTCTTGACTATGAGTATTTTGCAATGGTTAAAGGTGGACCTAACGATGCTAACGGTAAAGCTATGAAAGTACTTAGAGAAATGACAAGTACTGAAGGTTTAGCTGGAAGTGCTAAGTATATTGCTTACGCTCCTTGGAGAAAGTCTTCAATAGCTATTATAGATGCTGGAGAGCCATGGTATAAAGATGGTAAAACAAGCATGGTACAACACATGCCTACAGCGCCTGTTAATACAAAAAAATACATCCTAATGAATCCTGATTTCTGGGCAGATAACCAAGATGAAATCAATGAGAAATGGGAAGCAATGAAAGCTGGACTATAATTTAATTTTATAGATTAAGTTTTTATTATAAAATACTAGGGCGGTTACAAAATAACCGCCCTTTTTTTTTAAGAATTTTTAAAATATGAGTACAGAACAAATATTATCATCAGACGGTTTACCTTTAGAGGTAAGTTTAAAGAAGGCTGAGAGAAAAAATAAATTAAGAGCAGTAATGCTTGTAGCGCCATTATTTTTATTTCTTGTAATCACATACGTATTTCCAATAGGTGACATGTTATTTAGAAGTGTCGATGATCGTATGATCACTAAAATGTTACCAAATACCTTTACAGCGATTGAAAAATGGGATGGTAAAGACCTTCCAGAAGAGCCTGTATATGCAGCACTTTATGAAGATTTAGCATATTTAAAAAAGACTAAAACTTACGGTAAGATTATAGCAAGACTGAATTATGAAAAAGGTGGATTTAGTAGCTTAATTAAAAAAACAGTTAGAAAACTTGGAAAATTTGAAGAAGGTGATTACAAATCGCAATTTATAAAAACTCACAAAAGGTGGGGTCAAAGTGAATATTTGGTTGCTTTAAAGAATGCTGCTCCGAACTGGTCATATGCAAAATATTTAAAAGGTGTGGATCTAAAGTTTAATCAAGATGGAAAAATAATTCAACAAGATGAAGATAGAAGAATTCATAAAATACTTTGGTTAAGAACGCTTAAAGTTGCATTTTGGGTAACTATATTTTGTTTCATACTTGCTTATCCAATTTCATACTTATTAGCTACATTGCCCATGAAATATAGTAATTTACTAATGATATGTGTACTGCTTCCATTCTGGACATCACTCTTAGTTAGAACTTCAAGTTGGATGGTTTTACTTCAGCAACAAGGCCCAATTAATGATTTAATTGTAATGCTTGGACTTGCAGCTAACGACGCTAGGCCAGAACTAATGTACAATGTAATTGGAACCTTTGTTGCAATGACTCAAATCTTATTGCCATTTATGGTTTTACCACTTTACAGTGTAATGAAAACAATATCTCCAAGCTTAATGAGAGCTGGAAAATCTTTAGGTGGAACACCATTTGTAGCATTTAGAAAAATATATTTTCCATTAACAGTTCCAGGAATTGGTGCTGGATCCTTGTTAGTTTTTATTTTAGCAATAGGTTATTATATAACTCCTGCATTAGTTGGGGGAGCAAGTGGATCTTTAATTAGTAACACGATTGCTTATCATATGAAGAGTTCTTTAGATTGGTCATTTGCAGCTGCATTAGGTACAATGCTGTTAGTTGGTGTTTTAACTATTTATTGGATTTATAATAAATTAGTAGGAATAGATAATATTAAATTAGGATAAACTATGTCATTACCAACTTATACACCATGGAATTATAGAATTTGGCACTACACATATTTAACTATTTGTGGATTAGTATTTTTCTTTTTAATTGCACCATTATTTATAATTTTACCACTTTCATTTAATGCTGAACAATATATTCATTTTTCTGCTGGAATGTTAGCACTTGACCCAGATGCATTTTCGTTGAGATGGTATGAGGACATGATTTATGGAACTAAAAACCCATGGGGACTTGCTGCAAAAAATAGTATTATTATTGCTTTCTTTGCAACAATTGGTTCAACAATTCTTGGAACTGTTGCGGCATTAGGTTTGAGCAGTAGGCACATGCCTTACAAAGCGGCATTCATGGCTTTATTAATCTCACCAATGATTGTCCCTTTAATTATTTCAGGAACAGCGATATTTTTTTTCATGGCAAAAGTAGGTTTGGCTGCAACGCATACAGGAATAATTTTAGCACACATTATTTTAGGTACACCATTTGTGGTTATTACAGTAACAGCAACATTAACAGGGTTTGATCATAGTGTCACAAGAGCTGCTGCAAGTTTGGGAAGTAATCCAGTAAATACTTTTATGAAAATAACATTACCATTAATTTTGCCAGGTGTTATTTCTGGTGCACTATTTGCATTTGTAACTTCATTTGACGAAGTTGTAGTAGTATTATTCTTAGCAGGACTAGAAAACACTACTATACCAATTCAAATGTGGGTTGGTCTAAGAGAGCAGTTAAGCCCTACAATAATGGCTGTAGCAACATGTTTGATTATTATGTCCACTTTAATACTGGTGAGTGCAGAGCTTTTAAGAAGAAGGTCTGAAAGATTAAGAGGAATTAACCGTTAAACTCTTAAAATTTAATTTATAATTAATTACAACTTTTCTAACAAGATAGATGTAAGTAAAATTTGTTATTAGACCGAATTATATGAATTAATAATCAAAAAAAAGAGAATAATGAATATATTTAGAAAATTATCTAAAATACTTTTAGTTTTTGATTTAGTTATTTTTACCTACAAGTAGCTCGTAATTTGATGATAAATCTTTAATTAAATCACAAACTTCAAAATTATTATCTAAAATATTACCAACAGGTGTGATTTCTGCTGCTGTACCCGTGATAAAGCATCCTACAAAATTAGAGAGTTCATCAGGAGATATTTTTCTTTCATTTATTTTTATGTTTTTTGATTTAGCAAGATCAATAACAGTCTTTCTTGTAATGCCATCTAAAAAAGAGTCTGGTATTGGTGTGTGTAATTCATTATTTTTATCCTTAAAAAAGATGTTGGCACTTGTTGCTTCAGCTATATTACCCTCATGATCTAGCATCAGAGAGTCGGTATAACCCTCTTTTTCAGCTTGGTGTTTTGATAATGTGCAAATCATATAAAGCCCTGCTGCTTTACTCTGCCAGGGGGATGAGTTTTGAGGAGGTCTTTGCCATTTAGATATATTTAATTTTATACCTTTTAATTTTAAAGTAGGATCAAAATACGTAGGCCAATCCCATATTGCAATTGCCACATTTATTTTAGTATTTTGTGCTGATACACCCATCATTTCACTACCTCTCCACGCAAAGGGTCTTATATATCCATCTATAATATTCTGATCTGAAATAAGTTTTTTTGTAGCTTCAATAATTTCTTGATTAGAATATGGAATTTTCATATCCAATATTCTTGCAGAATTAAAAAGTCTCTCAATATGTTCCTCTAATTTAAAAATTTTTTTATTATAAACTCTTAAACCTTCGAAAACCAAACTAGCATAATGCATACCATGACTAATTATATGAACTCTAGCATCTTGCCATTCACACAGCTCATTATTAAACCAAATTTTTCCTGATCTTTTGTCAAAAGGTAATTGTTGCATATGAAAATTTACTCTACAGACTCAATAATTGTAGCAATGCCCATTCCCAAACCTATACATTGAGTAGCTAAAGCATATTTTTTATTTTCTCTTTTTAATAATTGAGCTGCTTTTCCTGTGATTCTAGCACCTGTTGCTCCAAGTGGATGACCTAATGCTAACGCACCACCATCTAAATTAACTTTATTTTGATCTATGCCTAAATCTTTTATGCAAGCTAATGATTGAGATGCAAATGCTTCATTTATTTCTACGATATCAATATCTTTAATCGTTAATTTAGCCCTCTCCAAAGCTTTTTGAGAAGCTCCAATTGGACCTAGGCCCATAGTATCAGCTTTACACCCCTGAACAGATGTAGAAACAATTCTAGCTAAAATTTCTAAATTATTATCTTTAGCATATTGTTCTTCGCAAATTAATGTTGCCGCTGCACCATCTGTTAGAGGTGAAGATGTTGCTGCTGTTACAGTTCCATTTTGATCAAATACTAATTTTAATTCATCTAATTTTCCTTGATTACTGTTAGGTCTAATATTGCTGTCTTGAGAACAATTTCCTATAGCGACAATTTCATTTGTAAAGTTTCCTTTGGATTGTGCATTAAAAGCTTTTGCATGACTAGATATTGCAAATTCTTGCTGTTCTTTTCGAGTTATAGAGTATTGCTTCGCTACATTTTCTGCTGTTATACCCATTGAAAAATAAACATTCGGATTTTCTTTTTCTGTATAAGGGTAGGGCATTGGATCAAAGCCTGTATTAACTCTAGTCATGCTTTCTACGCCACCACATATAAATACTTTACCTGATCCCATTGATATTTTTCCTGCTGCAATATGAATAGCTTCCATTGACGAGCCACACCATCTATCAACCGTCATTCCAGAAGTTTTGATATCCATGTCGGTCAAAAAAGTTACCAATTTACCAATATTAAAGCATTGTTCTCCAACCTGAAAAGCACACCCAATTACAATATCTTCTATATCAATCTTATTAACTTTAGTTTTAGAAACAAGATTGTTAACTACTTCAGCCAATAAATTTACCGGTTTGACGTCTATTAACTCACCTTTTCTCGCCATTGTAAAAGGTGATCTTGAATAACCTGCTATAACTGCTCTGTACATTTTTAAATTTTAATTTCTTTTGGTATATCTAATTATTCTTCAAATGGCAAAGATGATATGGTCCCAGTTCTTAATTTGTTGTCTGATGTTTCAACAATTACTTCATTGCCAATATTCCAATAGTCTTTTAAGATCATTGAAAGTCCAATATTCTTTTTCAATCTTGGTGAATAAATTCCAGAGGTAATTTGTCCAATTTTAATTTTATTATTTGAATAAACAGGAAATGGTTTTGTACAAGTTGGACAAGGGTCACCATCAAAAATAATTCCTCTAATTTTTTGTTTAATACCGTCTTTTCTAATTTCATTTAAAGCAGCTTTACCAATAAAATCATGCTGACTATCCTTGGCGCAGTACATTTCAAGGTTACACTCTAAAGGATTATTTTCTCTGGTAAAATCATTACCATAAGACATTAATCCTCCTTCTATTCTTTCAATTAAGTTAGGACATCCTGGGGAAATATCAAATTCTTTACCTGCTTTCCAAATTGTATCCCATAATTTTTCACCTAATTCGTATCCTTTAAAATAAATTTCAAATCCACCTTGTTTACTATAACCGGCTCTAGCTATTACTTGCTCCGTTCCCTCAAAATTAAATAGGCCAAAGTTGAAAAATTTAATTGATCTAACTTCTTCTCCAAATATTTTAGCCATCAAATCTTCAGCCTTAGGTCCTTGAATTGCTAATGGATAAACATCTGGTTCTTCAATTTTAACTTTTAAATTTGAACCAATTGCCAATCCTTTTGCCCACAGCAAAACATCGGAGTCTGCTATTGATAACCAAAATTTATTTTCATTCAGTTTAAGTAGAACTGGATCATTTATCATTCCTGCATTTTCATCAATAACTGGAATGTAAAAACATTTTTTTATTTTCATACCTTTTATAGATCTTGGTGTCATTCTCTGTACTAAACTTTCAGCATCAGGGCCTTCAATTTGAACCTGTCTTTGAACTGAAACATCCCATAATTGAACACTTGTTCTAAGATGCCAATAATCTTCTTCAACTGATTTTTTAAAAGCTTTGGGTAGTAGCATGTGGTTAACAACAGAAAAACCTGTCACACCACACTCTTCAACCTTATTTGTAAAAGGCGTTCTTCTTATGCGCCTGGACATATTTAAACCAGAGCTACTCATTCATTCTATTTAGACCACCAAATAGAATATCCATTTGGCGATATGATAATTGGTAAGTGGTATTTCTTTTTTGGGTCTTCCATCTGAAATTTTACTATAATCTCTGATACAATATTTTTTTCTGAAAAATAATCTGCTGTTTTACAAATCATTTCATAGTCACAAAGACAATCTTCTGTGGTAAGATCAAAATCTTTTAAAATTCTACCACCAACATCAGATTCTGTTTCTAGAAAAGTTTTTTTATCTCCATTCGGTTTTGTTTGTAAAATTGTAACCTTTACACCACTTGCATGGGTTCCATCCACAGAGTTTAATAAGTGAGAAGATAAAGTTGCCATATGTTTATTCTATTGATGCCTTGTCTCTTTTATCGCTAACAGCAGCCACTATTGGGCTTATTACTCCCTTTGCCTTTACATTTACGCACGCTGTTTTACCACTTTCAATTGCTCTTTTTAATGCTGGCGCTAGTTGTTCTCTTTTTGTAACCAGCTCACCATGACCGCCAAATCCTTCAAAAATTTTATGAAATGGTATATCTCTAAAATCTGTTGCAAAGTGTTTACCACTTTCAAATAAACGTTCTTGTTGCTGAGAAATACAGTCTAAACCACCATTATTGTCGATAACAACTACTATTGGCTTGTTTTCTTGAAAAGCAGTTTCTATAGATAGGCCACCAGAAAGAAAAGCTCCATCCCCACTTATCAGAATTACATTTGAGTCAGGGTTAGTATTTTTTGCAGACAGTGCAAATGGTACACCAACTCCCAACATACTGAACGTTCCTGGATGTAAAATTCCTCCAATTTTTTTCCCTTTTGATCCAGCAATATTAATTGCAATTTCAGACCAGAAATGAGTATTACCACCATCTATAACTAGCCAATCTTTTTCTCCAATTGCATCTTGCACATCTAAAGCTAATTGTAGTGGATGCATTTTTCCTCCATTAGCTTCTGCTTCTTTAGTTTCTTTACTTAAATCTTCTAAAGTTTTATCAACCCATTCTTGTTTTTTTGATTTATTAAGATCAAACCATTCATGACCCAAGTTCCATTTATTATTTGTTTTAAGTTTATTTAAAGTATCAAAAAATACACCAGGGTCACATAATAAGTTCATATCCGCTGATCTATTTAGTTCAATCTCTTCATGAGATCCATTAACACAAACTAGTTTAGTTGATTTAGGAAAAAGGGGAGGATTACCAAAATTCATTTGGTTATCTAATCTTGCACCAACCATTAAAACTAGATCAGACTCATGTAATGCAAATTTAGAAGGAGGATATTGATGAATATCAGCTAAACCCATATAAGCATTTGCTTCTTCACCAAGTAATTTTTGATGATAAGGAATATTAAATATTGGGATATGTAAATTATTTCCAACTTCCTCTAATTTTTTTTCAGAGCCAGACCACCAAATACCATGTCCACCAATCAAAACAGGTTTTTTTGCATTACAGGCAAGCTCTAGTATTTTAGAAATATTTTTTGGATCAGGCCATGCTTTGTCAACAGGTTTTGCTTCATGCGAAAAAGGTCTTTCTTCAAGTCCTGCATCTTCAGAAAAAGACGAAAACATAATATCAACAGGTAAACTTAGATGGACTGCTCCAGGATAACCATTTGTTGCTATTCTATATGCTTTATCTACAAATTCTCTAATTCGAGTACCATCTGTTATGCTGGCACTGTACTTTGTTAAAGGAGCTGCAATTGCGACATCGTCTATTTCTTTAAAACCTCCTGAGCCCTGCCTTTTTAAACTGCTTGAGCCAGTTATAAATATTACAGGTGATCTTTCACCCCAAGCTTCCATCATTGAGGGTACAGCATTTGCAAAACCCTCAGGGCCAACAAGGCAAACTGCTGGTTTTCTAGTAATTCTTGTATGACCGTCAGCTATATGACCTGCTACTTGTTCATGAGGGCAGTTTATGACTTCCATTTGACATTCCATAAACCCCTCTAAAGCTGGATTACAGAAACCACCAGATAATGTAAAAACATGTTGGATCCCTTTATCTTTTAAAGCTCTAGCAATTAACGAACCACCTCTAATTTTTTTTTCTGACATAAATTTAGTATTTCATATTTTGTATAAATTTTTTAGCAATAATTTCAGAAGAAATATCGTTTACATCAGTTAAACCAACAAGACCTAATGCTGTACTTAACTCATCTTTAATTATATCTAAAATTCTTCTCAAACCTTTTTCTCCGTCAGCACCAATACCATACATTAAAGGTCTCCCCAACATCACATAATTTGCACCTAAAGCAAGAGCTCTAACTATATCGCTGCCACCTCTAATTCCACTATCAAAAAGTATTGGAAATTCTTTCCCTAAAATATTTCTTATCAAAGGTAACGCTTCAATAGCAGCCATTGCACTATCTAGTTGTCTTCCACCGTGATTTGAGACTTGAATTGCATCAGCACCAGCATCTTTAATTTTAACAGCATCTTCAGGTGACATAACTCCTTTTACAATTAATTTTCCCTTCCATGTATCACGAACACGCTTAAGTGTTCCCCAATCTGTAGCACCTCTACTTTCACTTCTTACAAATTTGTTTCCATTTTTAGAAGTTTCATAATTCATAGGTTTTGGAATACCACTTAGCAATGTTGTTAAAGACCATAGAGGGTGAGTTGCAAAGTCAAATAATTGTTTAGGACCAATTTTGAAAGGAACTGTAAAACCATTTTTATTATCTTTAGCTCTTCTAAATTGAATTGGAACATCTACAGTCAATATTGCAACTTTATAGCCAGTTTGTTCTGCTCTTTGTAAAAGTTCCATCACGAAGTTTTCTTGAAAATTATATAATTGAAGCCAAGAACGTCCTTCTGATAATTCAAACATTTTCTCTAAAGAGGTTGATGAAGCCATAGAAACACAAGCAGGTATATTATTTGTAACACTTTCTTTAGCTAGCATTTCATCCGCACCAGCCCATGTTAAGTTACACATCCCCATTGGTGAAAAACCAAATGGTTGATCAAAATCAATATCGAGAAATTTTTTTTTTAAAAATCTATTTTCTACATTTCTTAATACTTTTGGCTCTAATCTTATTTGATCTAAAGCAGTAGTATTAATTTCACACAATTTTTCATCTCCAGATGCTCCATCTACAAAATCAAACATCAATTTAGGCATTCTCTTTTTAGCTAAATTTCTTGCATCCTCGACGCTGTGAATTTTTTTACTTGCAGTTATATTGTTCATATATTCTTAATATATTCTTTCAGATTAATTTTTGTATTTTTATCTAAAAAATAAGCGTTATGATTATTTATTGAAGAATAAACTTCAGTTGGTTTTCCGTCAATGAAAACTACTGCCACACCGTCATCAATCGCAAATCCACTAGGTAATTTATTATTTTTTATATTAAATTCAAATTCATTAATTCTTTCAATATTATCTGAATGAGGTGTACAGCTTCCTTCTATTAAATTTATCCCTTTTAGAGGCTCAAAACCTCGCCCCATAGAATCTGACAATATCCATTCAAACCAACATACAGCACCGGCACTAACACCTGACAATAAAAGCCCTTTTTCATAAGCTTTTTTAAAAACCTGTTCTAAGCTATTTTTCTTCCAAATTTCCAGCATATAAAAAGTATTACCACCTCCAACATAAACTATATCTTTGCTTAATAACCATTCATGAAAACCATCTATATTAGATGTAAGATTAAAATGAGATAATTCTGAACCGGTATTTTCAAATCTTTTATAAAATTTATTTATCTTTTCTTTATCATCTTTGCTAGCAGTACCTAAAAAACCAATGTTATTTTTCATCTTTTTTGAATGATTTAGAATAAAATTGTCTAATTCTTTATCTGACTCAGGTGAAACACCAACACCACCAATTGCAATTATCTTTTTTTCTATTTTGCTCATTTAATTAAATTAAAAAAATCAAATTATTATATAACATAATAAAAAAAAGGTTTTAATGATTGAGACAATTTCTAAAAAATTAGCACCCACTGGTATTTTGCGTGTAGGCATCAATATGAGTAATTTTTTACTGATAAATGGCAAAGACTCAGATGGGTTGCCCGATGGTGTATCGCCAGAAATTGGAAAAAAGCTTGCAAGAGAATTAAACCTAAAATGTAAATTAGTTCAGTTTAAAAAACCAGGGTTGTTAGCTGATGCTGTAAATGAAGATATGTGGGATATAGGTAATATAGCCTGTGAAAAAGAAAGGAGTAAGACAATAGATTTTACTGATCCTTATGTAAATATTGATGCAAACTTTATGTTTAGAAAAAAAGATAATTTTAAAACTAATGACGATATAAATTTACCTAAAATTAAAATAGCAGTCTTGGAGAGAAGTGCATATGATTTATGGCTAACTGAAAATTTTAAAAATGTAGAATTAATTAGGGTAAATACAATTGAAGAGTCTCACCAATTATTTAGAGAAGATAAAGTTAATGTTCTTGCTGGATTAAAACCAAAACTAATTGAAGAAATTAAAACTAATGATGATTTTAAAATGATAAATAGTCCATTCA
Organism: Candidatus Pelagibacter sp. uisw_098; assembly: GCF_059512505.1. The sequence goes on from NZ_CM183454.1 coordinate 305,862, forward strand.
CATATATTAAGCAATCTATTGGTATTAAAAAAGGTACCCCTGAAATTTTAGATTTTCTTAATAAATTTATCTCAAAACTAATTAAAGAAGGTTATGTAGAAAGTTTGTTGAAAAAACATAACGTTCAAAATAAATTAAGTATTCCCAATATTTATTAACTTTTTATTCCTAGCCAAGGCTCTGCTTTTGTGGGTATTTTTCTATTTATTCCTCTTACTATTTCACCATCCGGATCATACATTGGTAATTTACAAAGTTCAGCTTTATGGATTTTTTCATCAACACATTCAACATCGACAACTGTTCCAGGGCCTATATCTGATTTATCTAATAGTACTATACCAACACCACAAACTTGGTAAGGAGACCATGTGCTTGAAGTCACTTTTCCAATAGATTGATCATTTATTTTTATAGACCTTCCTTTTTTTGCTATTCCATCAACAACTCTAATGCCCCAACTTCGACATTCTTTATCTGCATTTAATAAAGCTTTTTTGCCTATGAAGTCATCTTTTTTTAAATCAACAAAACGACCAAGACCAACAGAAAAAGGATTTGTATCATTTGTAAAATCTTGACCTGCCGATAGAAGTCCAGCTTCAATTCTTCTACCTCTAAATGATGGTGTGCCTGTAATGATCATTCCCATTTTTTTTCCTTCTTCAAGAATTAGATCACCTAATTTTTCTGAATTATTTTCAGGACGAAAATATATTTCCCAACCAAGTTCGTTAGTAAAGCCAGTTCGACTAATTATAACTTTTTCTCCTGCCATGGTTACTTCAACCCAATCAAAATATTTCCATGTATTTGCTATTGGCTCATCAATTAAATTATCAAGAAGGTCCATTGATTTAGGTCCTTGAATTTGACTAACATAAACATTTGGCTCTTTAATTTTAACATCAAGTCCTTCTGAATTAGCTTTATACCACGACACCATGTCACCATCTGCTTGCGCAAACCAATAACAGTTATCATCTATTCTTAAAAGTAAACCATCAGTGATTATTCCACCATCATGGTAGCAAGCAAACTGATAAGAGCATCTTCCCTTTTTAACTTTTGAAATGTCTCTTGGAAAAATTTTCTGTAATAATTTAAGTGCATCTGGACCTGAAATTTCATAAGGATGCTCTCCTGTGTGTCGAAGTATAATTTCTTGTTTAGTTTTCCAATACTGTTCATCTGGAGAAGCATTAGATAATTTTTCAGTCGTTAATCTCCCAGCATAATGAGAATACTCTGGGTCATAAGGTAGCTCTTGATAAGTTAGAGGATGAATGCTCATAGTACGAGCTAGCTCCGTAGGTCTATTGTTTTCTACTTTCTGAGGTTTGATAGAAAACCTTATGTTTTGTAAAGATTTATGCATTGAATTTTGTAATAAATTAAATCTTTAATTTAATCCAGTATTATAATTTAAGAAAAAACCTAAAATGAGTTCAACCTATAATTGTATTATACATTATCATTGTTCTAAATTACGTAAGGTGTTAGCTTTAATTTAAATAAAGAGAGGAAATTAATAATGAAAAACATTTACAAACTGATATCAGTTTCTTTGATATCAATATTAATATCATTTTCATCTGCAAACGCATCAAGTGGAACTTTTAAATTATCACATGATCTTGGATTTGGAAAAGATACAAACCTAGATGCGATTACTAAAGGTCGTTTATTTCAAGTTGTGATAATGACTCAAAATCGTTTAGTTAGAAAAAATCTTAAAGGTGTTGTCTCAGAAGAGTTGGCTACTAAATGGTCAGCAAATGCAGATGCAACAGAGTGGACTTTTAATCTTCGTAAAGGGGTAAAATTTCATGATGGTTCTGATTTTGACGCAGAAGATGTTAAATATTCTTTAATGCGTGTTAAAGATCCAGAAATTGGATCACCTGCAAAAAAAAGCTTAAGTGTTGTAACAGATATTGAGATTGTAGATTCTCATACTGTTAAAATGAAGTTAAGTACTTCTTTTGCGGACTTTCCTTTAAACTTAACTGATTACAGATTAAGAATGATACCATCTGGATCTGGAGACACTATTGGGCAAACTGGAATTGGCACTGGTCCTTTTATGGTTGAAAAGTTTGATGCAGAAGGAACTACTATTCTTAAAGCTAATCCTAATTATTGGGAAGGTGCACCTGGACTTGCTGAAGTTCATGTAATTGCAATACCTGATGGAGAAGCACGAGTTCAAGCTCTTTTAACTGGTCAGATTGATATGAACAGATATGTTCAATTTAGTCAGAAAAAAATCTTTGATGGAAATAAGAAGTTCAAAGCTACAGTAATTCCTACAGGTAACTGGAGAGGAATGGTTATGAATACTGAGCGTGCTCCTTTTAATGATCCAAAAGTTAGAAAAGCTGTACGTTTAGCTATTGATAGACAAGAGCTTGTTGATACTGTTATGGGTGGAGAGGCAGTAGTATCATGTGATACTCCTGTTGCACCATCAGATCAATATCGACTTACTATGAAATGTCCTCAAGATATCAAAAAAGCTAAAAAACTTTTAGCAGAAGCTGGATATCCTGATGGAATTGAAATGGTAATTCATGTATCAACAAAAGAGCCTACATGGCCAACTATTGCTGAAGTAATCCAACAACAAGTTGCTAAAGCTGGTATCAAAGTTGACATCAAAATGACTCCATCAAAAAGTTACTGGAAAGAAACTTGGATGAAAAAAGATGTTGCAATGACACGTTGGAATGAAAGATCTGCTGATAGTGTGCTTCATGAAGTTTATCACAGTAGCGCTAAATGGAATGAGTCATATTACAAAAGTTCTAGCTTTGATAAAAATCTAGCAAGTGCAAGAGCTGAGCTTAACTTTAATAAAAGAAAAAAAGCTTATAAAAATGCACAAAAAACTTTATGGGAAGAATCTGGAACTATGATCCCTTACCATGTGTCTAAATTAGTGGTTACTAATTCTAGAGTAAAGAATCTTGATGAAGTTGAGGTTTTTTCAATTCAGTGGCATAAAGTTAAAGTAAAATAATACAAATTACTATTTACAGGCCTTTAATTAGGCCTGTAAAATTAATCTCATTTATTAGCTGTTATTTATAAAACCTAAAGTAGTAAACTTAATAATGTTTTTTTTAATTTTTAAAAGATTTGTATTAGGTTTAATAACCTTATTTATTGTATCTTTAATTACCTTTGTAGGAGTTGAGATTCTTCCAGGTGATGCTTGTACTTCTTATTTAGAGAGACAAGCCTTTGGTGAAGCTTTAGAAGCATGCATTAAAAGATTAGGGTTAGATATACCAGCATATCAGAGATATTTATCCTGGGCTTATAACGTTATCCAGGGAGATTTTGGTTATTCATTAAGTGGAGAAATGCAAATTAATGAAGTTTTAGGACCAAGAATAAAAAATTCAATGGTTCTAGCGTCAGCTGCAATAATTATTGGAATACCTTTAGCTCTAATACTTGGAATAATCACAGCTCTTTGGAGAGATAAACTGCCAGATATAATTATTTCAACAATTGCAATATTTTCAATGACCATTCCAGAATTCATTAGCTCTACTTTATTAATTTTGATAGTTGCTATTTGGTTAGAATGGTTACCTGGAATAGTAATTGTACCAAGCGACGTTACCTTTTTAGAATTACTACCAAATATAATTTTACCAGTAATTGCTATTGCAATGATAATGACTGCACATATGGCTCGTATGGTTCGGTCAAGCGTTATTCAGGTAATGGCGACTGATTATATACAAATGGCAATTTTAAAAGGAGTACCATATTGGAGAATGGTTTTTAAACATGTTTTACCTAATGCATTATTACCAGCTATTAATGTTGTTGCTTTGACTATTGCCTGGTTATTAGGAGGAGTGGTTGTTACCGAGGTTGTCTTTAATTATCCAGGATTGGGAAGATTAGTAATTGAGTCTATATCTAATAGAGACCTACCAGTTGTTCAAGCTTTAGGTATTATTCTTGCATCTATTTACGTTAGCATAAACTTTATAGCTGATTTATTAACATTAATGCTGAACCCAAGATTAAAAACATTACAAACTAGAAAATAAATATGGAAACTAATAAAGATATCTTTGAAGAAAAACCTAAAAGTTCTTTAGCAAAAGTTTCAGAGATATTATCAACAATGGCTTCAAAGCCATCTGGTTTCATTGGTTTAGCAATTTTAATTTTTCATGTAGTGTTAGCAGTTACTAGTCCTTGGGTTGCACCTTATGATTACAAGTCAATTAATCCTACGTTAATGTTACAAGCACCATCATTAGAATATTGGTTTGGAACAGATAGTTTAGGTAGAGATGTTTTTACCAGGACTATATTGGGAGGAAGAACCGCTCTCACTGTAACTTTTTTTGGTTCAATTATTGCTCTTTTGTGGGGTGGTCTTTTAGGAATTTTTTGTGGTTTAGTTGGTGGTAGGATCGATGACATAGTAATGAGAATAGTTGATGCATTTTTATCGATACCATGGATTTTGGCCATGTTGTTGATTGTTTCTCTTCTAGGAACATCAACTGAAGTATTAATACCAGCACTTGGTTTTTTTTACGGAAAAGGAATAGTTCGAGTTGCGAGAGCTGCCACACATGATGTAATTGCTAAAGATTTTATAATTTCTGCTAAAGCTAGAGGGCATAGCAATCTTTCAATTATTTGGAACGAAATATTGCCTAATGTTAGAGATGCCATTTTAGTTGAGGGAGCTATGAGATGGTCTTGGATGTTATTAGGTTTTAGCTCATTATCATTTTTAGGTTTTGGTGTAAGTCCACCCACACCTGACTGGGGGTTAATGATATCCAATGCAAGAGGATTAATGTCCTTCGCATGGTGGGCAGTAATTTCACCAATAATTGGATTAAGCACATTAATTATAGGAATAAACCTAACAGCAGATGCGTTTGCTAAAGCATTAGGTATTGATAGATCAACCAAAGCTCCAGTTTAATATTATGGAAAATCACATTCAAATAATTAAAAATCTATCAATAGGATTTAAAAGTCAAAAAGGTAAGCAAATATCAATTCTAAGAAATATAAGTACAAATATTAAAAAAGGTGAAACTGTAGGTATAGTAGGAGAGTCTGGTTCAGGAAAAAGCACTCTTGCATTAGCAATGATGGGCTATATTAAAAATGGTTTATTTGCTACTGGTGGAGAATGTTTGTTTAAATCTTCAAATCTACTCAATATGAATAGTAGAGAGCTAGAAAAAGTAAGAGGTAGAAAAATTGCAATGATCCCTCAAAATGCTGGTCAGGCGTTAACACCCAATCTTAAAATTGGATATCAAATAGAAGAGGCTCTTAGGCTTCATACTAATTTAAACAAGATTGAGATAGAAGAAAAAATTTCTGAATTATTAAATAAAGTTAGACTACCTTCACCAAAAATTATGGCTCTAAGATATCCACATGAGCTTTCAGGTGGGCAACAACAACGTGTTGCAGTTGCCATGGCACTTGCTGGAAATCCTGAGTTGTTATTGCTTGATGAGCCAACTACTGGATTAGATGTAACTACCCAAGCTCATGTTTTGGAACTTTTAAAAGATATAGCTAAAGATACGGGAACATCTATGGTTTATGTTAGTCATGATCTTGGTGCTATAGCTCAAGTTTGTGACAGAGTAATTGTAATGTATGCTGGTGAAATAGTATTAGAAGGACCAGTCAGAAAAATTTTAAAAGAACCAATCCATCCATACACATATGGATTATTAAAATCTATTCCAAAACTTTCCTTATCTGGCCTTCCAGACTCAATGCCAGGTAGCCAACCTCAACCAGGACATTTAGGAGAAGGTTGTACTTTTTACGATAGGTGTGAATTTTCAGATAATAAATGTAAAGATAGCGTTCCTAAATTAGAATATATTTCAGAGATAGATACTAGTGTGAGATGTTTTCATCATTCTCAATTAAGTTCAAAAAAAAAAGAGCAAAAAACAAAAAATCAAAAAAAGCAAGAAATAAAGATTGATGAAATTTTGAAGTTAAAAGGAGTTTCAATATCTTATGCAAAACAGGGATTTTTAGATCAATTTTTAAATAAAGTTACCGATTCTAATCCAACTGTAAAAGATATAGATATCAATATAAATAAAGGTGAGACTATTGCTTTAGTTGGAGAGTCTGGCAGTGGTAAATCTACAATTTTAAAATCAATTGCTGGATTATTAAAAACTAAAGATGGCAATATTACATTTAATAAAAAAAATATATTATCAGGTGATTTAAAAGAGAGGAGCTCAGAAGATCTTAGATCAATCCAATTAATTTTTCAAAACCCAGATGAGTCATTAAACCCTAATCATACTGTTGAACAAATCTTATCCCAACCCTTAAAATTATATTTTGGCTTAACAGGTAGCAAACTCAAATCTAGTATTGTTGAGTTGCTCAATAAAGTTAGACTTGGTGGATTCTATATGAGCAGATACCCTAGACAATTATCTGGTGGTGAAAAACAGAGAGTGGCTGTTGCTAGAGCTTTTGCAGCAAAACCAGATATTATCTTATGTGACGAGGTAACTTCTGCTTTAGATGTTTCTGTTCAAGCAGCTGTATTAGATTTATTACAAAAACTAAAAGAAGAGTCAGGGACTACCTATATATTTGTTTCGCATGATCTTGCAGTTGTTAAAGCTATCAGTGATAGGGTTGCTGTTTTATATCAAGGAAGGTTATGTGAAATTGGACCATCAAAAAATGTTTATCAATTTCCTTCTCATCCTTATACAGAAGTTTTAATAGGTGCTGTGCTTGAGCCTGATCCAGATATTAAGCCCAAGTTAGTTGCTGATGATATAGTTGAGGAAAAACCACCTGAAATTGGATGCTCTTTTCAAGGCAGGTGTCCACGAATAGTAGGTGATAAATGTAAAAATGAAACACCCCCATGGCAAATCGGAGAAAATGGCAATGCTATTAGGTGCCATATAAATATAGAAGAGTTAAAAAGACAACAAGCTTTGTAAGAAAATATTTTATTTTATTCCAAGCACTCTTTCTCTGTAAAAAACAAAAAGACCACTTGAAATTATTATTAATAGACCAATAATAGTCCAACTGTCAGGGAAATGATTAAATAAAAGATATCCATAAATTGTATTAGTCACAACTTCAAAATAACTAATTGGGGCTAATTTTGACGCTTCAGCATATTTAAAAGATAATATTAATAAAAAATGACCAACAAGAGTTACGACTCCTATTAAAGAAAGCAAAAGCCATTGAGCCAATGTTGGTGCAACCCAAACAAAAGGAATTGTAAAAGACACTGCAAAAGTTCCAATCAATCCCGTAATTAAAAGTGTTAACATAGAGTTATCAGATACACTTAGCTTACGAGTTATGATTGAATAAAAAGCATACATTGTTCCTGCAGATAAAGCTGCTAAACTTCCTATATCTAATGGTATATATCCAGGCCTAATAACAATTATCGCACCAGTAAACCCAATTATAACTGCGCTCCATCTTTTTATTCCAATTTTTTCAGATAAAAAAATTGAAGAAAATATGATTACAACTAATGGAGAAACAAAGGATAATGTAAGTGCTTTTGAAAGTGAAATGTGAGAGATAGCATAATAAAAACAAATATTCGTACCAAGCAAAAGTAAACCTCTTATTAATTGAAGCTTGGGTTTCTCCGTCCAAACAAAGTTTTTTTTAAAGAAGAAAAATAGGACAGGTAAAATCAATAAGACCGTAAAACAATGTCGTGCCCAAATTATTTGAAAAATAGGAATTTCAGCAGATAAATATTTTGCAATAGCATAGTTCAGTGGAATTACTGTATGGGCTATTAAATTTAAAATTATTGCTCTCATTTAAATAATTTAATATAAGTTTTCTCTAAATTATGGAAATTAAAAAAGTAGTAGTTATAGGTTCGGGTACAATGGGTAGTGGTATTGCAGCACAATTATGTAATGCCAATATTCCAGTCACTCTATTAGATTTAACTACTGAAATAAGTGAAAAAGCTCGTGAAAGAATTCAAAAATCTAGACCACCACTATTAATTGATAAATCAAAAATTAATAATATTAATGTTGGAAACATTAATGATAACTTTAATTTAGTTAACGAAGCAGACTGGATTGTGGAAGCTGTTGTTGAAAGAATAGATATTAAGCATCAAATTTATGAAAAAATTTTTAAAGAAAGAAAAGCAGGATCAATAGTATCGTCTAATACTTCATCCATACCAATTAGCATTCTATCAGAAAAACTATCTACAGAAGATAAAAAAGATTTTTGTATAACACATTTTTTCAATCCTGTGAGATATATGGATTTACTAGAAATTGTTAAAAGTGAAAATAATGATTTTGTAAAAATTAATTCTTTAAAAAAATTTTGTGAAGAAGATTTAGGAAAAGGTTCTATTGTTTGTAATGACACTCCTGGTTTTCTAGGAAACAGAATAGGAGTTTATGCGATGCAAGTAGCAATGACTGAAGCTTTTAGAATGAAACTTTCTATCGAAGAGGCAGATGCTATTTTTGGAAGACCAATGGGGATTCCCAAGACAGGAGTATTTGGATTATATGATTTAATTGGAATAGATCTAATGGCAGATGTGCTTAAGAGTTTTATAAAAGAACTTTCAAAAGAAGATGAATTCCAAGAAGTTGCCAAAGAAATATCGCTAGTTAAAAAATTAATAGAAACTGGCTACACTGGACGTAAAGGCAAAGGTGGCTTTTACAGAATGAATAAAGTTGAAAATAAGAAAATTTTAGAAGCAATTAACTTAGAAACAGGTGAATATTCTCCAACAAAAAAAATAAATATTAAATTTGATAAACCAGGCTTACAAAGTTTAATTAATAGAAAAGATAAGTATGGAGATTATGCATGGTCTGTAATTTCAAAAATAATTAAATACGCCTCATCATTAGTTCCAGAAATAACTGATGAGTTTAATGATATAGATGAGGCAATGAGATTAGGTTTCAATTGGAATAAAGGCCCTTTTGAAATGCTTGAGGAAATTGGAGTTAATAATTTCTTTGATAAAATAGAAAATTATAAAGGAAATAAGTTTTTAGAAGATTTAGCTGTAACAAAAAATGAAAATTTTCATGGGGTAAGACAAAAATATACAGATATTGAAACCCTAGGAAAAGTTAAAAAGACAGCCACTAATATTGATGGGAATAGTTCAGCAAAAATTTATCGATTTAAAGATTATAATATTGTTGAATTTACAACTAAGGCTAATGCACTTGATTATAACTCAATGGATGCTCTAAAAAAAGCCACTGATAAACCATTAATAATAATCAATGAAAGTATGCAGTTTTCAGCTGGGGTTAATTTGAGCTATACAATGGAATTTGCTGAAAAAGGGGACTTTAAATCTATAGAAAAATTTGTAAGATATTTTCAGGAAACATGTAAAAATCTTAAGTATTCTAATCATCCTGTTGTATCAGCGCCATCAGGCTTAACATTAGGGGGAGGCTTTGAAGTTTTAGTTCATAGTAATTTTGTAGCATCACATACCAATATTGTTATTGGTTTAGTAGAGACAATGGTTGGATTAATTCCAGCCGGTGGAGGATGTAAAGAGATGTTAGCAAGATGGTTAGAAACTGAAGAAGCTAAAAATGATCCTCATTATGCTCCATTAAAGGTATTTGATATTATAGGATATGGTAAAACTGCAACTTCTCCAGTTGAAGCTGAACCTATGAAATATTTAAGATCAGAGGATAAGAAGATAATGAGTAGAAATAGCTTACTAGAAGTTTCAAGGAAAATTTTAGAAGAAAATAGAGACTTTAAACCTCCAGCTGAAAATACATTTAAACTTCCAGGAAAAGTTGTAAAAGATGAAATGATTAAACTTTTAGATAAATTATATAATGAAAAAGTAATTCTAGACCATGGAATGAAAGTTGCAACAGAGTTAGCAAATGTTCTAAGTGGAGGAGACACCACAATAGACAAGACTTTATCTGAAGAAGATTTGTTTAAACTGGAGCTAAATGCTTTTATGACATTGATTGAAACAAAAGAAACACAAGATAGAATTAAACATACTTTAACAACAGGAAAACCTTTAATCAATTAAGCTAGAAGTTCTCTAATATTCTTATCTAATTTTTTTTCAAAATTTTTATCATTACCTGGATTTGCTACACAATGTCCATAAGCTGAGTCAACAGGCCTTAATAATGATTTTTTAATAAATCTTTTTTCAAATTCATTCTCTTCTGTTCTAAAATATAAATCTTGATTGCAGGGCATTAAAATTGTCTTTGCTCTTATTGATTTAAGCGCCCTAATATAATCACCTTTATATATTGGATTTTTACTAATATCATTTAATTGCCAAGTTTTTAATTTACTTAAAAGGTTATTAGCATCCCAATTTTTTGCATGATCATTAGCCCAATCTTTAAGTAAATCCTCTACATTATTAAAACCAAATTTGTTATAAAGTTTTTTTCTATAAAAATCTTGAGAGAAGGCCCAACCAGCATATACACGTCCAAAGGCTTTTAAGCCATCAACTGGTTGTTTTTTATAATTCCCATTGTTCCAATTTCTATCTGTTACAAGAGCTGCTTTTACACCTTCTAAAAAAACATGATTATGTATTGAAGTTTTTGATGATGCGCAAAAAGGTAAAATTGCTTTGACCATCTCAGGATATTGAGCCGCCCATTGATATGATTGACATCCAGCCATAGACCAGCCTGTTACTAGTGCAATCTTTTTTATTTTAAGTTTTTCATTTATTAATTTTTGCTGACAATAAATATTATCCCAGAGTGTTATTTCAGGAAATTGAGAACCACGTTGTGATTTAATAGTATTACTTGGTGACGTTGAGAAACCATTGCCAAACATATTTATTGAAATAATAAAATATTTATTTGGATTTATTGCCCTATTTTTTCCAATAAAACCTTCATTACGAATATGAGTGCCTGTATAAAATGTTGGAAGTACAATTACATTTGAATGATCTTTATTAAGCTTACCATAAGTTTTATAAATTAATTGGGTAGACTTTAAGATTTTACCAGATAAGAGTTTAATATTTCCTAAGTTAAACTCCTGATAATCTTTCATTAATAAAGTCTAAGATACTCTTTTACTTCCCAGTCAGTAACTGCTTGATGGTATCGTTCCCATTCATCATTCTTATAAGCTAGTATTGATTTTTTCATTACTGATCCCAAGACTTCATCAGTTAGTTTGTCATTTTTTAGAGCTTCAATCGCTGACAGCAGGTTTCTAGGCAATCTCTTAATTCCAAGTTTTTTAAACTCACTCTCTGACATATTATATAAATCTTGGTCAGTTGGTTTCCCTGGATGTATTTTGTTTTCAATTCCCTCAATTGCTGCTGAAATTGTCATTGAAAGTGCCAGATATACGTTCATTGTCATATCTGCTGCTCTATTTTCAATACAATATCTATTTTGAGGTAATCTAAATTGTGCAGACCTATTATTATGTCCATAAGTAATATTTGTTGGAGCCCAAGTTACAGTTCCACCTTCAAAACCACCAACTCTTGGCACTAATCCGTTGTATGAATTTACAGTTGAGCAAGTAATGGAAGTTATTGCTTCAGCATGTTTCATTAACCCACCAACAGCAAAGATTGATTCTTTAGACCATTTATTTCCACCATCAAAAACATTCTTTCCATTTTTATCTACCATTGAAAAATTAATATGAGCTCCTGATCTCCAGTCACCTATAGTAGGTTTTGGCATAAAGGTAATAAACATATTATTTTTTTTAGCTATTTCTTTTAAAAGAATTCGAAGAAAAACTAATCTGTCTCCCATCTCTAAAAGGTTGGTGTAATGAAAATCTAATTCAAATTGAGAATAAGCTCCTTCTGCTACAACATCATGGATCATCCAACCTAAATCATTTAAGATATCTATTAGCTCTTTTAAAAAATGCATAGAGTCTAATGTGTGCTCTACATCGTAGCCAAAAGCTTGACGTCTAGGTCTAAGACCCTTTACTGGATCATTATCAATAGCTTTAACAGGTTGGCCATTTTCATCATACTTCATTGCAATAAACTCTGGTTCTATTCCTGCCATTCCTTTGTATCCTGCATCTTGAGCTTTTTGCATTGCTCGTTTTAACGCCTGTCTAGGACAAACATTGTATGGTTTATCTTCCCAAAAAAGATCTGCAAAAATAATAGCAGTAGTATTGTCCCATGGACAAATATAAACAGCATCTAAATCTGGTAACATGACCTGATCAGAGTCTGCAGGAGTAAGTTCAGGTACAAAAGAAATTGAATGAACGGCAAACTGAGGCCCTTTACCCAAACATAATGGTTCAAAATCAGTCATTGGTACAGGCTTTGATTTTGGTATACCATGGAGATCAATCCAGCTAGATAAAACATATTTTACACCAGCCGCTTTTAATCTTTTATGAACAGAAGGTATTTTTTTTCTATTACGTTCAACTGCATCTTTAAAGTTTTCATAATAAATTTTTTCATTCTTACTCATATTGATCTCCTTTAGCTTTACTATTGTGGCATATCTTCAGGGTCTATTCCTGGTACGAATGTAATACCTGCTTGTTGTTTCCAATCATGAGGATAAGCAGCGTAAAATATTACACACTTTTCGTCACATTCATAAGCAATATGATTATCTTTTGGGATATAAAGCACATCTCCAGGGTTACAAATATAAGACTCACCATTACATGTAAGGCGAAAAGTTCCTGTCATACAATAGATGATTTCATCACAAGTTAAATCCCACGGTATAGAAGCTTTGTTTAAAAAATTTAAACCTCCGCACATTGTGTTACTCACTTTGCTGGTCACAAAAGGCTTAATGTAACTTTTTCCTGGCTCTAAAGTATGAAGTCTATTTTCAATATCTTTAAATTTATATAATTGTGGTTTTTTTGACATTTATCTCCCCTTTCTATTTATACTTTTACTGGTTCATTTAACTCGACTTTGTATCCATCTGGATCTTCACAAAAGGCTATTATTCTAGTTCCGTGCTTCATAGGGCCTGGTTTACGAGTAATATTTATGCCTAATTTTGCAAGATCATCACAAGCTTTGTAAACATCTGGTGTTTCTATGCAAACATGTCCCCATCCATTACCCTTGTCATAATCATCTTTTTGGTCCCAGTTACAGGTTAGTTCTAAACATGGCGATTCTATTTCAAGACCATAACCAATAAAGGCATTAGTAAATTTCCCATCTGGATAGTCTGTTTTTCTTAAAATTTTCATCCCTAAAGTTTTGCAATAAAAATCAAAAGACGCTTCTAAGTTTTTAACTCTGATCATAGTGTGAGCAAGTCTGTAACCCTCCAGGTTAATTTCTTTAGACATTTTTTACCCTTTTTGTTATTTTAAAAGATCTTTTAATAGAATTAATTATAAGTTTTTGAAAAGCTTGAACTCCTTTTTCCCATACAGGAGATAAAAGCCCACCATTATTAGATGCTGGAGAAGATCTACCTTCTTGTAACCTTTCACACATTTCATGATCTTCTTTATGAACACTCCACCAAATATCCTTAGTTGCTTGAATTTCTTTTTTAGTCATCACTTTATTATCCATAGTATAGATTATCCTTTTTTGTGAAGTTATGCCTGGACTTATAGGAATATTTAAATAAACACCAACTTGATTTGGATAATAAGTCCCCATTATAAAATTTGGAAAAAGTGATAAGTATCTTGAGGTAACAGATAAAGCATTGTAATTTTTTTCATCTTCTTGTTCAACATCAACACCACTTCCATAACACTTACCATCAACAAAGGTGTAATGATCCTTTAAGGGTTGATTTGTTGTTGTTTTATGGACAAACTGAACATGATAAGGTTCAATAAAATTTTCAATAAGAAATTTCCAATTAGTATTTATTTTACCAAAATCTAAAGTTGCGATATAATTTAACTTTGTTAAATCAATATCATTAAATCTTTTTATAAGTGGTTTAGCATATTCTTCAAATTTTTTTGCTTTTCCATTAAAATTTATAAAAATCCAATCATGCCAAATATGAGTTCTAATTGGCTTTAATCCATGATCTAAAAAATTAAAACCCTCAGGTTTATGTTGATTTGTACCACCTATATGTGGTGCAGCCTTTAATTCTCCTTTTAAATTATAGCTCCATGCATGGTAAGGACATTTAATAATTTTTCCTACATTCTTTTTTTCATCAACTAGTTTTAAACATCGATGACTACATACATTATGAAAAGCAGAAATTTTGTTTTCTAGATTTTTAACAAGAAATATAGGCTTGCTTGCAATGGATAAAGGAATTATATCACCAGGATTTTTAAGCTCATGAACTAGACCAACAAACAACCAATCATCAGATAAAACTGTATTGCATTCTTTTTTCCAAAAACCATCATCAGTATAAGATTCTGGAGGTAACCCAAATATAGTATTTAAATTTTTTGGTCTTTTAATTTTAGTAAGGACTTTCTCTTTTGACATTTGATCTTTAATTTAAAATACTAAATTATTATATTGAAAACCTTATTTTAGAATATTAAGGTTTACAATAGAATAGTTTTAATGAACAAATTTTATGGATAAACAAAATTTTAGAAGCCAAGACTTTAGAGGCTACAAGCAATCAATAATTTCAAAGATTGACGAAGATTTAGCAAGAACAGGTTCCAAGACTTCCTGTGGAGAATATCTAAGATGTTATTGGCACCCTGTAGCTTTAACCTCTGAAGTTAGTGAAACGCCAAAAGAAATCCGTATTTTAGGCGAAGATTTAGTTATATTCAAAACTACCATGGGAAATATAGGCTTAGTTCATAAAGCTTGTCCCCATAGACGTGCATCAATGGTTTATGGAAAAACAGAAGATAAAGGTATTAGATGCTGTTATCATGGATGGTTATTTTCTCCAAATGGAGAAATTCTTGAAACCCCAGGAGAAGATCCAGATTCTAAGTCTGCAACAAAAATAAGAGAAACGTTTAAACTTGGTGCTTATCCAGTAATTGAATTTAATGGATTAGTATTTTCTTATTTAGGACCAATGGATAAAATACCAGAATTTCCACAATATGATGCGTTTGAAATACCTGGAAACACATCCAGTCCATATCGTATAAATTATAATTGTAATTGGATTCAGGTGCTTGATGCAATTATGGATCCTGTCCATACTTCTTTTTTACATGGACAAAGTTCTGGAATTCAATTTTCTGAAGGTTTTGCAGAGGTTGGTGAAATAGAATTTTATGAAAGAGGCATACAATACCTTGGCTGCAACACTAGAAGAATAGATGACAATGTATGGATTAGAGTAAATGAATTAATTTTGCCCAACTTTACTCAAGCTGGTGCAGCGTTTGCCGCAGATGGAACTAAGAGTAAATATTTTGGTAGAAGTTCTTTTACAAGATGGGTAGTGCCTGTTGACGATCATCATTGTGTAGCATTAGCATGGGCAAACTTTGGTGAGAGAGGCGATCCTATAGAGTATAATAATCAAGAAGGGTTTGAAAAGATTGAAGCTGGTGAAATCGCAAATAGAACTCTGTTAGAGCAGCAAAAAAGTCCTGGTGATGCAGAGGCAGTAGAAGGAATGGGATCAATCAGCACTCATAAAGGAGAACATTTAATGCCAACCGATCAAGGTGTGATGATTTATAGACGAAGAATAAGAAAGTTAAGTAAAGATTTAGAAGAAGGAAAAGACCCACCACAACCACAAATAAAAAAAGGTGAAATTGTAAGAACAAATGGGCAAGATACAGTGTTAAGAGCACCAAAAAGAAATAAAAATGATAAAGAATTTGTTAAATCAATTTGTTCATCAGTAATGAAAATGCAGTTTGATTTAGAGAATATGCCACTGAAAGAAAGAGATAGTGCTATAATAAATAATCTTCATAAAATGGAAGAAAGAGGAAACTTTGATGGGCTATAAGAAAATCAAGATTCACGTTAAGAATAACCATGGACGACCAGGAACATTTCCAAGTGACCTGGAGGGTGAAAAAAATTTCACTATAACTAAAGAGCATATTGATAATGCTTTAGAGAAAGAACCCGGTATTAAAGAAAAAATAGAAGTTTTTATTGATTGGGATGAAGATAATTTTAATTCATCTATATCTAATTCAGAAATCTTACTTACTTATGATTTTCCAACAAAAAATCTTAAAAAAATTGCACCAGATTTAAAATGGATACATTGTACAGCTGCTGGGGTTGAGCATATATCACCTTTCAAATGGGCACCAGATGAATTGATAATAACAAACAGTAGTGGTGTACATGCTAAGAAAGCAGGTGAATATGGTTTAATGAGTGTTTTAATGCTTCAAAATCATATGCCCAAGATTATAACAAATCAAAAAAATAAAGAATTCGTATCTTTATTCAGCAATCCAATAGCTGGTAAAAATATTGTTTTAGTAGGTACTGGTTCGCTAGGGTCTTCCATGGCGATGCTTGTTGAACCACTTGGTGTAAATATCATTGGTGTAAATAAAAAAGGTAAATCTGTGGATGGGTGTAAAAAAATTATAACAATTGATAAATTAGATTCAGTGCTACCAGAGGCAGATTTTTTGTATCTTGCATTACCAGAAACTCCTGAAACTATAAATTTGATTGATAAAAAAAGATTAGATTTATTAAAACCAACTTGTGGTATTGTAAATATTGGTCGTCAATCAGTATTAGATTATGATGCGCTGTGTGAAAAACTTAATAAGAAAGAAATAGCGGGAGCAATACTTGATGTATTTACTCCAGAACCGATTGAAAGTAACTCAAAACTTTGGCATACCCCAAATCTTGTAATTACTCCCCATGTTTCATCTGATGATAATGGCAATTATGTAAAAATGACCCTCGATTTATTTGTAAAAAATTTAAAACTTTTTATAGAAGATCAAGAGTTAGTTAATCAGATAGATAAAAATCTAGGTTATTAAGATAGATAGCTTAAACTTTCAAAATAATTTAATTCAGTATTCTAAAAGTATTAATAAAGTCAGGTCTCAATATATACTCAGAACGATTTTCATATTTTATTTTTTTTAAAATCTCCAAACCATAGATCACTCTCCCAATAGGTATATACTCAGCTTCAAATAAGGCCTCATCTTGTAAAATTATAAAAAATTGTAGAAAAACTTTACAATGAAAAAATAACTCATGAGCACGGTGTTACAGTTGCAAAGGAATTAGCCCATGTCCTGAGTGGAGGAGACACAACCACTGATAAAATTTTATCAGAAGATGATTTATTTAAATTAGAATTAGATGCATTTATGAGATTAATTGAAACACAAGAAACTTAAGATAGAATTAAATACACACTTGCAACAGGAAAACCTTTAATTAACTAATATCTTTCGTCTTCTACTTTTTTTAACTCATTTTCTAATATTTTTTCTTTTTTTTCTTGTATTACTTCTTCTTTTTTAAATTCTATTATCTTTTCACTTTCCTCTTTTTCTCTAATTAGTTGGTCATTAAATTTTTTAATTAATTCTTCTTCTTTTGCTATTTGCTCCTTATCAAATTTCCTTTCCCATTCTTTTATTCTCTCTTCTTCATCTTTAATTCTTTTTTCTTCGAGAATTCTGGCTTGAATTATTTTTTGTTCTCTTAAATTTTCTAATCTTATTTCTTCTTCTTTTAATTGTAACTCTTCTTGAATTTTTCTTTGATTGAGGTCATTTAATCTCAATTCCTTAAGTTCTTCTATTTCTAATTGTTCTTTCAGTCTAAGTTGTTTTTCTTTTTCTCTTAACTCATCACCTTCTTTTAATATTTTTATTTCTTTTTCTCTTAATCTTTCAGCCTCAATTTTTTTGATATTTTGTTCAACTTCTTCAAGTTTTTGGGTTTGATAATTTAATTTATGTTCTTCTTCATTTAATCTTTGCTCATCTTTTTTTTGTTTATCAATTTCAATATTCTTTAATCTTTCTTCCTCATCTTTTATTTTCTGTTTAGCTTCACGGACATTCTGTCTCTCAAGAGCCATTAATTTATCGTTTTCAATTTTGGCTTCTTGTTGCTCTTGTCTTATTCTTTGCTTTTCAAAAAATTCTAGTCTTAGTTTTTCTTCTTTTAATTTTAAATCATCTTGTCTTGCTTTTTCTTCTTCCTCATCTCTTAGTTTTTGCTCTGCAGCTTTAATTCTTTGAGCTTCAAGTTTAATTTTTTTTCTTTCAATTTGTTGTTGTTGTTTTATAATTTTTATTTTCTGTTTTTCTTGTTTCTCTATTTTTTGTTTTTCTTCCTTTATTAGATTTAATTCATTTTGTTTAATTAATCTTATTTCTTCATTTTTTTGTTTTTCTTGTTCTAACTTTTCTTTTTTTAATTCTTTAATTTTTTCTTCTTTTAATAATTTGATTCTATGTAGTTCTTTTTGTTTAGCTCTTTCTTTGAAGTTCTTATACTTTTCTGCCAAAGATAAGGATGTAATTCTCTTAAGAATTTTTAGAGGATTGTCGATTATTTTTTTTTTACTTAAACTTAATTTTTTTTTGAAAACTTTTTTTAATGCTTTCATAATAAATTAATTTCATCAAAATTTAACTAATTAAAATACGGTAAATATTGGTGTAAATTTTAATATGCTACCTATATCTACAAAATATAAAAACTTTACTGACTAAAATGGGTTCAATTTGAGGTTTTATCTTTTATTTATTCAGCATTTTAAAAGAATTAATGAAATCAGGTCTCAATATATACTCTGAGCGTCTTTCATATTTTATTTTTTTTAAGACTTCTAGACCATAAAGAACTTTACCAACAGGTGTATATTCACCTTCAAATAATGGCTCATCTTGTAGAATTATAAAAAATTGACTGTCTTCTGTATCGTTCTTAAATGTTCGGGCTAACCCGACACTGCCTTTAGTGTAATTAAAGCTACTATCGATTTCTGATTTAATTGTACCTAAACCTGATTTTCCAGTACCAATTTTTCCATAATCTAAATTTCCTTTTTTTCCAAACTCTAGGTCACCAGCCTGAATGAGTTTATTTTCAATTACTCTATGAAAAGCAATATTTTCATAAGCATTCGATTTAATTAAAGTAATAAATCTTTGAACGGCATTTGGTGAAATATTTGGATAAAGTTCTATAATTACATTTCCACAAGGTGCATTTAAAATTGCAATATTATTTGGCTTCTTAAATGTAATATCTTTTGGATCAATATCTTTGACAAATAAACATTTATTTTTAACTATAAAATATGTCCAGAAAGTTGTGATACCTAATAAAATTAAAAAAACAAAAATAAATTTTTCTGATTTAGAGGCTTTAATTTTTTTTATCATCAAAAAATAAAAGAATTATCTATTTCCATTATTTTATTTTCAATATATGAAATTTTATTATTTAAAATAGGATCTGATTTACGAATTTGGTTGATTTCTTTTTCCTTTAAGTAGATCATGTGTGAATAAACTTCTGCCATATCTTCTGAGGCTGTGGACTTAGAATATTCTGTGAAAAAACCTTTTGTTTCTTGGTATTGCTCTAAGCTTATTTTTTTTGTGCATGTAGAACATTCAGCATATTTAAAGTTAGAATTATTAAATTTAATCCACTCTTCTTCGTTAAAAATACTTTTATGTTGAAGATATATTATATGAAAAACCTCATGATGAATTACTCTTTCAAAGTAATCTTCATTAAATTTAATATCCAGTATTAATGTTTTCATTACATTATCTGGAATGCCAGCCGTATACAACTCTGAGATAGATAAATTTTCACACATAACAATATATTTGAGATTAATTTTTTTTAAATAATTATAAGAATATCTACTAAGATTTTTATGAATAATTTTATATTTTGCATCTAAATCTTTTTTATTTGAATCTGAACAAACAACATTTTTTTGAGTACCTAGCCTAAAAGGTCTGACAGCATAAAAATACTTAAGTTTATTTTTAGTATTTATTTCATAAATTTCTAGGTTGGGTATTTTGATGAGATTATAGATAGAATTAGCTTTAAGTGGTGTAATGAAAATAATTGATAGTAAAATTGCTCTTATTACGTTCATAATTATAAAGATAGAAGATATTCCATTATTAAAGAATGTGATACATTCTATTTATAAATGAAAAAAGAAAGAAATAAAAACCCTATTCAGCCTGTTAGTGGAACTAAAGTTCCTAGATTTGCTGGACCATCTACTTTTGCTAGATTGCCAGAATTAAGAGATGTTGAAAGCTGCGATGTAGCCATTGTTGGAATACCATTTGATGCTGGGACAAGTTATAGACCTGGGGCAAGATTTGGTCCAATGAGTATTAGGCAAGCATCTAGACATTTGAGAACTAACTATCACCCTAGTTATGATGTGGAACCTTTTAAAGTTCAGCAAGTAGCTGACGCAGGAGATATAACTTGTAACCCATTTAATATAGATGAGGCTATTAAACAAATAGAAGAGGGTGCCAATGAATTATTAGATAAAGTTGGTGGTATTATTAGTTTAGGTGGAGACCACACGATTGCTCTTCCATTACTAAGAGCTATTAATAAGATGAATAATGGACCGGTTGCTTTAGTACACTTTGATGCACATTTAGATACCTGGGACACTTATTTTGGTGCTCCTTATACGCATGGAACACCTTTCAGGAGAGCAAGAGAAGAAAATTTATTTTTAGATGATGCCTCGATGCATGTTGGAATAAGAGGACCACTTTATAGTAGGGACGATATTAAAAATGATGAAGAATTTGGTTTTAAAATTATTCACTGTGATGAGTTCCAAACACAAGGAATAGATAAAATAGTAGAAAGAATAAGGAAAAGAGTAGGCAATAATCCACTTTACTTATCAATAGATATAGATGTTCTAGACCCTGCTTTTGCACCAGGAACTGGTACACCAGAGATTGCAGGCATGACTACTAGAGAAATGGTTAATGTGATAAGAGGCCTATCAGGTTTAAATTTAATCTCAGCAGATGTTGTGGAAGTTTCTCCTGCATATGATCATGCAGAAGTTACGTCTTTAGCAGCAGCAACGATTGTTTATGAGTTAACTAATTTGTTTGCAAAAGTTAAAAGATAAGATATTTTTCAAAAATGCTTGATAAGAAAAAATTTTACATTAACGGTGAGTGGGTTTCTCCAAAAAAATTAAACGATTTAATAGTAATAGATCCCTCAACAGAAGAAGAGTGTGCAGTTATATCTTTGGGTGGAGTTGAAGATGTAAATGCTGCTGTAAATGCAGCCACAAAAGCATTTGAAACTTGGGCCTTCTCAACTAAAGAAGAAAGATTAAAATATTTAGAAAATTTGTATGAAGTTTATAAAAAAAGATGGGCAGATATGGCAAAAGCCATTTCTCTTGAAATGGGATCACCTATTGATTTTTCAATACAGTTACAAGCAGGTACAGGGGCAAGTCACATAAAATCTTATATAAAAGTTTTAAAAGAATATACATTCGAAGCAAAATTAGGGCCTCATGCTTTAAATAATAATATTATACATGAGCCAAAGGGAGTTTGTGCTTTAATTACACCATGGAATTGGCCAATGAATCAGACTTGTTTAAAAGTAATTCCTGCAATAGCAGCTGGTTGTACAATGGTGTTAAAACCATCTGAGATAGCACCTTTGTCATCTATTATTTTAGCAGAAATGATTGATGAAATTAAATTACCAAAAGGCGTGTTCAACCTAGTTAACGGAGATGGGGCCATTACTGGAAATGCATTAACAAGTCACCCTGATGTAAATATGATTTCATTTACAGGATCTACTAGAGCTGGTGCGCTAATTTCTCAAAATGCAGCAAGTGACTTTAAAAGAGTAAGTCTTGAACTTGGAGGGAAGGGTGCAAATATTATATTTAAAGATGCAGATCCTGAAGCAGTTGAAAGAGGTGCATTAAGATGTTTTAGAAATTCTGGACAATCTTGTAATGCGCCAACAAGAATGTTGGTTGAAAAATCAATTTATGAAGAAACTGTAGAAAGAGTAAAAAGCTTTGCAAATTCAATGAAAGTTGATGTTGCTACAAAAGAAGGTGATCATATTGGACCTGTGGTTTCAAAAGCACAATTTGATAAAATTCAAAAATTAATTCAAGTAGGCATAGATGAAGGTGCTAAATTAGTTGCTGGGGGAACCGGCAAACCAGACGGTCTTGACAAAGGCTATTTTGTAAAACCTACAGCATTTGCAGATGTTAACAATCAAATGCAAATTGCAAGAACAGAGATATTTGGTCCCGTTTTATCAATTATACCTTTTGAAACAGAGGAGGAAGCTATCGCTATTGCTAATGATACTCCTTATGGATTATTAAACTTTATTCAAACGCAAGATCAAGAAAAAGCTAATAGAGTGGCTAGAAAATTAAGATCAGGAATGGTTGATATTAATGGTGCAGGCTTAGCACCTGATGCACCATTTGGTGGGTACAAGCATTCGGGTATCGGCCGTGAAGCTGGTAAATTAGGTTTAGAGGAATATTTAGAGGTTAAGGTAGTAAGCGGTTGGAACGATTAACTCACAACAGAATTATTTTTTATTCCTTCAAGTAAATTTAAACATTTTTTTAGCTCATCAAGAATTATAAATTCATCAATTTTATGTGCTTGCTCAATTGAGCCAGGACCACAAACCACAGTACTTATTCCAATTTCCTGAAATAATCCAGCTTCTGTCCCAAAAGAAACAACTTCTCTTGTATTGTCACCAGTTAGACTTGAAACTAATTCGCAAGCATTAGATTTTTCAACTCTGTCAAAACCCACCACTTCACCAATAATATTTTTTCTAATGGAAGAGTTGGAAAAAACTTTTTTCATGTCAGGCAAAAGTATTTCGTTTGCATATTTATCTAATTCTGAATTTAAAAAAATACCATCTTCCTTAACAACTGGTCTTGTTTCCCAGTTAACATGACATTTATCTGCAATTACATTGTGTGCTATACCACCAAAAATTCCACCTATTGAAAGTGTTGAGTGTGGAGGGTCAAAAATTGAGTCTTTAGGAGCTCTTTCTTTAAGTTTTTCTCTTAATTCAATTAATTTATTAATATATCTAGAAGCGTATTCAACAGCACTAACACCTTTATGAGGTGCGGAACTGTGTCCAGCTAAACCCTCAAAGTAAGTTGTGTATTCATAGCACCCCTTATGTGCGTCTATGATTTTCATGTTTGTGGGTTCACCTATAATGCAAATACCATCCTTAACCTCTCTTTTTTTTAATTCTTCAATTAAAATTGGAGCACCTATGCACGCAGTCTCTTCATCAAAAGTATAAGAAAAATGAATGTCTCTATCTAAATTAGCTTTTGCATAAATTGGTGCAAATGCCAACGTACAAGCAATAAAGCCCTTCATATCACAAGCACCTCTACCAAAGAGCTTGTCATTTTTTATTGTTGCTACAAATGGATCTGTACTCCATCCTTTTGAAACAGGAACTACATCAGTGTGGCCAGACAAAATTATTGGCTTTTTATCACTTGGATGTTTAGCTTTTAATGTTGCAAAAAGATTAACTCTTTTTTTTTCATCATCAAAAGTTTTAAATGATGTGGCACCAAGTTTTTTTAGAATTTTATCACAATAGTTAATCAAGGAATTGTTATCTCCTCCAGATATTGTCTTGAAACTAATTAAATCAGTTAAAATCTTAATAGAATCATTAAATAATTGATCTGTATTATTTTCTGTACTCATAAATATGATTTAATATATATTAAATTTATGAAAGAACAAATAACCTATGATATATTTGATAAAGTTGATATTAGAGTTGGAACTGTTGTCTCTGTTAAGAAAAATGAAAAAGCCAGAAAACCCTCACTAGTAATAAAGGTAGATTTTGGAGAAGAAATAGGGGTTAAACAATCATCAGCTCAAATAACTCATTATTATAATGAAGATAATTTAAAAGGTAAGCAAGTAATTGGTGTATGTAACTTTCATGAAAAAAATATTGCTGGCGTGGTATCACAAGTTTTAATTTTAGGCTCTATTGATAAAGAAGGAAGAGTTATTTTGGTTCATCCATCTTATGAGTCAAAAAATGGATTATCTATTGCATAAAAATGCATCCTGAAATTTTATCACTTTCTTTATTTATGTTTGTGACTAGCTGCTCACCAGGTCCAAACAATATCGTTGCATCACACTCAGGTTTTAATCATGGAATAAAAAAAACTATACCACTCATGTTAGGGGTTATTTTTGGTTTTACTACTATGATTGCCATTGTGAATTTTGGGCTAATAAACATATTTAAACTTTATCCAATAATTCAAAAAATACTAATTTTGACAGGAACTATATTTTTAATTTACTTAGCTTACAAAATTTCATTTTCTAAAAATAATACTCAAGAAAAGAGCCTCAACGCTGTTAGTTTTTTTGAAACTTTTATGTATCAATTTTTAAACCCCAAAGGTGTAGTCGTAGCTATTATATCTGTATCTACCTACGTTGAGCCGGGAGGTAATTTTTTAAACCATTCTTCATGGGTAATTGGTGTTGCTTTCATTTTTGCAATAATTAGTATCCACTTTTGGGTATTTATAGGTAAATTTATGAGGAAATTCGCGACAAATGATAAATTTATTAAATGGTTTAATTATGTTATGTCACTGCTTCTATTAAGTTGTATCGCAACATTTTATTTATAATATGAAACCAGGTAAAAAAAATTCTTATAATTCTTTAAAATCTATTAACATTAATAATAGTGAATATAAATATTATTCTTTAAATGAAGCGGAAAAAAATGGATTAGATGGAATTTCAAAACTTCCCAAATCACTTAAAGTTTTATTAGAAAACTTATTAAGATATGAAGATGATTTGTCGGTTACTAAAAGTCAAATAGAAGCAATTAAAGAATGGTTAAAGACAAAAAAATCATTAACTGAGATAGCTTACAGACCTGCTAGAGTTTTGTTGCAAGACTATACTGGAATTCCAGCAGTAGCTGATCTTGCTGCTATGAGAGAAGCTGTTAAAGAAAAAAATAAAGACCCAAATACTATTAATCCACTATCAGCGGTTGACCTGGTTATTGATCACTCGGTACAAGTTGATAAGTCGGCAAACGTAGACTCATTTGAAAAAAATGTAGATATTGAATTTCAAAGAAATGGAGAGAGATATTCTTTTTTAAAATGGGGACAACAAGCATTTAATAACTTTAGAATAGTTCCTCCCGGAACAGGAATATGTCATCAGGTTAATTTAGAATATTTATCAAAGGTAGTCTGGTCAGAAAAATTTAAAGATGAAGATTATTTATTTCCCGACACATTAGTTGGCACTGATAGTCATACAACTATGGTTAATGGATTATCTGTTCTTGGTTGGGGTGTAGGCGGAATCGAAGCTGAAGCAGGGATGTTAGGCCAGCCAATTTCAATGTTAATTCCAGAAGTAATTGGATTTGAAGTAACCAATAAATTGCCAGAAGGCACAACTGCAACTGATTTAGTTCTAACTGTAGTAAAAATGTTGAGAGATAAAAGTGTTGTGGGGAAGTTTGTTGAGTTTTATGGGGAGGGATTAAAAAATTTAACACTTGCTGATAGAGCCACTATTGCAAATATGGCCCCAGAATATGGTGCAACTTGTGGTTTTTTTCCAATCGATGATGAAACATTGAAATATTTAAGATTTTCAGGAAGAGATAAAAATACAGTTAACATTGTTGAAAAGTATGCAAAAGAGCAGGGCTTATGGGCTAGTGATGGAATTGAATTTACCGACACATTGTCATTAGACATGTCAACAATTGTTCCAACAATTTCAGGACCCAAAAGACCTCAAGATAAAGTTTTATTAACAGATGCCTCTAGAGAATTTAAAAAAGTCTTAAAAGATGCAACCGAAAGAAAAGAAAAAAGAATTTCAAAAGTTTCTGGAACAGATTATGAAATTAAAGATGGATCAATATTAATTGCAGCAATCACTTCATGCACTAACACATCAAATCCAAATGTTCTAATTGGAGCGGGGTTATTAGCTAAAAAAGCTGTAGAACTTGGTTTAGAAACTAAACCTTGGGTTAAAACATCATTAGCTCCAGGATCACAAGTAGTAACTGATTATTTAGCAAAAGCTGGACTAAATGTATTTTTAGATAAATTAGGTTTTAATTTAGTGGGGTATGGATGCACAACATGTATAGGAAATTCAGGACCTTTGCCTGATGAAATTGTAAAGGCTATTGATAAAGAAAATATATATGCGGTATCAGTATTGTCTGGTAATCGAAATTTTGAAGGGAGAATATCCCCCCATATTAAGGCAAATTACCTTGCTTCACCCCCACTTGTTGTAGCTTATGCTCTTGCAGGACATATGGAATTTGATTTATACAATGAGCCATTAGGCAAAAGCAAAGTAGGAAAGGATATTTTATTAAAAGATATTTGGCCGTCAAATAAAGAGATAGAAGACACTTTAAGGGAAGCGCTTAACGCGGAAATGTTTATAAAAAGATATTCAAATGTTTCAGAGGGACCTAAACAATGGCAAGAAATCAAAACAGAAAACACAAGTATTTACAATTGGGACTCAGGATCTACTTATGTAAAAAAACCACCTTTCTTTGAAAATTTACCAGATAAGCCTGAAGGTTTTAAACCCATTAAAGATGCGAGACCATTATTAATTTTAGGTGACATGGTAACAACAGATCATATTTCGCCAGCTGGAAATATTCAAAAAGAAAGCCCTACTGGAGAGTATTTTATGGAACATCAAATTCTACCAAAAGATTATAACTCTTATGGATCAAGAAGAGGAAACCACGAAGTTATGATGAGAGGAACATTTGCTAATATTAGAATAAAAAATGAGATGGCACCTGGTACAGAAGGTGGTTTTACAAAATTATATCCAGAAGAAAAAGTAATGCCAGTTTATAGCGCTGTAGAAGAGTACAAAAAAAGAGGAATTGATTTGGTGGTAATTGGTGGAAAAGAATATGGCACAGGATCATCTAGAGATTGGGCTGCGAAAGGAACAAAATTATTAGGTGTAAAAGTTGTAATAGCAGAAAGTTTTGAAAGAATTCATAGATCAAACTTAATTGGTATGGGTGTATTACCACTCCAATTTACTGAAGGAAACAATAGAACTAATCTGAATTTAATTGGGTCAGAGTTAATCACGGTTCTTAATATTCAAGAAGGTGTTAACCCATCAGACCACGTACAGGTTGAGATCAAATATGCATTGGGAGATATTAAAAAAATTAAAACACTTTGCAGAATTGATACCAAGAATGAATTAGAATATTATAAAAATGGTGGTATTCTTCAGTATGTACTAAGAAACATGATTTAATTATGGATGAAGAAATTACTATTATAGATTCAAACACAAGAAATGAGAAAATTAAGAATTTTTTCATTAATAATAAGAAAAACCTCATAATAGGATTTTCAATTATCATTGTTCTAATCATTGGATATCTTTCAATGAAGGAAATGAAAGAACGGAGCAAAATAAAATTAGCAAATCAATTTAATATAACAACAATAGACTTTAAAACTGAAGATAAGCAAAAAACAATTGATCAATTAATTAAATTGATAAATGAAAATGACACAACTTACTCTCCATTGGCTTTGTATTTTTTAATCGACAATAATTTAATAGCTAACAAAGATAAGATTAATATTTTATTTGATGAGTTAATAATTAAAACAAACTTAGATGAAGAAATTAAAAATTTAATTATATATAAAAAAGCGTTATTTAATTCGGACTTTTCATCTGAAAATGATTTGCTAAGGATGCTTAGTCCAATAATTAATTCAGAAAGTATATGGAAGTCACATTCTTTATATTTAATAGCAGAATATTTTTATTCTAAAAATCAAAAGCAAAAAGCAAAAGAATTTTTCAATCAGATTCTGGTTTTACCAAATGCTAACAACAACATTAAGGTAGAATCTCAAAAAAGATTAAATAGAGATTTTGGTGAATAAATTATTATTATTATTATTAATTTTAATACTTATAAATAACTGTTCAATAAATAAAAAACAACAGTTTTGGAACAAAGAAAAGATCAATATTGAAGAAGTTAAAAATCCTAAAAAAATTTTAACAAAACAGCTTAGAGAAGAGCGTGAGTTTAATCCCGCATTAGAAATTAAAGTTTCAGCTGGAAAATTAATTAAAAACTCCAATAATAACCAAAATAATATTGGTGATCTATCTTATGAGGGAGGTTTAGAAAAAATTGGTAAATATAATTTTAGTAAATTTGATGATTTTGAATACATAGATGTCCAACCAATTTTTTACAATGAAAACGTTATTTTCTCTGACAATAAAGGATCAATTATTTTTTATGATCAAAATCAAAAGATAATATGGAAAAAAAATTTTTATAGCAAAAGTGAAAAAAAACTTAAGCCAAGATTAAATTTTGCTAATTATAAAAATATATTAATAGTAGCAGACGATGTTGCAAAATATTATGCATTAAATATTGAAACAGGAGATATTATTTGGTCAAAAAATAATATTGTACCTTTTAATTCAGAAATTAAAATTAAAGATGGTTTTTTTTATATAGTTGATTATAAAAATATTTTAAGATCCATCTCAATTAAAGATGGTTCAGAATTATGGAATTTAAAAACAGAAGAGTCATTAACAAAATCAAATACAAAAATATCTATTGCTATTGAAAATGAAAATCTTTATTTTAACAATTCAATTGGAGATATTACGGCCGTTGACCTAAAATCTGGCCAATTAGTTTGGCAATTACCCACCCAAAATAATAATATAAGTAAAAACGCCTTTCAACTATCTAGTTCTAAGTTAGTGATAAATGATAATTCAATTTTATTTTCAAACAATAAAAGTGAATTTTATTCAATAGATACAACTACAGGATTGATTAATTGGAAAAATGAAATTAATTCAGATCTTAGGCCAGTTATTATTGGTAAATTTATAATAACAGTTTCCAACAAGGGATATTTATACGCAATTGATAAAAAAAATGGAAATATAATTCGTATCAACGATTTACATAGTAATTATAAAACCAAGAAAAGAAAAGATATATCAACTACAGGCTTTTTTGTTGCGTTAAGCAAAATATATTTATCTAATAATGATGGTAAATTAATTGTTGCTGATTTAAATACGGGAAATGTTATTAGTGTTAATAAAATTTCAGGCGGTATAATTTTACAACCCTATGTAAATAACAATAATCTTTTTTTAATCAAAAATGGCTCTATTATTAGATTTAATTAATAATGCTCTTAAAGTTACTTGATAAACTAGGTAGAAAAAAAATAGTTTTAGATCGAGGTCCTTCTCACCCAAAATTTAATGAGGCAAAACCGTGGATGAATAGGTATTATGTTTTATTAAGACATAGACCTACATGGTTTCCATTTAATATTTTATTACATGAAATGTTAGCTGACGATCACGGAGAAGGGGTCCATAACCATACATTTCCTTACATTACCATCATATTAAGGGGAGGTTATTGGGAGACATTAAATACAGGAAGATTTTGGAGACCAGCTGGATATATTGGATTTAGATCGGCAAATAATTTACATAGAGTCGACCTTAAACCAGGAACAAAACCACTTACATTATTTATATCTGGACCCTTTGGATTAAGAAAAGGTTCTAGGTCAGAATATGGTATAGATTTTAAAAAAAAAATGAATTTAAATAAATCATTTCAAGATTATTGTAAAAAAAATAATTTAGAAATTAATTCCAATCAATTAGATTTAATAGAAGAGTTGAATTTATTTTATAATCAGAATTTTAATAAATCACTTTTAAAAAAGATATTTACTAAGCAAAATTCTAAAAAAGGATTTTATTTACAAGGTGATGTGGGCGTAGGTAAAACGATGATATTAAATTTTTTTTATAATAATTTTGACAAAACTAAACAAAGACTTCACTTTAATGAGTTTATGATTGGTTTTCATGATTTTGTATTTAAAAATAAAGAAAACAGACAAGAAAATATTATAGATAAATTTGTCAAAAAATTAAAAAGTAAATCTAGATTAGTTTATTTTGACGAGTTTCAGGTCACTAACATTGTAGATGCAATGATTTTAGGTAACTTATTCAAAAAAATATTTGATGAGAATATAAAAGTTTTATTTACATCAAATTCCAAAATAAATGATCTTTATAAAGATGGATTGCAACGAAATCAATTTCTTCCTTTTATTAAAATAATGAAAGAAAAATGTTATCAAGCAAAGTTAATTATCAAAGAAGACTATAGAAAATCTCTAAAAAATAAAAATGAAAGATATTTTTATCCATTAAATGAAACAACAAATTTTAAACTTAATAAGTTTTTTAGAAAAATAACAAAAAATCTATCTAACAAAGAAATGACCTTAATCATTAAAGGTAGAAAACTTAGTATTAAGAATTACTTTAAAGGAATAGCACGTTTTGATTTTAAAGAATTATGTTCTAAAAATATTGGAGCCGAAGACTATATAAAAATAACTGAAGTGTGTAATTTTATTGTTATCGAAAATATTCCTGCCTTTAATAGTGGTAATTCTAATCAACAACAAAGATTTATTACATTAATTGATATTCTTTATGAAAAAAATATACCACTAATGATATCGTCTCAATTAAAATTAGATTTATTAAGTTCTTCAGAGGATTTAAAGAAAATATTTAAAAGAACTATTAGTAGATTATATGAATTGACATCTATCAAATATAACAAGCTATGAGACAAGAATTTTTTAATTTAGAATTGAATACAAACGGCCAGAGGCTGTATGAATTTACAAACCAAACAAACAAATGGCTCAATGATAATGAGTTTAATAACGGAATTATTAATATAAACATTCAACACACTAGTGCTTCATTAATAATTCAAGAGAATGCTGACCCAGATGTTCAAACTGACCTAATAAATTTTTTTAATAAGCTCGTGCCAATGGATAATTCCCTTTATATCCATACAGCTGAGGGAAAAGATGACATGCCTGCACACATTAAGTCTGCGTTAACTAATAATCAAATTTCTTTAAGCGTTAAAAATAATGAGTTATTACTTGGAACTTGGCAGGGGTTATATCTTTTTGAGCATAGAATTGAGAAACAAAACAGACTGATTGTCCTTCATTACTTAGGTGATTAGCTTTTCTTAATTGTTTTAAAAGCTTCTAATGCAGCATTTCTTGCTTCAACGTGGTCTACAATTGGTTTTGGGTAATCTGCACCTACAATAACTTTAATCTGCTCTTGGTATTTGCTTTCTAGTTCCCATGGCTTATGTAAAAATTTATTAGGCATGTTTTTAAGTTCTGGAACCCATTTCTTTGTATAAATTCCATCTTTGTCAAATTTTTCACCCTGAAGAATAGGGTTAAATATTCTAAAATAAGGAGCTGCATCAGCACCACAGCCTGCAACCCATTGCCATTGGGCAACGTTACTAGCTTCATTATAATCAACCAAACAATTTTTAAAATGTTTTTCACCTTCGTTCCAATGAATTCTTAAATGTTTTACAAGAAATGAAGCAACAATCATTCGTACCCTATTGTGCATCCATCCTGTTTCGTACAGTTCCCTCATCCCAGCGTCAACAATGGGATATCCTGTCATACCTTTTTTCCAAGCTTTAAGAAACTTCTCATTTTTAACCCAAGGAAAATTATCAAAATCTTTTCTAAGATTGCCTTTTAGCATTTGTGGAAAGTAATTAATTAAACTATGAGAAAATTCTCTCCATCCTAATTCATTAATATATTTTCTATACCCCATTTTTTTAATTTTAATGTCTTGGCATTTCTTCCAAATTGTCTCCACATGTATTTGTCCAAATTTTAAGAAAGGAGATAACTTTGAGGTTCCATTAACACCTGGAATATCTCGTGCTTCACCGTAGCCCTCAATTCTATTATTTATTAATTCTTGTAAATATTTTTTAGCTTCTAGTTCAGACGGTATCCAATATTTCTCAAATTTCTTATGCCAATCATTTTTAGGTAAAATTTCTTTTATAGAAATTGATTTTTTAAATATATTTATTTTTTTTATTTTTGATTTAACTTTTATAGATTTAGAAGGTACTTTTGAGATATAAAGTTGCTCAGTTTTTTTCCAAAAGGGAGTGAATACTTTATAAGGTGTGCCATCATCTTTAGTTATTTCCTGAAACTCTATAAGAATATTTCCTTTAAAATATTTATATTGAATTTCATTTTTAATGAATTGATCTCTTATCTTTTTACCTTTATTAATTATATCTGGTTCATATACTTTACTCCAATAAACAGTAACATCATCTTTCTTCTTTAAATTTGATAATACCTCTAGTTCATCACCTAATTGAACTTCCAATGTGATATTTAATTTTTTTAGATCTAGGTTAAAACTTTCTAAAGCTTTAGAGATCCACCATTTTTGAGCCTCCCTTTTTTTGTCAAAATTTTTTGGGTTATAAATATAAAGAGCACTTACAAACTCATGATTTTGAGTTGCAATAGCTAAGGTTTCATTATCTTCAATTCTAAAATCTTCTCTAATCCAAACAACAGCTTTTTTTGTCATATTTACTTAGATTTTTTGCAATCCATCGCTTAGTAGTTTTTGGTACATTGCATTATCAGTTAAACCCTCACAACCAAACAATAGTATATTTGATTGTTCATTTAACTCTAATTTATCTGAGTATTCTTTGTTGTTAAATGAGCCTATTAACGCAATTATACCTGGCACAGCACATTCACCAGCTATTATTTTTTCATCAGATAAATGTTTCTCTGCTAGTAGTGCAACAGTAGTTGAGATTGCTTCATCAGGTATGGTTAAACAGTAGTTTGTAGAATTTTTTAAAATTTCCCAGGCAATACCTGAAACATCTCCACAAGACATTCCACCCATTATTGTTTCTTTTTTAATATCTACAGTTGTAGGTTTATTATTCTTAATGCTTTGAAATACACAGTCTGCATTTTCTGGCTCAACAGTAATAAACTTTGGGATATTTTTAGATAATTTTGCAAAGCCAGCGATCATTGCTGCTGCCATTCCTCCAACACCTGCTTGAAGAAATACATGTGTTATTGAATTTGAGTTTATTTCATCTAAAATTTCTTTAACCATTATTGTGTACCCAGCCATAATCAATTTTGGTACTTCTTTGTAACCTTCCCAAGATACATCTTGTACAATTTCCCAATTATTTGCATTAGACTGTTTAATGCATTCCTTTAATGAATTGTCGTAATTACCCTTAACTCTAATAACCTTAGCATCCAGATTACGCATAGCTTCAGCTCTAGACTCGCTAACAAATTCACTTATAAATATTTTACATTTTAAACCTAGTCTTTGTGCCCCCCATGCAACTGATTTTCCATGATTTCCTGCTGTGGCCGTCGAAATTGTTATGTTCTTTTTTTGACTTGCAATTTTATAAACAGCAAAAGCTCCACCTAACGCTTTAAATGATTTAAGGTCAAATCTTTTGTCCTCATCTTTATAGTAAATATTTTTGAATTTTAATTCGTCATTTAATTTATCTAATTTAATTAGTGGTGTAGGGGCGTAAATGTCCCAACTAGATATAGCTTCTATCGCTTCATCTATAAAACTTTCTGGTAATTGAGTGAGTATATTTTCTCTATTAAAGTTATAATCTTTATTTTCTAAAAATGATGTAATAGACCAAAGATTTTTTTGAAGGATTGATTTCATTTATTAACAATCAAGAGTACTATTTTTTTCCCAGAGAGTTACTGAGCTTTTTTTATCAAACTTTTCTTCTTGATTAAAATCTTTAATTTCAGATCTTTTTAATTTTAGATAGCTTTTAATAGTATCACTACCAAATGCTTCCTTAATTTCTTTACTATTTTCTAGTTGATCTAAAGCATCTTCAATTATGTCAGGTAATTTCTTTAGATTAGGGTAATTTTTATGATCAGTATACATATTGCAAGACAAAGGTTCACCAGGATCTATTTTATTATTTATTCCATGTAATCCAGCAGCTATTACTCCGGATTGAAGCAAATAAGGATTTACTGCTCCATCCATTAACCTTAATTCAAATCTACCTTTATCCGGAATTCTTATCATATGAGTTCTATTGTTTCCTGTATAAGAAATACTACTAGGCGACCATGTAGCACCAGATTTTGTTGGTGGTGCATTTATTCTTCTATAACTATTAATTGTTGGGTTAAAAAATGCAGTTAATGGCTGAGTGAGTTTCATAATTCCACCTAGAAAATTATATGCTAATTTGCTCAAACCTAATTTGTCTTCATTATCTAAAAATTTATTAATTTTTCCATTCCATAAAGAAATATGAGCATGACAGCCATTACCTGTTAGATTGCTAAAAGGTTTTGGCATAAATGTTGCTCTAAGACCATGTTTTTCAGCCAATGACTTAACCATATACTTAAAAAATACATGTCTATCAGCTGTAGTTAAACAATCTGTGTAATCCCAATTCATTTCAAACTGGCCATTAGCGTCCTCATGATCATTTTGGTATGGGTTCCAACCCATAGTAATCATGCTATCGCATATTTCTTTGATTAAATCATATCTCCTCATTAAAGCAGACTGATCGTAACAAGGTTTTGATTGAGTATCTCTAGCATCTGCAATTTTACTCCCATCTTCTGATATCAAAAAATATTCACACTCTACACCTGACTTCATGACTAAATCTTTTTTATCTAATTTATTAATTTGCTCTTTGAGCATTACTCTAGGTGAAGCCTTAACAGGTTTACCATACATATATAAATCAGAAGCTAACCAGCCAATTTCTTTGTTCCAGGGTAATTGAATTAAACTTTTAGGATCTGGTAAAGCAAACATATCCCCATCTGCAGGAGACATATCTAGCCAAGTTGCAAAACCTGCAAAACCCGCCCCATTTTTTTGCATGTCTGCAATTGCTTGTGCTGGTACTAATTTTGATCTCAAGACACCAAAAAAATCTACAAAACTAATCAAAAAATATTTTATCTTTTTAGCTTTAGCAATTTTAGATAAATTAATAGGCATATTTTATTTCTTAATTTACAACTGTTAATTAGTCTTCACAATACTATTTTTTATTTTTTAGTCCTGGTATCCAGCTAGTTCCAGCTAATGGAACTCTTGCCATAGCAGCAGCTTCAACTGTTAAAGCTGCTAAATCTTCAGGTTCTAAATTTCTTACATCTGATTTTCCATTTGCTCTCGCCAGTGTTTGCAACTCTAGGGTTAATGTGGATAAATAATTTTTTAATCTTTTGCCACCCTCTATAGGATTGAGTCTTTTTTCTAGTATAGGATCTTGTGTGGCAACACCCACTGGACACTTTCCAGTATGACAGTGATGGCAGTAACCCGGCTCTGTTCCAAGTTTTTCATAATCTTTTCTATAAAGGTCTGCATTACAATTTAAAGCCATCATAGCAGCAGATCCTATTGATACAGCATCTGCTCCCATTGCAATTGCTTTTGCAACATCAGCACCAGTTCTAATTCCACCAGAAACAATTAATTGAACTTTTCTATGCATGTTTAATTCTTTTAAAGCATCTACAGATTCTCTTAAGGCACCGAGAGTTGGTATACCCACATGTTCTATAAAAACATCTTGTGTTGCAGCTGTTCCACCTTGCATTCCATCTAACACAACAACATCAGCACCAGCTTTTACCGCTAAAGTCGTGTCATAGTATGGCCTTGCTGCTCCAACTTTTATATAAATTGGCTTTTCCCAATTTGTAATTTCTCTCAACTCTTGAATCTTTATTTCTAAATCATCTGGTCCTGTCCAATCTGGGTGTCTGCAAGCACTTCTTTGATCTATGCCCTCAGGTAAAGCTCTCATACCAGCAACTCTTTTATTAATTTTTTGCCCAAGAAGCATTCCACCACCACCAGGTTTTGCACCTTGCCCCACAACTATTTCTATAGCATCTGCTTTTCTTAAGTCATCTGGATTCATACCGTATCGAGAAGGCAATAATTGATATACTAGATATTTAGAAGATCCTCTTTCTTCCTTTGTCATACCTCCATCTCCAGTTGTTGTTGAAGTTCCCATAGCAGAAGCACCTCTACCTAAAGCTTCTTTTGCATTAGCACCTAAAGCTCCAAAACTCATTCCAGCAATAGTAATTGGTATATCTAATTTAATAGGATTTTTTGCAAAACGGTCCCCAAGTATTACAGATGTATTACATTTCTCTCTATAACCTTCTAATGGATATCTAGACATTGAAGCACCTAAAAATACCAAGTCATCAAAGTCTGGAACTTTTCTTTTAGCACCTAATCCTCTAATTTGGTAAATTCCTTCCTTAGCAGCTCTTTGAATTTCTTTAATTGTTGAAGAAGGAAATGTTTTAAATTCTTTTAAATCTTTTTTCATAACTAATATGAGCTCACGTTATCAATTTTAAAATTATATAAATTTCTCGCAGATCCATATCTTTTAAACTTTTTTGCGTCTTCAGATATATTCAAATCTTTAAAAATTCTATTTAATTCTTTTATATTTTTATCATCCATTTTTTTTTCTATACAATCAGAACCTAAACTTTTAACTTTACCCTTAACAAATATTTTAGCCTCATAAATTGAGTCTCCTAAATCAGCCTCAGCGTCTCCCAAAATAATTAAATTACCTTTTTGCGCCATAAATGCTGACATATGACCAACAGAGCCCTTTACTATAATGTTAATCCCTTTCATTGATATGCCACATCTTGAACTAGCGTCTCCTTCAATAATTAAAGAACCACCATGACCTGTTGCACCAGCAGACTGAGAAGCATTACCTTTAATAATGACCTTTCCAGACATCATGTTTTCAGCAACACCAGTACCAACATTTCCGTGCACGGTTACCGAAGCATTTTGGTTCATTCCTGCGCAATAATAGCCAGTGTGACCTTTTATTGAAATTTCAATATCATCTTTTAAACCTGCGCAAATAGCGTGTCGACCTTGGGGATTTAAAATTTGAAAAATTCTGTTATTTTTTTCTCTACCAACATTTTGTAGAATTTGATTAATCTCTCTTAGTTTTTTTTTATTTAGATCTAAATTCATAGGTTTACCAGTGATAAACAATACCAGGTTTTGGTTCAAAAATTTTAGCTGTGTTTACATTTGGCAAGTGAGCCATGCATTGAAATTCTGAAGCAACAGCAACATAATCTTTTGTTTCTGCAACGACTGCTGGTTTGCAAGCTATTTCATCTCTCAACAGCGCAAAACCATCTTTAGTACCTGCTATAAACGTATAGAAACCATCCAAATCTTTTAGGCTATTCTTAAGAGTTTTTTCTAGACTTTCTCCTTTTGAAATTTGATTAGAGATGTACCCAGCTGCAACTTCAGTGTCATTTTCTGAGTTAAATTTTTGACCTTCTTTTTTTAAAGATCTTCGAATGTTGTTATGATTTGAAAGAGATCCATTATGAACCAAGCACTCGTCCTCTGATGTAGAGTAGGGGTGTGAACCTTGAGTTGTAATTGCACTTTCTGTTGCCATCCTAGTGTGTCCTATTGCATGTGTTCCTGAAAAAGAAGATAATTTAAACTTTCTAACAACGTCTTTAGGATTTCCTGTTTGTTTGAAGATATTAATACTTTTGCCATAACCAACTAAAGAAACTTCTTTTAATTTAGTGTCTAAAATTTCTAATACTTTTTTTGGTTTTTCATCTGTTTCAAGAACCACATGATCTGAAAAAGTTTTAAGTGTTATTTTTTTTAAAAATTTAGATATTTTTTTTTTAAACTCTTTGTCAGTTAATTGATTTAAACAAATAGAGTATTTAAATTTATTTTTATTTTGCTTTGTATATATTGCAAACCCAGCACTATCGGGACCCCTACTTGCCATACCATCAAGCATTCCAGATAAAAATTTACCAAGATCTTTTTCGTATTTTTTTGTTTTAAGATAAATCCCTACAATTCCACACATAGATTTTTAAGTTTATTTTATTAAAGATATTAAGAATTCCTTATAGTAGAAAATATTTCCCACTACAATGATGATGATAGCTGCTATCACTCCATATTTTGCTTTTGGAAAAACGACACCCCTCATCTTACTTGGTCTGTGATCTTCGTTATTATTTCTATCCATGATTGTACAATTTTTGTAAAAAAAAAGGGCGCCACAATTAAGTAGCGCCCAAATTTTTAGTTGATATTACCAGTCGGTAATATTGCTCTTATGATCATTTGCACCATGTCTTTTTCTTGCTAATCTTGAAAGTTTTTCACTCTCAGATCTAGCAGTTATAACATGCCAGCCAATCCAAAAAACTACACCAAGAATAACTAGTAAAGTTTCAGTGGATCCAGCCCCCGGATAAACTGCTCCGACAACCTCTTTTGCACTTAAATGATCTATCCAGTTTGTAACTGTAGCCATATTTTTTCTCCTTTACCTAGTTGAAGAGGCGACTGCTTTTTCAGCTTCTCTATCGTCCTCCATTATTTCATAGTCTAGTCCTGCTATTTCAACTTCACGCGGTATTCTTAATTTACCAAAAGCGCTTAGTATTCTAGCAATAACGTAGCCTGGTAACATTCCAAGAACTCCAAACATTATAATTGCTCCAAGGAATTGACCAAGTGGATTGATTGATGCATAAGTTGATCCATCCCACATAGCTCCAACATTATATCCAGATGCTGGGTAACCATTTAAAACAAATCCACAAATTATAAGACCAACAACACCCGCATAACCATGTACTGCTACTGCACCAACTGCATCATCAATTTTGAACTTACGCTCAACCCAGTAATGCATTTTGTATGCTATAACAACACCGATCGCACCAATAAGCATTGCTTGTATCGGGTGATACAAATCATTACCTGCAGATGCACAGATGATCCCAGCTAGTCCACTTGAGTAAGTCCAGAATGGATCACCTTTAGCGACCACGTATCCAGCCAATAATCCACCTGATAATGACATCAAGAAGTTATAGGTTATTCCACTCAGTGTGGTTGGGGTTACATATATGTTTGTTGCTGTCCAGTATGTTACACCTTCCATTCCATATTCAGGTCCAAGATCAAATATCGGTATATTACATGCCGCATAAAATCCCCAGAAACCAGTATAGATTAAAAATAATCCAACTGTAACTAGCCACGGGTTTCTTGGCCCTATATTTCTTGGTTCACCACTTGATGAGAACTTTCCTATTCTAGGTCCTAAAACGATTAGAACACCTAAAGCAAACCCACCCGCAATTGCGTGAATTACTCCTGATGCGTAAGCGTCATGATATCCTAAAATTTTAAGCATCCATCCATCAAAGTGCCATCCCCAAGCAGCATCAATTACCCAGAAGCACGAACCAATTGCAATTGCTAAAATACCAAATGCAAAAGTTGTAATTCT